>NZ_VHKL01000007.1 GCF_007474605.1 Rhodoligotrophos appendicifer | reverse complement strand
CTGGCGTCATCCGCACGCTGGAAAACCGCCGCGTGATCACTGTTGCGGAGGAAAAGGCGACGGCAATCAGGAGAGCCAGCCCGTCGCCGGCCTGCATCAGGAGAATGTTGGCGACGCTGGTGTAACCGAGCGCCACCACAAAGGAGATAGAGGCGATGGCGAAGCAAAGCGCCACACCGACCCCTGGAAAGCCCATGGTGCGAAACAGCCGCATGGTCCCGGCGGCGCCGTCGCGCCACAGCATGAATCCCAGCAGGAAAACTGAGGCAAAGAAGGATCGCCAAGCCACAGTCGTCCAAGGGTCTGAGATCTCAAGCCCGCGCGCGATGGCTCCCCCAAAACTCCAGACCAGTGCTGCGCCGAAGACCAGCAGCAGCCCCTGCCTGGCCGCAGCAGCCCGTTGCGGGTCGGAGGCAGGTATTGCGGCTTGGATTGCGGTTTCCGTTGGGATGGGAGATCCATACTCAGGGCAGATGATTTCGCTCAAACTAGGGGCTATTCGCCCCTAAAAGCTAGGCCTTTAACCTCACCGCTCGAAGTATCGGACCTCGTAGGCTTCTTCACCAGCCACCCTGCTACGGTCCTGCTGTCCTCGCTTGCTCTTGTCGTCGTCAGCCATGCACATAGAGCACCACCTTGTCCGAGGGCTTCCGACCCCGCGCGAATAGCGGCAGGAGGAGAAGTGCCCCAGTTGCAAACCACATGATCACCTGCCGCACGTGTTCAGGAGACCCGCTGTGTCACATCGTCCTTCCCCGCTATCTGGAGCGGTACCAAGTCAGCATGCCGTAAGCTTATCAGCGCCTCGATCAGCCTAGAAGGGGTTTTAACAGGATGCCTGGCAGCAGAATCGCGAAGTGCAGCGGGCGCTGCTTCTACCGATAGGAATACAGATGCTAAGCAACTCGACTCTCTGGCCTCCTGCTCTGCACCTCAAATTCTCGCGAATTCGGACGCGTGAAGGAGACCTGAGGAGTAGGCAGGAATCCTGCTAAGTCTTAGTGATCCCAGCCTAGTGACACATCATCGGCATCCACGACGATCGTGCCGCCTGACTGCTGCAGCCCTGACCGGAACTTTGCAACGGCAGCAGCTTCGATCGCCGCCCGATGCTGCGCGAAGGCGGTAAGCCAATCGAGAAGCGCATGGGGACTCTGAAGCTTTGACAACGCTTCGGCTGTGACCGAACAGGTTACATTGCCCTTTGAACTCAGCATCATGAATCTTACTCCGAACGGATTTGTGACGCCCGGCAGCCCTGATGATCGCAACGGCATTGTCTCCCCCCTCAGTCTAGGAAGAGATTGCTAGATTTCTTCATCTCCGCGCAACATCTTCAGATGTGGTGGCACAGGGGATGCTTCATGCCGATAGCGACTACGAGGTTCGGCAACTTCGGATCCTCTAATGGAGTTTCCCTCATGGCTTATTCAGTTGCCTGCGGTAAAGCTCAGATGAGGTTGCCTGAATTGCGGGGATGCATGCCTACCAAGAGAATTGAAGATTTGGACACCGCTCGTCGGCTCCAGCTCCTCGTCGACAGCGTCGTCGACTACGCCATCTATATGATTTCACTCGATGGCAACGTCGTGAGTTGGAACTCCGGTGCGATGCGGCTGAAAGGCTATCAGGCGGCAGAGATCATCGGTCGACCCTATTCCAGTTTCTTCACCCCAGAAGATCAAGAACAGCAGGTGCCTCAGCGAGCCTTAGAGGCTGCAAGAAAGGTCGGGAGGTTCGAAGCCGAGGGATGGCGGATCCGGAAGGATGGAGCTCGGTTCTGGGCGCTGGCGGTGATTGACGCCGTGCGTGATGAAAGTGGCGAGCTCATTGGCTTCGCCAAGGTCACACGCGACATGACGGAGCGGGAAGAGGCGCGGCGGCGGCTGGTCGATAGTGAGGCGCAATACAGGCAGCTTGTCGGAGCCGTAATCGATTACGCGATTTTCCAAATTGATCCTTCTGGGCAGATCGTCACCTGGAACCAAGGCGCCCAGAGGATCAAGGGCTATTCCCCTGAGGAAATCATTGGCCAGCACTTCAGCTGCTTTTACAGCGATGACGACCAAGCTGCTGGGCTTCCAACTAAAGCCCTTGAGAGTGCCTCCCGAGAGGGGCGTTACGAGGCTGAAGGCTGGAGAGTTCGCAAGGACGGCACCAAGTTCTGGGCCCTCGTCGTCCTGGACCGCATCACCAGTGAGGCTGGCGAGCTCATCGGGTTTGCCAAAATTACCCGCGATATAACCGAGCGAATGGAAGCACAGAAGTTGCTGAGGGCGACAGAGGAACGGCTCGCCGTCTCTCAGAAGATGGAGGCCGTCGGTCAGCTCAGCGGGGGCATTGCACACGACTTCAACAATCTGTTGATGATTGTTTTTGGCAACCTCGAGACAGCGCAGCGAAAAGCACGCGGTGTCTCGGATTCGAACCTCGATAGAGCCATCAGTAATGCGATGCGCGGTGCTCAGCGCGCGGCAGCCTTAACAAGCAGGCTTCTTGCCTTCTCCCGCCGTCAAGCGCTTGATCCAAAGCCACTCGATGTAAATCGCTTCCTCACAGGCACGGCTGACTTTCTTCAGCGTTCCTTGGGGGAAATGATAGACATGGAGGTCGTTGGTTCCGCTGGGCTGTGGCGCATCGAGGCGGATGTCAGCCATCTGGAATCAGCGTTGGTAAACCTTGCAATCAACGCCCGTGACGCAATGCCTGGCGGCGGAAAGATCACAATCGAAGCCACCAACGTCTTTGCTGATGAAAGCTATTGTCGTGCCAATCCGGAAGTCTCTCCGGGTCAGTTTGTCCTCATCTGCGTAAGTGATACAGGCTCCGGCATGACACCAGAGGTCGCCGACCGCGTCTTCGAACCCTTCTTCACGACCAAGGAAGTGGGTCAGGGAACAGGATTAGGGCTCAGCCAAGTCTATGGGTTCGTGAAGCAGTCGGGTGGGCACGTAAAAATCTACAGCGAGGTGGATCAGGGAACGACAGTTAAGATCTATTTTCCGAGATACTCTCCCGCAGCGGAAATGGAAGAGGAAGTCCCCGCCGAGGCCGTTGCTGACGCGGAGAAGGGAGAAGTCATTCTTTTGGTGGAAGATGATCCAGACTTACGTTCTTATCTCATGGAGGTGCTGCTCACCCTCGGCTACCAGGTGATCGCAAAACCAGATGGCCAGAGCGCGCTCGCAGTCCTGGAACAGACCTCTCGGCGTATTGATCTCTTGCTGACCGACGTGGTGATGCCCGGCATGAACGGGCGTGAGCTTGCCAAACGAGCTGCAGAACTCCGGCCAGCGCTGCGAATCCTCTACATGACGGGTTATTCCCGGAACGCAGTCGTCCACCACGGTCGACTTGATGAGGGAGTTCATCTCCTGCAGAAGCCGGTTACCCAAAGTCAATTAGCTACGAAAATCCGCACGTTGCTCGATCAGCAAGCTGGAACGGGTTGAGGGGCACCGATCACGTTCAAATTTCCGCATCGGAAGCGCGTAAGAGTTGGCGCTCATGGCAGAGATCATTGCGGATCGAGGTGGCAGCCATGGCGGCCTGACCTGTCGCGCCGCAGATTTGGTCAAGGCCGTAGACCACATCCCCAGCTGCATAGAGACCCGGTAGCGAACTCCGTTGTTGCTTATCCACCAAGATGCATCCGTCAGCAGACATGTTGACCCCAAGCTCCCTCGCGAGCGAAGACCTGATCTTGGTGCCGAGTGCAGGGTAAAGGCTGTCGAATGTGGCGGTGCCGGTCGGGACAGTTAATTCGATCTCGCGACCGAGCAGATGTATGGTTAGACAAGGCCCAGGGACCAAAGCAATGGAGCAAAGGTTTAAACGCTCTTGCTGGTCTGCAGAGATCTCATGATCTCGTTGGGCACTGATCAAGGTTACAGAGCTGGTGTAGCTCCGCAAAAACATAGCTTCGCTGAAGGCGCGCTCTCCGGTTCCGAGGACCGCGACCCGCTTATCCGTTATCTCAAACCCGTCGCAGACTGGGCAGTAGCGGAGTAGTCCGCGGGCGAGACCCTGTGCATGAACCTCCTCGCTAAGGGCCGGTCGGACATTCTCTACCCCCGTCGCCAAAAGCACGGTGCGGCTCCGCAAAAGCGTCGAGCTGCTGCATTCCGCGTCGAAGCATCCATTTTGTCGCGCCAGGCCCACCACCTCGTCCTGTCTTATTACCGCACCATATTTTCGCGCTTGCTGCCTTAGTCGGTTAAGCAACTCTTTTCCGGAGACACCGTCGGGAAATCCCGGATAATTGTGTGTGATGGGAATCCAGCTGGCACGACTTTCGCCGTGATCCAGGACAAGTGCAGACAGATGATACCGCGCCAGATAGAGCGCTGCGGTTAGCCCTGCGGGGCCTCCGCCAATGACCAAACAGTCCAAGAGATCCTCTCGCATTGAATGGGACCTGTAGATGATGATGAGACCGAACCGTGAAGGCGGCGAACTGTTCCGAAAAAGGGGTGCGGGAGAGAGGATCATATAAACGGAGCCGAAGGTGGTGGTCGAGGTCGAGTATCGATTGTGACCACATCCCACCAGCGCCTGCGGCATCCGGCTTCAAGAGCGTGCGGGAGGATATAGAGTTTCGCGCTTATCGACAGTTCACGTTTTGGCCTGCGGCCACCTGAAGGCGCGGCGACCAATCAAAAGATTAGAAACCGACAGCGTATGCTGACAAAGGCCCGAGAGCCATGATGGTTGCGACGGCAAAGCCAGCATAGTCAATCGGGACCAGAACAGGGGAACCTGGCTTGAACACGTATTCGCTGTGGACACCGGCGGACGTTTCCGCAAATTCATTCTCGGACAAAGCGGCTGCGCGGCGAGACACATGGACGGCTGGTCGGTTCACGAGATTGCTCCTCTTGCATGCTTTCCAAATTCGAGAAATGCGTGCCGGCAAGACCCCATGGACAATGATGGAGACGGCCTTGCCGGCCGGCGCCGATGCGGGTGAGCGCCACTGGAGAATTCGCCATGAGCCGGCAAGGTTTCAAAATCGACTCGAGTCGAGACTAAGTTAAGCTGCACTTCATTTGCATGCATCTCTTAAGGTGTTGGCACTGGAGGGCTGAGGGTTTGGTCGATCCGGAGAAAGTGGGGCTTGAGCCCACCCGATCATTCGTTAGCCAGCATCAACGTGCGGACTTAGTCTAATGAAGGGGGTTACAAAGCTACTGGGAAGCTCACCTTGCAGCCAGTGCCCTTCGACAGGTCCAATCGCTCTACCACGCCCGAGAGTTGGCGAGCGAATGCTTCTATAAGGGTGAGCCCTAAGCCCCCCTCTCGAGGGTCCTTCATCCCTTTGCCGTTGTCTTCCACAGTCACGACAGCATCACCAGTCCGCTGGTCTAGGAGGAATGACACTCGAATGACGCCGGCCTCTCCTTCATCAAAGGCGTACTTGAATGCGTTGGTTACCAGTTCATTTACGATGAGGCCGGCAGGTACGGCCTTGTCTAACGGCATAGGCGCAGGGTCAGCAGACACCTCCAGAACCACATTATCAAGGCGGGGATCAATGTTTGCGCAGAGGGAGCGAAGATAACTGCCAAAATCGACATGGCTCATTTCCTTCCCAAAGGAGAGCTGATCATGAGCGATTGCAATTGCATGAACTCGATGCATCACGCTTGAGAAGTCGTCCCGGCTCTTCTGCGAGTCAGCATTCCGTCTCAGGAGGGAGAGGAAGGCGATAATCGTCTGTAGATTGTTCTTCGTTCGGTGCTGCAACTCCGTCACGAGCGTTTTGGACAACTCTCGTTCCTTGGACCGCTCCTGGGAGAGAATGACCAATCTTTGTTCCGACTCGTAACGAGCGAGAGCCGCCCCAATCATGTTAGCGAAAGTGGTCATGAAGGTTACGTCAGCCTCATCGAAGGCTCGTGGCTCTTCCGCATCGACCTCCAGCAAACCCCAGTTGTTGCCATCGATCATGACGGGAACATTGAGGAGCGAGACGATGCCGTGCTCCACCAAGAGTTTCGAACTGCGGAACTCTTGGTCATTAGGAAGATCCCTCACTTCAACAGGAGCTGCAGTCTGAATAGAACGCCCGGCAGGTGTCGCGCTGTCCGTTGAGAGAGTTGCGGTTCCTACTACACCGGGCTTCCATCCCACGCCTGCAACCAACAACAGGTCACCTTGATCGCGACGATATTGCAGGACCTTCGTGTGTTTTATATGAGTGACCCGAGAGATCTGACCGCAGGCGTGTTGAAGGAAGCGACTTGGCTCCATTGCTGTTGATGCGACCTTGCTGAAGGACGCCAAGGCCCTTTGAAATTCCAACAGGCGCGACAGTGATCCGTTTGAAGGCCGTTTGCTTTTCTCTGGCATCACACGTCACCTCCACCATCTCAAGTTCCTGCACTTAAACCTTGGCGGGCGTGAAAGGTTCTGCCCTGCTGATCGGGAACAGGCAGAAAAAGCAACCTGTTGCAGGCAGAATTGTTGGTGCGGAACCGGACCAATGTGAGGGTCCTTCGATTGCCGGTTTCGCGGACGGCGTTTGCCCCGGGGGATAAGGAGACGGCTATTATTATGTTAAAATGGCTGTTGTGCTCAAGGCGGTCTCCTTCCTTGAGAACGGAACGAATAAACCTTCTCCACCGTGGTTTTCAGCTGCGCCAATTTACGTGAAGAGGTCAGGTGACCCCGATCTGGAACGGGACACATGGAGTCTTGTTTGCCTGGAAACAGACCAAAGGAGAATTCCATGCCCAATGCTAGTGACACGACACGCGACATATTTCTGATCGGCCTTCACAACGCTCATGCCCTTGAGAGCGAAGCGATTTCCCTGATGAGCCGGCAGATCGAGCGATTGGAAAACTATCCGGAAATGTCCCAGAGGCTCCAGCAACATTTGCAGGAGACAGAAATCCAACTTCAGCGCCTCGACGAGATCCTGAACAGCCTCGGCGACAGTGCCTCGACACTGAAGGACACGACCTCGAAGATCATGGCCAATGTGAGCGCGATCGGCCACAGCCTGGCTGGTGATGAGATCCTCAAGAACACCTTTGCCAACTACGCCTTCGAGAATTTTGAGGCAGCGAGCTACAAATCTTTGATCACCATGGCAGAAGCCGGTGGGTTCCAGAAGGCCATTCCTGCCCTCAAGGAAACGCTGGAGGAGGAACTTGCCATGGCCGCGTGGATCGATGCCCATATCGCCGACACCACCAACCGTTTCCTCACGCTCAAACAAGGAGGTGAGCAGGCCAAGCGGTGATCGTGCACTCTGCACTGCCGCACCATTTTCCGTCGACCTTCCTCGGCATCAACAGTCGAGGAAGGGACGCAGCCTGACTTCGGGCATCTTCAGCGAGGTCTTGCTTAAGGAACGGATCGTGGACGATATACACAAATGCGACCGCCGACTCGGGCCCTTCAAGAGCTTTTTCTGGGGCGGGTTCGAATGCTCCTCTCATCGGCGGTCAAACCGCCGGCGACTCGATCTCCTCGCGTCTACGGGACATGATCAGCACGTGTTGCAGGACTATCTTCAACTGCGCTCAATCGGCATCGTTACTGTGCGAGACGGGCTGCGGTGGCATCTGATCGAGAGGCGGCCTGGACGCTACGACTGGTCGAGTGCCTTGCCAATGCTCAGAGCTGCGTCAAGCAGCGGAATGCAAGTCATTTGGGATCTCTGCCACTATGGATGGCCCGACCACATCGACATCTGGTCGGAAGAATTCGTCGAACGCTTTGCTGCTTTTTGTGGCGCCAGTGCAAAGATCGTGGCCGACAGCGGCGAGGCATCGCCGTTTTATTGCCCGGTGAACGAGATTTCGTTCTGGTCGTGGGCTGGCGGCGACAAGGCGCAGATGAACCCGTCGACGCGGGGCCGCGGAGGGGAACTTAAGAGACAGTTGGTTCGCGCAACGATTGCAGCCATCAAGGCGATCAGAAACGTTGAACCGCGGGCCCGCTTCATAACGGCCGAACCTTTGATCCACGTGGCCCCCCGGAGCCTTCGGCCGAAGGATGTTACCGAGGCTAAGACCTATCGAGACTATCAGTTCGAAGCCACCGACCTCATCGCCGGCTTAAAAGAGACCGATCTGGGCGGATCGGGCGACTGTCTCGATATCATTGGCTTGAATTATTACCCGCACAATCAATGGACTCTGGACGGATCGACGATACCCCTGGGACACCACGCCTATATTCCACTCCATGAATTGTTATTGGAGGCACATGAGCGCTACGGTCGGCCTCTGGTGATCGCGGAAACCGGGGCAGAAGGTTCGGCGCGCGCTGCTTGGCTCCATTATGTCTGTGGGGAGGTGGAACTGGCCTTGGCAGGCGGCGCTGAGATTTGGGGGGTTTGCCTGTATCCGGTGCTGGATTACCCGGGTTGGGAGAATGACAGGATCTGTAAGGTCGGCCTGCTGTCGGCTCTTGATGTGAGCGGCGAAAGGCTGGTTTACGACGCTCTCGCCCGTGAGTTGCAGCGTCAAAGGCAGATCTTCGAGCCTGGGCGATTGTTGGGATCGAGGCACGGTTAGACCATGTCGTCGCAGGACGGATCCCTTGCGCGATCAGGGGGCGCAAAGCACACCAAGCCCGGGAAAGACATGGATCATCGTCTTGCCGGGGTACGAGCCTTCATCCTCAGCTATATCCGCGCCCACTCCTTCATGTTCGGCATTCTGTTCGCGGGTGTTCTTGCGGCAGCCTCATGTGCCGTCGCTGTGCAGTATGTCATGAAATTGATGGTCGATGCCATGGCGGGGACGTCAAACACCCCCAGTGTCTGGGCCGCCCTGTCGTTCTTCCTCGTGCTCATTGCCAGCGAAAGCATCCTCTGGCGGGTCGTCGGCTGGCTGGGATGTCGGACCACCGTCGCCGTAGGGGTCGACGTGAGGCTAGACCTATTCGATTACCTGAACGGCCAACCCATGCGATACTTTGCCGAGAACCTGGCAGGATCGTTGGGTCAGCGCATCACCATGACGGCCGGTAACATGGGTGCGCTGATCAACACAATCGTCTGGCGCATCCTTCCGCCATGCATCGACTTCTTCGGTGCTCTCATTCTTTTTTCAACGGTGAGTCTTGCCATGATGGTCGTACTCGCCGTCATGGTCGTCGCAATTACAACTGGCCTGATCTTATTCGGAGAGCGTGGCCGCCCGCTGCATCGGCGCTATGCAGAGCGGGCCAATCGTGTTGGCGGCGACCTCGTGGACGTAATCTCCAATATGTGGGCCGTTAAAGCATTCTCAGCGCGTCAACGAGAATGGGACAGACTGGCCCGAGAATTCGACCAGGAGGCAGACGCCCAGCGGTCGAGTTGGATGTATACCGAAAAAGCACGGCTGCTGCATGACGTCGCCCTTTGGATCATGGCTGGGACAATGCTTTCCTGGGCCGTCTGGTTATGGAGCACTCAGCAGATTACGCCTGGCGACGTGGTTCTCGTCAGCGCCTTGACCTTTCGCATCCTGCACGGATCGCGGGACATTGCCTTGTCTCTGGTCGATACCGTCCAGCACGCCGGCTTTATCGAAGAGACGCTCAAGGTGATCGGACAGGCTCAGACAGTGGTGGACGAACCCGATGCGCCGCCTCTAATCCCGAGAGGTGGCTCCATTGAGTTTCGAAATGTCTGCTTCGGATATGGCGAGGGGAGCGACGCCATACATGATCTAAATCTCTTCATTCCCAGCGGTCAAAAAGTAGGCATCGTCGGTCCTTCTGGTGCTGGCAAGTCAACTTGCATCCATCTCATCCAGCGTCTGTACGACGTGCACAAAGGAGAGATCCTCATCGACCGGCAGCCGGTCACAAAGGTGAACCAGGACAGTTTACGTGCATGCCTGGCAGTAGTGCCTCAGGAGATCACCCTCCTGCATCGAACAGTGCTGGAGAATATTCGCCTTGCCTGGCCTGATGCGAGCGACGAGAACGTCCTCAAGGCTGCCAAGGCGGCGCACTGCCATGGCTTCATCATGCGGCTTCCGATGGGTTACGATACGATCGTAGGGGAACGCGGCAGCAAGCTGTCGGGCGGACAGCGCCAGCGCATCGGAATTGCGCGCGCCTTCTTAAAGAAGTCGGAGATCATCATTTTCGATGAAGCCACCTCGGCACTGGATACGGAATCCGAGATGCAGATCCAGAACGCGTTGGTCCACGGTATGCGCAACCGTACAGTAGTCGCAGTCGCTCACCGTCTCTCCACATTGATTCATTTCGATCGGATCCTTGTCATAAAGGATGGAGTGATCGCGGAGGACGGGACAGCCGCCGAGCTTCGGGCAAGACGCGGAGTCTTTGATAAGATGTGGCGTCTCCAGGCAGAGGGATCAGATCACCCGACAAGTCGGATCGAGTAGGATGTCTGGCCGGTTGAACCATGTACGAAACCGTACGCGTCAAATGTGAAACGAACAGCAAACACCCCAGTTCTTAGATTTGCGTCCAAGATATCGACGTGCAGTCTGAGTTGGGGTTTATAATGTTGCAGATTTCTTCAGGCGAATACCGCAAAGATGGAAGTACATATAAAGAAGAGCAAACTATTATATGCTTCTCACATCTCAGGTGGGATTTCGTATATCAAAGACCTCAGCATTTGCTGAGCAGAGCCTCTCTCGGCAGGCGGATTTATTACATCGAAGAACCGATCTATGAGGACGGCGCCGCAGGCCGGCTCGAACTGAGACACCAACCAAATGGGATCATTATCGCGGTGCCGGTACTTCCGATCGGCATTGGGGAGAAAGAGGCCATTGAAGAGCAGCGCCGATTCCTCGACTGCCTGGTCTCAAACCGCCAGAACGGGTTCCTGATCTTCTGGTACTACACGCCAATGGCGCTCCGCTTCAGCGCTCACGTGACGCCGGATCTGTATGTCTATGATTGCATGGATGAGTTGTCTGCGTTCCGTGGTGCGCCGAAGATCATGCGTGATTTGGAGAGCGCGCTCCTGTCCTTAGCGCATGTGGTCTTCACAGGAGGCCATAGCCTCTATGAAGCGAAAAAAAAATCGCACCATAACATTCACGCTTTTCCCAGCAGCATAGACAAAGAACATTTTTCAAAAGCGCGGTCCGGCACGCTGCCTGATCCTGAGGATCAGAGAGCGTTACCGCGGCCGCGGATTGGGTTTTTCGGGGTCATTGACGAACGCATGGATGTCGATCTCGTCAGTGCGGTTGCAGATGCACGGCCGGACTGGCAAATCGTCATGATCGGCCCCGTTGTTAAGATCGATCCCGCGCTTTTGCCTCGAAGAGAAAATTTACACTGGCTGGGGGGGAAGAGCTACGCCGAACTTCCCGCATATATTTCGGGGTGGAATGCCGGATTCATGCCGTTTGCCCGCAACGAGGCAACCCGCTTCATCAGTCCGACCAAGACGCCTGAATTTCTATCCGCCGGGCTTCCCCTGGTTTCGACCGCGATCGCCGACGTAGTGGAGCCCTACGGCACCTCTGGCTTGGTGGAGATTGCAGAGGATGCGGCCGCCATGGTGACCAAGGTCGAGATGGTCATGCAGCGGCCCATGAAGCCGTGGCTGGACCGAGTGGATCGCCGGCTCAAGAGTATGTCCTGGGACGGCACCTGGGCCTCCATGGAGTCCTTGTTAAAGCGGGCGCTCTGCCGAACGGATCCTCATACCACTCAAAAGGTTCGCCAGGTAGAGGGGGAACAGGCACATGTATGACTGGTTGATCGTCGGTGCCGGTTTTGCCGGCAGCGTGATGGCGGAACGCCTTGCTAGCGTTCGCGGAGGACGCGTTCTGGTGATCGACCGCCGTGAGCACGTCGGCGGAAATGCGTTTGACTGCTACGATGCATCCGGCGTGCTCATGCACCGATATGGCCCGCACATCTTTCACACCAACTCAGAGATGATTTTCGAGTATCTGTCGCGCTTCACCGATTGGCGGCCTTATGAGCACCGAGTTCTCGCTCACGTGGACGGTCAACTGGTCCCCATTCCTATAAATCGCACGACAATCAACGTCCTCTATGGCTTGCAGCTCAAGACCGACGAAGAGGTCGAGACATTCCTGCGAGCGCGGGCGGAACCCATCAGCGAAATCAGAACATCAGAAGATGTGGTGCTCGCACGGGTGGGAAGAGATCTCTATGAAAAGTTCTTTCGTAGCTATACGCGAAAACAATGGGGCCTGGAGCCTGCGGAACTCGATAAATCGGTGACGTCGCGGGTGCCCACACGGGCCAATGAGGATGACCGATATTTCTCTGATACCTACCAGTACATGCCAGCTGAAGGGTATACAAGAATGTTTAAAAGAATGTTGGACCTTCCCAATATCGATATACAGACGGGTGTCGACTATGCTGAAATCAAAGGCCAAGTTGCACATAAGCGGGTGATTTTCACCGGACCAATCGATCAGTATTTTGACTATTGCTATGGTAAACTTCCGTATCGTTGTCTTGAGTTCAAGCACGTCACTTTGGATGTAGAGCATCACCAGCCGGTTGCAGTGATCAATTATCCCCAGGGTGAGCCCTACACGCGGGTTACTGAATACAAACACCTCACGGGGCAAACTCATCCGCGAACAACAATAACCTATGAGTATCCGTGCGCGGAGGGAGACCCTTACTATCCCATACCGCGACCAGAGAATTCCGCCCTCTATAAGAGGTATGAAGCTTTGGCCAAAGCCGAGAAGGGTGTTTGGTTTGTGGGCCGTCTGGCCACCTATCGCTATTATAATATGGATCAGGTCGTCGGCCAGGCGCTGGCAACCTTCAAACGGATTGATGCAAGCCTTGCTGGGTCAACCTCAGAAGATCGGCTCAAGGAGCTCGCTTGACCGGCACACCGGCTGAGCCCGGTGCATCTGAAACTTAGTCGAGCCAGTACTGAGCCTCAGGCATCAGCAGCACGGCACAGGCGGCGACGATGGTGGCAAGAACCGCAGAGGCGCTTCCGCGATCAATAAACGGCTGCCGGAGCATTCGAAGAGACGTCCGCGCTCCTCGGCGGCAAGAGAACAAGTGCCTCCCGTGCGAGGCCACACTGCTTTCGCTTTGCGTCAGACAGATGCTCCGGTGCGCATCGGTGTGACATTGTTTCTATGGTCGCGATGTTCTGAGCAGCAATAATTTGCCCAGGCGACCATCAGCCTTCGCCGTTTCTCGAACATCTCACCACGCCGATAGGCAGCTTCCACTGCATCACCGACCGCATGAGCCAGAGCCATCTCTGCAACGTCTCGAGGAAAATTGGTTTGATCGGCGACCCAGTCCCTGAATGAGCTCCGAAACCCATGCACGGTGATGTCCGGTCTTCCCAGCCTACGAAGCATCATGAGCAAAGCCATGTTCGACAGAGGCTTCAGGAAACGTTGGCCAGGAAAGACGAAGTCGTTCTGGCGAAGACTAGCCAGCCTGTGGAGGAGGGCGATTAATTCGGGGGAGAGAGGAACACGGTGTTGTTTGCCAGCCTTCATGCGTGAGGCCGGAACTGTCCAGATTCCTTGCTCGAGATCGAACTCCTCCCACCGTGCACCCAGCGCCTCTCCTGTGCGGCTCGCGGTAAGAATGGTGAAGCGCATCGCTTCGGCTGAGATGCTGGTGTC
Organism: Rhodoligotrophos appendicifer; assembly: GCF_007474605.1. Lineage (NCBI taxonomy): Bacteria > Pseudomonadati > Pseudomonadota > Alphaproteobacteria > Hyphomicrobiales > Rhodoligotrophaceae > Rhodoligotrophos > Rhodoligotrophos appendicifer. The sequence goes on along the minus strand of NZ_VHKL01000007.1, from coordinate 358,868 downwards.
CTCCGCGAACGACATAAGGAAGTCGGCAACTTCAGTGTAGGGGAGGGCCTCATGATGCTTGACCGCACGGACCTTGCCCTTCGCCGGGAGGAGGTTCTCAAGATGGGCGCGCCAGCGGGCGGGATTCTCGCCGCTGCGATACCCCATGGTCGCGGCCCATCCCAGAATGCTCTCGATCCGGCCCCGCAAGCGGCTCGCGGTCTCAGGCTTGGAGAGCCAGATCGGCTTCAGCACCTGAAGAACGAGGCCCGTGTCCACATCTGCAACGGGAAAGCTCCCGAAGACAGGGGACGCATAGGTCTGCAATGTGTTCTCCCACTGCTGAACGTGCTTTGGATTCCGCCACGCCACCTTGTGGTCAGCAATGTATTGAGACGCGCAGTCGTCAAAGGTCTTGGCGCGAGAGGCGCTCAGAAGCTCTTGAGCGCGATCAGATTTTCGAGCCTGAATGGGATCGATGCCGAGACGCAGGAGGGCTCTTGCCTTCTCAGCCTCTCTGCGTACATCGGCGAGTGAGATCAGCGATGCGGAGCCCAGTCCCATGTCCCGGCTGCGTTTGTGAAGTTTGAAGCGGAAGATCCAACTTTTTGCACCGGTGCCAGTGATTTGCAGATAGAGACCGGCCCCATCCGGGTGCATGCCCTTTGCCGAGGTTGAAGCGACTTTGAGCGCGCTCAGCCGATTGATGGTCCGCGGCATGCCAAATCCTACCCATGCTCCTACCCATATCATCGAGCTGGATGGTAGCAGACGTTGGCGGACAACAGCAAACGTCAAAAGGGCTTAAACCTGGAAATCTCAAGGTCGAAATGGACGACAGTGGACATGGGTAGACGAAGATCTGGCGGAGGGGGTGGGATTCGAACCCACGGTGCGCTTGCACGCACGGCGGTTTTCAAGACCGCTGCCTTAAACCACTCGGCCACCCCTCCAGAGCCCGCGCTAATAGCATTTGATCCAGCCTTTGCAAAGCAACGACCGAAACCTCTTGCCTAAACCTCACAAGCAGCGGCGCAACGCGGCCTTAACGGGATTCATCCAGGCGGGGAGGGCGTAGAGGTCTATGACTGTTTCTCTGTCGGTGAGCATCATGAGCCGAACCTTGTAGAGTTGCCCCCAGACTCGGTCGAGTTCCGGACGGACCACATAGATCTGGCCCTTTTCGATTGTGCTCACGCGATGGACGATAGGCCGGTCAATCGGCGAACTTTGCCTGAACGCATCGTCCAGCGCCCCCGCAACGCAAGCCGTGCTGCGATCGAGGCCGCGCTTCGCCACCCAGCTGTAATGGGGCGCCTCGTCGCGCAAAGTGAGATTGGTGCACCCCGCCACCAGGAACAGCAGGAACAGAACGCCGTATTTCATCCCCGAAACCTCACATCGACGTCAGTTCGACGACGATCTTCCCCATCATCGCATCCCCGATTCACTCATATCGGAAGCTATAGCGCTTCTTCGCAGAGTACAATCGGCCTTCTTCAGTTGGCCAGGACTCCTGGTGGAGCCGGCCGTTCGATTTGCTCCGCCATGCGCAGAAGGGCTCCCGCCAACGTCTTTGCCTGGGCTGAAGTCAGAATCAGCTGCAGGGCATCCCGAGGCCCTGCAGGATCCGGGGTCGTGCTGTGTTCAATACGAAGGGCGCCAGCACTCTCTGCGACCACCGCCGTCTCGTACCCCGCCAACGGACGAAGCATGATAAGCCCGCCTTCATCACGATCCCAAACGGCCATCTCACCCTCCATACGATTGCTTTGGAGGGACCATAGTGCAGGTTTTGGATCTTTGTCAGGCTAAGCGAGTTTCCGCCGAGACCAGACATGTAAGGGTGCTCAGTTTGTAGCCAGTTGCTTTCACTAAGGGCATTCTCCGTCACTGCTCCCGCGGAAAATCGAGGTGTGGGGGCTGGCATAGACATTGCTGACTAAACGTTGCACGTTTGCATCGCGCGCCGGATGAGATGGGGAGGGTCATGGCTACGTTCGACGAGATGCACGGCATGTCCGATGGAGACCCATTGGCTGTTCGCGCTGCTTACGAAAAGGTCAAGACTTGGCTTGATGAGGCACCGCGCGACCTCCTCGCGACACGCCGAAGTCAAGCCGAACTCTTTTTCAGAAGGATCGGGATCACCTTCGCCGTCTATGGCGAAGCCGAGGCAGCTGAAAGACTGATCCCTTTCGACATCATTCCTCGCGTGCTTACGAAGGAGGAGTGGGCGGTTCTTGAAAAGGGATTGAAGCAGCGGGTAACGGCGCTGAACGCGTTCCTGACCGACGTCTACGGTAAGCGTGAGATTCTCAAAGCCGGAATTATTCCTGCCGACCTGGTGTTGGGAAACCAGCATTTCTGCCTGGAGATGGTGGGACGACCGGTGCCGCACGGCATCTATGTTCACTTGGCGGGAATTGATCTCGTCCGGGTCGACGACAGTACCTTCTATGTGCTTGAGGACAATGTCAGAACGCCATCCGGCGTCAGCTACATGCTGCAGAACCGAGAGGTGATGATCCGCCTCTTTCCGGAGTTGTTCGAAGAGATCAAGGTTGCGCCCGTGGAGACCTACACGGACGGTCTGCTTGCCACTTTGCATTCTGTGGCACCTCTGAGGACCCGCGATCCCAATGTGGTGCTTCTGACTCCCGGATCGTACAACTCAGCCTTCTATGAGCACTCTTTTCTGGCGGATAAGCTCGGCGTGGAACTGGTGGAAGGACCCGATCTTTTCGTGCAGGACGAGGTCGTCTACATGCGCACGACCGATGGCCCCAAGCGGGTCGACGTGATTTACCGGCGCATCGACGACGATTTTCTGGATCCGCTGGTTTTTCGCGGCGATTCAGTGCTTGGAGTTCCCGGCCTGATGAGTGCCTATGAGGCGGGGAACGTTACACTCGCCAATGCAGTAGGGACCGGCGTGGCCGATGATAAGGCGGTCTATAGTTACATGCCCGAGATCGTGAAGTTCTTCACCGGAGAGGAGCCGATCCTGAAGAACGTGCCCACTCTCCGCTGCCGCGAGAAGGAGTCGCTGAGCCATGTTCTGGACAAGCTCCCAGAACTTGTGGTGAAGGAAGTCAATGGATCCGGCGGTTATGGTATGCTGGTTGGGCCTGGTGCGAGCCGCGCCGAGATCGAGCAGTTTCGGCGAAAGCTCAAAGCGACGCCCCACCACTTCATCGCTCAACCCACTTTGGCGCTGTCGACCTGTCCGACATTTGTAACGTCGGGCATTGCGCCTCGACATGTGGATTTGCGGCCCTTTGTCTTGACCGGGGCGGATGGCATCAGGGTCGTGCCAGGAGGACTGACGCGCGTGGCATTGAAGGAGGGGTCTTTGGTCGTGAATTCGAGCCAGGGCGGCGGCACAAAGGACACGTGGGTGCTCGATGCCTGAACTGCAGATCTGCTGACCATGCTGTCACGAACCGCTAGCAACCTCTATTGGACTGCACGCTATATCGAGCGCGCCGACTATTTGGCCCGTATCTTGGACGCGACCATGCGGCTGGCATCTCTTCCCAAGAGCTATGGCGGGGATAGCCGAGAATGGGATAGCGCCGTCGCCTCGGCAGGGGCCGTGGGCATCTTCAATTCGATCTACACGACGGCCAATGAGCGGACGGTCCGTGAGTTCCTGGCATTCAGCCCGCAGAACCCATCATCGATCCGCCAATGTCTTTCCATCGCCAGGACCAATGCGCGTGCTGTGCGGACGGCTTTGACGGTCGAGATGTGGGAGACGATTAACGACGCTTGGCACGAGATGAAGCGATTGGAGAACCCCTCCATGGGCCGGGAGGAGTTCACTCGGTTCCTTGAATTTGTGAAGGGCGTCTCGCTGAGCTTTGATGGCTCGGCTCATCGAACCATGCTGCGCAACGATGGCTACTGGTTCATGAGGCTGGGCTCTGCCGTCGAACGCGCGGACAACACGGCTCGGATTTTGGACGTGAAGTATCACGTTCTGCTTCCGGAAAGTGAACAAGTCGGCGGCAGTCTGGACTATTTTCATTGGACGACGATATTGCGCGAAGTCTCGGCCCTGACGGCCTACCGCTGGGTCTACCGGGAAAGCGTAAAACCATGGCTGGTCGCCGACCTGCTGATCCTCAACCGGCAGATGCCGCGGTCCCTGATGGCCTGCTATGATGTGATTGTCCGATATGCCGATATGATTTCTGAAAGTTATGGTCGGCGCGGTTTGACTCAGCGCTTGGCGAGCGGCACGTTGGCGCGTCTTTCGAGCACGCGCATCGAGGATGTCTTTCAGCAGGGACTGCATGAATTCATCCTTGGCTTTATCGCCGAAAACGACAAATTGGGCTCGGCCATCGCCGAACAATATCTGTCCTGACGAACCCGACATAACAACACGGAAGCCGCCATGCGAATCCACATCGCTTTTAGCACCGTGTATGCCTATGACCGCCCGTCAAAGGCAATCGTCCAGCGCTTGCGACTGACGCCACGAGCTCATGAGGGTCAGCATGTCAGCGCCTGGAGAATCGAGACGGACACAGACAGCAGATTGAAATCCGGAGAGGACGCTTTCGGCAACATCATCCATATGCTTTCCGTTGCCGGTCCCATCGAAAGCCTCGCAGTCAATGTCATTGGCGACGTGGAGACGACGAACACCAACGGGATCGTTCGGGGAACTGTGGAGCGTCTGCCGGAGGAAGTCTATCTGCGAGAGACGCCACTTACCGCTTGCGACGATGCCTTAGGAATTTTTGCGCGACGCGCGGCACGCGGGTCTGAACGCGACGAGCTATCGGTGCTGCATCGGCTGTTGGCGGCCATTCACGATGAGCTCACCTTTGATACTCAGCCCACCACCTCGCTGACGACGGCGGCAGAGGCATTCGCCATGCGAAGCGGTGTGTGCCAGGATCTCACCCATATTTTTCTCGCTTGCGCTCGCCATCTAAGAATTCCGGCTCGTTACGTTTCCGGGCATTTTCTCCGCGCCGACGGGCTGACGGAGCAGGAGGCGTCGCATGCTTGGGCTGAAGCGAAGATCCCAGGGTTGGGCTGGGTGGGCTTCGATCCTGCCAACGGCATTTGCCCAACTGATGCCCATGTGCGTGTGGCAACGGCGCTTGATTATCTCGGCGCAGCGCCCGTGCGGGGCAGTCGCCTCGGCGGAGGCGAAGAGAAGTTGACGGTGGGTGTCCACGTCTCCGATGGATCAAGGCAGGCACAATCTTGAAATGAGTCCGACACTTTCACTGGCCCGCGTGCCATAACCCCGGTGGCAGGTGTGAAGACGTCTCGCCGCGCGTGAATGGCCAAATCGGAAGTGGATCACATGACGTATTGCACTGGAATTCTGGTACGGGAAGGGTTGGTGATGATTGCCGACACCCGCACCAATGCGGGCATCGACAACGTCTCCACCTTCCGCAAGCTGCATGTGTGGGACCGACCAGGAGAGCGGGTCGTCTCCGTGGCCTCTGCTGGTAACTTGTCGCTGTCGCAATCGGTCATGGGGCTGCTGGCTGAAGGGATGAAGGATCCACACAGCGGGCGCATTGAAACCCTCGAAACCGTGCCCAGCATGTTCAGGGCAGCGCAGCTTGTGGGGCTGGGACTTCGGCAAATCCGCCACGAATTGGGCGAGGCATTGGAAGAGGCCGGCGTATCCTTCGAAGTATCTTTCCTGCTCGGCGGTCAGATCAAGGGCAAACCGCCAAAGCTCTACATGATCTACTCGGCCGGTAACTTCATCGAGTGTGGAATGGACGCGCCCTTTCTGCAGATCGGCGAACACAAATACGGCAAACCAATCCTGGACCGGGCGGTGACCTATGACATCGATATCTACGACGCTCTGAAAATCGGCCTGATTTCTGTGGATTCGACGATGCGATCGAATTTGGGAGTCGGACTGCCGATCGATATCATCGTCATCAGGCGTGACGCGCTCGCCACCCAAGTTTCGGCCCGGATCGAAGTCGGAGATCCTTATTTCCAGGATCTACGGAACAGTTGGTCGGAAGCACTAAGAGCTGCACATATGAACATCCCCCGGCCCCCCTACACGAGCGATAGCGCCGCGACTAAGGAAGATTGATCTCCTTCGTCTCGCCTTCTGCGGGATCTCGAATTACGCCGGCCAACGCCAATTACGGATCTCGGGCATGTCGATGCCATGCTCGCAGATAAAGCGCTTATGCTCACTGAGCGTGTCCTGGAGATACTGCTTCAGATAAGCCGCCTTGACACCGAGCTGGGGAACCCGCTCGATTACGTCAGACACGAGATGATAGCGGTCTAGCTTGTTCCGAACGACCATATCGAAAGGAGTGGTTGTCGAACCCTCTTCCACATACCCGCGCACATGCATGTTGTCGTGATTCGTGCGCTTGTACGACAGTCGGTGGATCAGCCAGGGATAGCCGTGATAGGCGAAGATCACCGGCTTGTCCTTGGTGAACAGCGCGTCGAAATCTCCATCCGTCAAGCCATGAGGATGTTGCGATCGAGGCTGCAGGGTCATGAGATCGACGACGTTGATGACTCGCACCTTTAGCTCGGGAAGCCGGTGGCGCATCAAGTCAACTGCTGCCAGAGTCTCAAGCGTTGGTACGTCTCCGGCACAGGCCATGACGACATCGGGCTCCATACCTTGGTCATTGCTAGCCCATTCCCAGATACCAATACCGCGCTCGCAATGGTTGATCGCGCTGTCCATGTCCAGCCACTGAGGAGCGGGCTGCTTTCCGGCTACGATGACATTGACGCGATCCCAACTGCGCAGGCAGTGGTCGGTCACATGGAGGAGTGTGTTCGCATCCGGCGGCAGATAGACCCGCACGATATCGGCCTTTTTGTTCACAACGTGGTCGATGAAGCCAGGATCCTGATGGCTGAAGCCATTATGGTCCTGCCGCCAAACATGCGATGTCAGCAGATAGTTTAGCGATGAGATCGGACGGCGCCAGGGCACGTCTCGAGCGGTCTTGAGCCATTTCGCATGCTGATTGAACATGGAATCCACGATGTGGATGAATGCCTCGTAGCAGGAGAGAAGGCCGTGCCGGCCCGTCAGAAGGTAGCCTTCCAGCCAGCCCTGACAAAGATGCTCGCTCAGGATCTCCATCACCCGGCCATCCGGTGCCAGATGATCGTCTTCGACAATTGTTTCCGCGTCCCATGCCCGATCGGTGACCTCGAAGAGCGCCTGAAGGCGATTTGAGGCGGTCTCGTCGGGACCGAACACTCGAAAATTTCTCGTCGCTTCATTGGCGGTCATGACATCGCGTAGGAAGGCACCCATCACCCGTGTGGCCTCTGCATCGGTGGCTCCCGGCCGGGGAACAGCGACGGCATAGCGGGTAAAGTCCGGCAACCTCAGAGGTTTTCTCAGAATGCCCCCATTGGCATGAGGGTTCGCGCTCATCCGCTTTGCGCCGATCGGTGCCAGACTGGCGATCTCCTCGCGCAGGCGCCCGTTGTCGTCAAAAAGCTCCTCGGGTCTGTAGCTGTGCATCCACTCTTCAAGCAGAGTGAGATGCTCGGCCTTCTTCATGTCCGAGAAGGGAACCTGATGGGAACGCCAGAAGCCTTCGCTCTTCAGCCCGTCCACTTTTTTAGGACCCGTCCAACCCTTTGGGCTACGGAGGATGATCATTGGCCAGCCTGGCCGCTCAACCACGCCTTCCTGACGAGCTGCTTGCTGGATCGAACGGATGTCCGCCATGGCCTGATCCATGGCAACGGCCATCTTCTGGTGCATCTCCACCGGGTCCTCTCCCTCGACAAGGAGCGGAGAATAGCCGTAGCCGCGAAAGAGTGAATCCAACTCTTCTGACGAGATCCGGGCCAGCACCGTTGGATTGGCGATCTTGTAGCCGTTCAGATGGAGGATCGGGAGGACAGCCCCATCGGCAGCTGGATTAAGAAATTTGTTCGCATGCCAAGACGTAGCCAAGGGACCAGTTTCGGCTTCGCCATCACCCACCACACAGGCGGCGATGAGCTCAGGATTGTCCAAGACCGCGCCAAAGGCGTGAGCCAGAGAATAGCCGAGTTCACCGCCTTCATGGATTGACCCCGGTGTCTCCGGTGCGGCATGGCTGGGAATGCCCCCGGGGAACGAAAATTGGCGAAACAGTCGCCGGAGCCCTTCCTCGTCTTCCGAAACGTCCGGATAGACTTCGCTGTAGGTGCCTTCCAGGTAGGTGCTCGCCACAACTCCCGGCGCACCATGACCAGGACCCGCGATGAAGAGAACGTTCAAATCCTGTTCTTTGATCACCCGATTGAGATGCACATAGATAAAATTCAAACCGGGTGTGGTGCCCCAATGGCCCAGCAACCGGGGTTTGACATGATCGAGCGTCAAGGGCTCGCGTAAGAGGGGATTGTCCAGCAAATAGATCTGACCGACCGACAAGTAATTGGCGGCGCGCCACCAGCCGTTCATACGATGGAGGAGATCCGAAGACAGCCGCGGCCTCCTCGAGGCGGTGTCGGGATGTGTCGGGTCGACCATAAAAATGCTCCGCTAAAATTGTTTGGGCGATGATGCCTAGCTGTAAAGCAAATGTCTTTGATCGAGATCATCAACCCAGCACGTCCAAGGCCTCCTCGGCAATCACCTGCTCTTCGTCAGTGGCCAGCACTGCCAAGGCAACGCGGCTGGCTGGGGCATCGATCCGAAACATCCCTTCTTCGTTGGCTCGAGCGTCAAGACGCGTTCCAAGCCACGTCAGCTGGGCGCAAACCGCAGCCCTGATTTGCGGTTGATGCTCTCCGATTCCTCCGGTGAACACGATGCCGTCCAAGCCGCCCATTGTCGTGGCAATGCCCGCCGCTTCTCGTGCAGTAGCCAATGTGAAGAGTTCAAGTGCCTGACGTGCTTCTGGCAGGGAGCTAGAGAGAAGATCGCGCGTATCGGCACTGACGCCGGAGATGCCGAGAAGCCCAGAGCGATGATAGAGCAGGTCTTCCAGGGCTTCCGCTGACCAGCCCCGCTGCTGAAGCAGGTAAAGCAGAACACCGGCGTCAAGCGAACCCGGCCGCGTCGCCATGGGAATGCCATCAAGGGTGGAAAAACTCATGCTGGTGTCACGGCTGACTCCATTGACAAGCCCGCAAAGGCTTGCACCGCTGCCGAGGTGAGCGACCACAACTCGCCCAGCCGCAAATGCGGGGTCACGCTTCCGCAGGGCAGCAGCGATAAACTTGTAGGAAAGACCATGAAAGCCGTAGCGCTTTATGCCTTGGTCTTCAAATTCGCGGGGCAGGGCAAAGCGGCGCCGCCTCTCATCCTGGGTACGATGAAAAACCGTGTCGAAAGAAGCCGATTGTGGAAGTTCTGGTCTCAAGCTGCGCATCGCCTCGATAAGGTGCAGGCCTTGAGGCTGATGCAACGGAGCTAGGGGAATGAGTGAACGGATCATCTCGAGGCTTTTTTCGTTGACCGCCGTGGCATCTGTGAAGAGATTGCCTCCGTGGACGATGCGGTGGCCCACCCCGAGCAGATCGCCCAGCCCGCATTCCTCGCACAGCACTCCGACCAGTTCCTCAACAAGAGGCAACAGATCGGAAACATCTTTGCCCAGTGTCAGATCTCTGGTCGTGCTCTCCGTGGTAAGCTTCAGGACTGTGGGTTTGTGGCGAAGATCTATGGAGGCGGTGGCAACCCGTTGTAGTGCCGCCTCCACGCGAAAAATGCCGACCTTGATGCTGGAAGACCCTGCATTGAACGCAAACAGACCAGAAGATGTCATGGAAGAAAATCCATGCCGATCAAGGTAACGGACCGCCGTGTCATTTCCAAGTCGCGGTTGGGCGCGATCCGCTAATCCGCATTCAGGAAGCTACGCCCTTTCTTAAGAGAGTCCCTTTCGCGGCGAAAAGCGATCCGGCAAGGCGGATCAACTTTTCGCTCGCGAGACTGTTCCGTCAGCCGGTCTCGCTGATCCTCGATGACGCGAGGTTAGCCTCGCCGCTTAGCAATAGCTCCCCAGATGAGGAGGAGGATGATCGCCCCCACCACGGCTCCGATGAGTCCGGCGCCCTCTCCTGGCGAGTACCATCCCAGCGCTTGTCCGAGAAATGTCGCAACGATAGCACCGACGATTCCTAGAATCGTGGTCAGAATGAAGCCGGACGGTTCATTCGGACCTGGCATGATGAACTTGGCGATGACACCGGCGACGAACCCAATAATGATGGTCCAGATGAAACCCATAGGCTGTCCTTTCTTCAGGCGATCAAGCAAAGATTTACGCAAAGCGCGGTAAGTTGTCGAACTGGACCCACGTGACCGCAGCAAAGATTTTACGGAACGCAAATCAGGCAAGCGCGATTTTTTCTGCGTTAGACAAGGAGAACTAAACATGAGTCGCGGATTACCGTCTATGACGGCCCTTCTCGGGCTGTTGGCAGTCGCTGGCTATCAGAACAGGGACAAGATTGCCGAAATGCTCGGTGGACTGGGAAAGGCTGGAGCTCAGGGGCAGGGAGCGGGTCAGGCAGAAGGTGGATCTGGCCTTGGAGGAATCCTTGGCGGACTGGGAGGGATGCTCGGCGGCTCCAGCGCCGGTAGCGTGCTCAGCGGTGGCCTTGGCGACCTGATCGACCAGTTCAAGAAAAACGGTCAGGGCGATGTTGCTGACAGCTGGGTGGGAACAGGGCCGAACAAGGAACTACCGCCCTCAGAGCTCGAGAAAGCAATCGGTCCTGAGGTTCTGGATACCCTGTCCGCCCAGACGGGTCTCTCCCGAGAGGAACTGCTGGCCAGACTCTCGCGCGATCTGCCCGATGCGGTTGACAAGTACACACCGGACGGTCGCCTGCCGGGGTGACGTAGATCGGGTTCTGCATTAACTAATCAAGATTAGCCCGGCTCGCCGTCACGGCGGGCTGGGCTTTTCTCGTGTACTGAGGCCGGATCAACATGGCAGATCACCTGGAGATGGGACTCGACACTTTCGGAGACGTGACATCAGGACCAGACGGAGGAGCGCTGCCTCACGCTCAGGTTATCCGGGATGTGATTGCCGAAGGTGCGTTCGCTGATGAACTGGCCCTCGATTTCTTTGGAGTCGGCGAGCACCATCGGGCAGACTTTGCCATCTCCTCGCCGGAGACCGTGCTCGCCGCTTTGGCAAGCAAGACCACGAAGATACATTTGGGCTCAGCTGTTACCGTTCTCAGTTCCGACGATCCTGTTCGGCTCTTTCAGCGGTTTTCGACCTTGGACGCAATTTCAAACGGTCGCGCCGAGGTCATGCTGGGGCGTGGATCCTTCACCGAATCCTTCCCCCTGTTTGGCTTTGAACTGGATCAGTACGAGAAACTTTTCGAGGAGAGGCTCGAACTGTTCTCACTCCTGATCACGCGAACCTCTGTCACCTGGAGCGGAGCGACGCGAGCAGCCCTTCAGGACCAGCAGGTGTTTCCACCCGTGGAAACGGGACGACTCAAGACCTGGATCGGCGTCGGGGGAAGCCCCAAGTCCGTCGTTCGGGCTGCGAGCTACGATCTACCCCTTATGCTTGCAATTATAGGTGGCGATCCCGGTCGCTTCCGGGGCTACGTCGACCTCTATCATCGTGCCTTCGCGGAGTTGGGCAAAACCCCGAAGCCGATCGGCGTCCATTCTCCAGGTTACGTGGCGACAACAGACGAGCAGGCGCGGGACGAATTCTGGCCAAGTTACAAGATTATGCGGGACAGAATCGGCGCCGAGCGGGGATGGCCGCCCATGGCGCGGGAGGAATTTGATCGCGAAGCTGATCGAGGATCCTTGTATGTAGGCTCACCCGAGACGGTTGCCCGGAAGATCGCCAAGACCGTGGAAGCACTGGGTCTGTCTCGCTTCGACCTGAAATATAGCGCAGGTCCCCTGTCCCATAACAAGCTCATGCACTGCATTGAGCTATATGCCCGCCGCGTCGTCCCCCTGGTGCGCGACATGCTGGCCTGAACTTCATCATTTGTCTCATTCCAAATTGAAGAAGGGCACGCGATACACTGCGCGCTGGGCCAGCGGTTCCAGCGGGGATGAGGGATGCGTGATCAGCGCTATGACATATTATTCGAGCCTATCCGAATAGGTCCGGTGACGGCTCGAAACAGGTTCTATCAGACCCCGCATTGCAACGGGATGGGCAATCTTCGTCCCATGGCGCATGCCGCCATGCGCGGCGTAAAGGCGGAGGGGGGATGGGCGGTGGTGAATACGGAACACTGCTCCGTGCACCCATCCGGTGACCTCATGCCCGAAGTCTTGCATATGCTGTGGGATGACGGAGACATTCCGCCGCTGGCACTGATGGTTGAAGCAGTTCACGAGCACGGTTCGCTCGCCGGCGTGCAATTAGCCTATCCCGCCAATTACAACGCCAATCGGATGACCCGCGAGGTGCCGCTCGGTCCTATGGATCGGCCCGTCAGCGGCTACCACCCCGTCCAGGTGCGAGCGATGGACAAAACCGACATCAGGGCGCTGCTGGGTTGGTGGAAGGCAGCAGCAAAGAGGGCGCGCACGGCCGGCTTCGATATCATCAACGTCGATGGGAACTTCTCAACAATCGCGTTTCAGTTTTTGTCGCCACGCAATCAGCGGTCGGATGAGTATGGTGGGCCTCTGAAGAACCGCATTCGACTGCTCAGGGAGTTGATCGAGGTGACGCGGGAGGGGGGAGGCGACGGCATGGCGGTGAGCGTCAGGCTCATCGTCGACGAGCTGTTCGGCACAGAGGGGTTGCGAGTCGCTGACGAGGGAATTGAGGCGATCGGATTGCTTGCGGAAGTGCCCGATCTCTGGGACCTCGTCGTAGGCACCTGGGCCGACGATTCGCCCACCTCACGTTTCGCACCTGAAAATGATCATGAGCCCTTTATGACAGGGCTCAAATCCGTGACGTCAAAACCGGTGGTCGGTGTCGGTCGCTTCACGTCTCCCGACACGATGGCAAGTCTTCTTCGTCGTGGCGTGCTCGACATGATCGGCGCGGCCCGTCCTTCCATCGCCGACCCCTTCCTGCCCAGAAAGATCGAGGAGGGCCGCATCGATGATATCCGCGAATGCATTGGCTGCAACATCTGCGTGTCCAGCCACTTTGCCATGACGCATCTTCGCTGCACTCAAAATCCCACCATGGGCGAGGAGTGGCGCAGGGGATGGCATCCTGAGAGAATTGCCGCCAAGAAGAGCGACCAGTCGATCTTAGTTGTCGGGGGAGGGCCAGCAGGTCTCGAATGCGCCCGAGCCTTGGGCCAACGCGGTTATGCGGTGACTCTTGCCGAAAAGAAGAACCATCTCGGTGGACGCGTGACTTTGGAGGGAGAACTACCCGGGCTTCGCGAATGGCTCCGCGTTCGTGATTGGAGGGTATCTCAGATCACTCGAATGCTGAATGTCGAGGTTTTTCTCGGCAGCGACCTGACACCCGCCGACATTATGGAATTTGGCGCCGGGCATGTCGTTCTGGCGACAGGGGCCACATGGCGCAACGATGGTATTGGTCGCTTTGCCCATCGCCCATTGCCTCTATCGCCAGAGATGCCGCTGTTTACCCCGGATGATGTCATGACCGGGAACAATCCTGTCGGCAACATCATCATCTATGATGATGATCATTACTACATGGCCGCCGTGATTGCCGAAAAGCTGGCACTTGCAGGTAATGAGGTGACGATCGTGACCCCGGCTGCCGACATCTCGTCTTTCACCGTCAACACTCTTGAGCATACTCGAACAGCCCAGCGGCTCCATCAGCTCGGCGTGACCATGGTGACGCATTGGATGCTTGTGGGAAGCAGCCCCGGTGAGGTTCGCTTTGCCGACGCACGGACCGGCGCGGGATATATGCACAAAGCGGATTGTCTCGTGCTGGTCACCGCGCGCCTGCCAAATAATGCTCTACTCGATGCCTTAGGAGGAGGTGGCGATACCAGAAGTGAACATACAAAGGTGACCAGGATCGGTGACTGCGAGGCTCCTGCAGCGATCGTTTCGGCTGTCTATTCCGGTCATCGCTTTGCCCAGGAATTCGAGGATGATGAACGCATGTTCCGACGTGAGCGGATTGATCTGTCTTCCCCTCTCCTCAGAACGAATTGAGTTTAGGCAGGCCTTACATCGCTGCGCCGGCCCCATCAGGATGTCGAAAGCGTTGGGTGTTAATGGAATTATCGAGGTCCACGGCTGAGACGCCAATCGCTTTGCCTGTGAAATAGATGCGCTCGACGATGCTGCCGCGAGAGGGGTCCGATCGAACAGCCTGCCGGCGCTGATCGACGTCTCCAAGCGGTAGTGATGCAGATCCGAAGGGCTCCCATACGGTGGCTCCCTTTGCCTTGTAAGCGCGAAGCGTCAGGACGCCTTCAGCCTCTTGAGCGCTTATAATGTACCGGTTGCCGTTGAACTGAAATAAAGGGTTCTGTTCATCGGACGAGGCCATGTCACCAGGACCGACGAGCATTGCCACGCCGGACATCACCATAAATCCCCTCACGATTTTCCTCATATTCCGCTTCCTCACCCCCGTGTTGCGGCGAGCCCCCGATGAAATTGTGATGAGCTTGCCGTCAGAATGTCGTTTCCTGGCAGGAATTCAACCGGATCCGGGTAGATTGACAGCTCCGATGAGAGATCATGACCGCACCTGAATCTGGGAAATTTCTTCAACCGAGTTGACTTTAATCTAGCTGGGCCCTATATCTGACCTGTCGGTCTTGTTGCTGAAATTGTTTGACTAAGCGCGGCGTAAGTCGCGATTGATAATACTTCCGGTCCAAAATCGATCTACTTGCAGGTGAACTATATTCACCTGATCTAAAACTTGTGAGCGATTGAAAGGAAGTTATCATGGCAACAGGTACCGTGAAATGGTTTAATCCGACCAAAGGTTATGGATTTATTCAGCCGGATGCCGGCGGACAGGACGTTTTCGTCCATGTATCCGCTCTTGAGCGCGCCGGTTTGTCTGGTCTGCTTGAAGGCCAGAAGGTGGATTACGAGGTCGAGCAAGATCGCCGGACCGGAAAGACGTCGGCCGTTTTGAACGCCTCGTCCTAAGACTTAAATCTCTGGGCAACCACGGATGTACTGGGCCCAGACGATTTTATCGATGTTCCGTGTTATCGATTTTCAGATCGACTGATCGTTGAACATCGGACTAGCAATGTTAGGCGGGGCATCCGGTGTCCCGCCTTTTTCATCTGTGATTTCTGTAAAGCTATTCTGGAGGATCGTCGTGGCGGAAAGCACTCTAGCGAAGAGAGCCGCTAAGGCTGGGCAGACGAATGAAGCGGCCTGGTCGATCATCGAGGCCGACCGTAAGTCGGCTGAGGCCAAGACCCAGAGACTGCGCGTGTTGCGTCTGGCTCGGGAAGAAGCCGAGGCCGCAGCTAAGCCACCGACAGAGAAGAAAACTAAGACGCGCAAGACCGCGAAGCAGTAAGCGCCGGTTCCCTATTCGTTCCGCTTTACACGGACGAAACACCGCGCCTCCACTCACATGCTCAAGTTGGCATTGTGCCGTCAGGCAAGCCCGGCCTGCAATTCATAAACGGCTGCTTCAAGATCGGCCCGAGTGCCGCCGACCAGAATAACGAGCCGCTGTGCCTCCTCGGGTTGGATGTTATATTTGTCGGCCAGAAACTTCGCCTCGATACCGATCTCAAGCTGTGAACTCGGAAGCAGCTTCGTCAAAGCTCGTTTGCGCGTCATAACTTCCACCTCTTGAGAATTCTCACCGATGAACCCTCAGTGAGGTTGAAAGTTCCTGATGCTGCAGCAGTCAGGAAGAGGTCAACTGTGATTTCGATCTTGTTGTCACACACCCTTCTTTTTCCCGGTTGTCGCCGAGGCCAGTATGCCCTTGCTCATCCCAACAGCCGGAGCTACAGGCTCTTTTTTCTTTTTCGGTTTCTTCAATTCGCGGTTTCCCCGCATCTGCCCTTTGGCCATGCCAAGCTCCATATAATGAGACTAAATCCTCCCCTCTAAAGGGACAGATCGGTTTCTTTTGCCATTCTTTGATGAGAATCGAGAGAACTCTGGATTCTATATTGATAGATATCCTGCTGATCCGCAGGCATCAATAATACGATCTTGAAGTTTTCTTTCGGTGTTTGAGCGGAAGATTTCTGAATACGTACAAGCTGGCCTACTTTGAATTTTCTCGTTGCCATGACTTCCCTCTGAGGACTTCCATCCCGCTGAAGCGTTTTAATCAGAAGCAGAATCTCAATCCATGATAGCCTATCGAGATTATTCTTACGGCTTCTCGCTATTTTCATATTATTTGGCGAGGGATTTTACGTCGTTTTCAATCGATACAAGATTTTCTCTTGCTCTTTTTAATATCTGCCTCCGACACGTGATTTACAAGCGTAAACTTCATTACTGTAAGGCTGATCCAATTTCCGATGACCTAGAACGGGCAGCGGCATTACAGAGAAGGATCCTGTCCCAGGCCGAGCAGATCGGCTAGGGAGCAGCGGCTATGGATTCAACTGTAGTCCTGTCGCTTTCTGTGCAGCCGCTGAGCCGAACCCTGTCGACGAGGTCTGCCAACCTGACACGTGCGGCGAGGCTGAGATCTGCATCAGGCAAGTCTTCCAGACTGCGCAGAGCCTTGGCAAGGCGACTTGCCACTTCGACCGTTCCTGCACCATCTCTTGCAATAGCCCGAAAAGAATCTTCGAGGATATCGCTTGGATCCAGACGTGGAACAGAGAGACAGGTGTTGTCCTCCTCGTCGGCGGCATTTTGATGGGTGGCCTGCCAGGTCCAAAGGATCCGAACGAGAGTTCCGATCACATCGATTGCAGTGCCAGGATCATTGATGCCAGGCGATAGTGCTCGGGACGCGATCTCCGAGAGAACCACCAGACCGAATCGAGGGTCCTGATCGAAGCTCCTGGCATCGCCGACGGTAATGGCTGCCCGAACGTGATCGGGGAGATCTCCCAATGTTTCAACATCGATCACCGCGACCCGGCGCGTGGGATCGACGAAGGCCCCGGGCCGTACGGTGAGATGGATCTTCGCGCGCGCTTTTTGCGCTGCGACCACCAGAGGATCGAGATCCAGGTGCTGAACATAGCCAACCTTTGTCACGAAAACGGGAATGCCGGAATACTCAAGATGGGCATCAGCAAGTTGCACCGCGTGATTCGTTGTTGCCGGGAGACCTGAATAGGTGGCGAATGCCCTGCTTGTTGCTTCCTCGACTGTGTCGATGGTCGAACCGACCCGCCCGAGCCGGGTGATCCTATCGATCCACCGGACGAGCGTCACCACAACGACTGCGATAACGACGGCAGTAGCGGCGAACAGGAGGAAGCGACCGCTATTGCTGTAGATTCCTCCTGAGATGCCGATGATGCCGACCACGCCGAAGAGAAATGCTCCAACGAAGGTCGAAAGGGCGTTCTGAACACCGCCATCTTCCATGAGCAGCGTCGCAGCTCGAGGGGTTGCCGATTGGGCGGCAGCCGAAAGCGCGGTGACGAGGGCTGACAAGGAGAAGGTCACGACGGCCAGCATGCTGGATGCGAGCACAGTGAGGACCTTCTCGACGGCTTCGGGATCGAATTGTGTCGGCGCTGAGAATGACAGGACGGGTGGCAGGAGAATGGCGAGCGAAACGGTGGCCACGGCGCCGAGACTGAATAAGGCGGGCCTGAACCAGAGCTTTCGCTTGAGCTTGCCCATTTCGAAGGCGAGTTTTCGTGAGATCACCAATGTCTCGCCCCTGTTGCTGCGACAAAGCTCAGAAAGACAACGAGCATGCAGCACTTTGGTTCACCAGAGCAGTCACTCACGTTCGCACACCTGGTCGCAACCAATTGGGCATAGACTTCGATGCGGGTCTCGCTGATGCTCAAGGTTCCGTTGTTCAAGCGCTCGGGAACGCCGCGGACTCCGGGCGACGCTGGCGATCATAATGATGACTGATGAGGAGTTGACCATGCCCGGACCCCTAGAGCGCGGATACAAGGTTCTTCTGGCCGAGGCAGACGCGGAAGTTGAAAGCATAGAGGCTGCGGATGCAATCGCCCTGGCGGCACGGGGCGATGTCGTGGTCGTGGATATCCGTGACCCTCGCGAGTTGGAGCGCGAAGGCCGCATACCCGGTTCTTTTCACGCACCCCGCGGTATGTTGGAATTCTGGGTCGACCCGGAAAGCCCTTACTTCAAGCCCATTTTTGGCGAAGACAGGACCTTTATCCTCCATTGCGCCAGTGGCTGGAGATCCCTGCTTGCATCCCAGCAGCTCAACCGCATGGGCATGGCGAAGATTATCAATATGAAGGGCGGATTCAGCGCCTGGAAAGAGGCCGGCGGTCCGGTGGAGACCCGATGAGACTGTCCCCGGGAGGGAGTTGGGACGAACAATGGATCGCCGTTTTGGGATCCGAGCGGCCGTAACGCCCGGACCCGCGACCGATCGGATTAGGCTTCGATCGGACGCAGAGAGCCTGTCGCGATGATTTGCCAATGGTGAGCCCGTTGGGATTCGAACCCAAGACCTACTGATTAAAAGTCCCTCCGACGCGTCTTAATGGACATTAACGGAGATCAGTGGACATTAATAGATCAACATATTTTCCTTGTAATTCCGCCGTTTTTTGACGAATCTGCGTTAATGTGGGTTTACGGATCATAATGGCACTTAACCCTGTAAATGTGACAAAGGGTGTGACAACGGCTCCGGAAGACCTGTGACAACGGAGTCCGATCGGTGCCAAAAATCCATTTCACCAAGTCCGCCGTCGAGAGCCTGCCAGTTCCTGAAACCCGTATGGCTTACACCGACGACAGAGCCGCCGGCCTTGAACTGCTCATTACAGCGGGAGGCACAAAGACGTTCTATCTGCGCCGGCGCGTAAGAGGCACCGGGCGAATGGAGCGGATCAAGCTCGGGCGGTTCCCCGCATTGTCAGTCGAGGCTGCCCGGAGATCGGCGACGAAATATGCCGGGTCGATGGAGGAAGGGAAATCAGTCGTTGCTGAGATCCGCGGCAAGCGCGCCACGGCGCAGACCCTGCGCGAGACCCTTCACGCCTACATCACTCACCGCCAGCGCAACCATGGCATGCGGCAGAGCACGGCAGACGGCTATAGGAAGGCAATAGAGCTTCACGCCAGCGATTGGCTCGACCGGCCGCTCTCCGCCCTCACGAGAGACGAGTTCGAAAGGAGATACAATTCCATCCGCCAGCGCACAACAGGCGAGAAGACGAGCGGCGATGTCACCTGGCAGATACGTCGAGGCGGGGAGGGTGTAGCACGCGCATGGGCCCGAGCGATGCGTGCCGTGATGAACTATGCGGTCGACCACCTGACTGATCCGGATGGCCGGCCGCTGCTACCTTCTAACCCCGTAGGAGCCGCGTGCCGGGCGTTGGCGGTGAGTCGGATCGTAAGGCGCGAAACCTTTATCACCGAAGATCAATTCGGCGCATGGCTCGACGCGATCGAGACGGATCGAGTGCTGAATCCTGTGGTCGCAGATTACCTCGAGGTGCTGACGTTCACGGGACTGCGCCGCAGTGAGGCCGCCGGGCTGCGCGTCAAAGACGTAAATATGGAGACGTCGACACTCACGGTCAGCGTGACGAAGAACGGGCGCCCACATGTATTGCCGTTCGGTCCGCACCTCAAATCGATTTTCACTAGACGCAGAGCGGCGGCGCATGCGTTCAGATCCGAATGGCTGTTCCCCGCAACGACCGGCGACAGGCACTTCAGCGCCCCGGATAAGGCCGTGCGTCGAGTTGGCGCTCGAGCAGGCGTGCCTACCCTCCGATGCCACGATCTTCGACGGACGTTTGCTACTGTGGCCGATGCGGTCGGTGTCGGCATGTTCACGCTCAAGCGCTTGATGAATCATATCAGTGGCGACGTGACCTTTGGCTATGTCGGCGCAGACGTGGAGCGCATGCGCGAGCCGATGATCAAGATAGAAGAGAGGATATTAGAGAAGGCCGGCCGCGCCCCACGCCATGCCGCGGAGGCTGCGGAATGAAAGAGAATCCCTTTGGCGATTTCCAAGACTGGATGATTGATCGGGATTTTTCGGATTGGATCAAAGCGGCCCGTAGTAATCCGAATTTTGCGTCGTGGCTGTTGCAACTCGGATCATCAGGTCTGCGAAAAGGATACACTTTGCCATCTTCCCTGCGAGATTGGCTGTGTGACCGACTGATCGCTGCGACATTGGCGCCAGACAAGGCAGCTAAAGCGCTGTGGCTCGTTCCAGACGGACCTGGCCGGCCTGTTTCTATGAAACACGAGGATGTTTCGCACTTTCTGGCGATGGACGTGAACTCGCTGGTGCAACAAGGGCTGACAGTCAAGGCAGCGGTCAATCAAGTCCTTTGCGACGAACAGGGTCGTGGGCAATGCCCTTTTTCGGCTGCCACCATTGAAAAATGGTACGGGCAGTGGAAGCGCAAAACCGGAGGTTTTTCGGAGAATCCCGACGACTGGATAGAAAGGAAATAAAGATCGACGCTAATTGGGGCGAATTTCCGTCCGACGACAAACGCCGACGATTAAGGCAGCTTAACTTCACCGAACAAGGATGGAGGTAAGCAAATGAATATTAATTCTGAACCACTACTCAGCCCCGAGGAAGCCGCCCGACTCCTCAAAACTACCGCGGGAACATTGGCTGCGTGGCGCTGTACCGGACACATGCGAATTCCCTTTGTGAAGTTCGGCCGCAAGGTGCTCTACCGCCGCTCCGATCTCGAAAGGTATCTCGATCAGCACACGGTCAACGCCAGCGCTGCAGCGGAGTGAATCATGGGCCGCTTAATGTCACGCGAGGATGCGGCAGACTTTCTCCCATCACACCTCAAGAAGCTGCCGATTCCCGTCCGGGATCTGCACCTGCAAGGCTACAGCTCATGGCTCTCCCTGATCCTCTTGCGACTTACAAACGTATTCGCGAGCACCCCGACGGGGGAGGACAACAAGGGGCAGCTAAGGGGATCGAACTGCTTCGGGAATTTTTCCATCTTTTTTCACGGAAAGCACACCGGCATTCATTACACCATCTATTTTAACAGCCCCGATAGTCAGAACGGGAAGCCTGTCCGGCCCTGGGAAAACGTCATGGAAGGCTGCATCAATCCGACCAAGCCGGGCAAGTATTTGGGCGGTGCTCTCAATATGCGTTCGTGCATACCGGGTGAGTGGATAGGGGAATTCATCGACCCTCTGCCTGCGACCAGATCTGCGCTCAGAGAGCATATGCAATTCCACGAAGCTTGACCGCGGGGAAATCGGGTGAATTTCGAGGCGATAGGGGCTGCTGCGCTCGCAGCTTATCCGGGACTGTTGAGGCAATGGTTCCCGGGCGGCCGAGTCTACGGCCATGAATTCAAGGTTGGAAGTTTGCAGGGAGAGAAGGGCGAGAGCCTTAGCATCAACATCACGACAGGCGCTTGGGCCGACTTCGCGGCAAACCATCAGGGCGGCGATCCGATCAGCCTCTACGCCGCGATGACTGGCGTCAAGCAGGGAGAGGCTGCTGTCGCGCTCGCCGAGATCCTAGGCGGCAGTCTGTTGCCCGAACCTCGGCAGGCCGAGGCTCGGGAGAAGGCGCCGAAGCGGCAGACATGGACACCCGTGCACCCCGTGCCAGACGGTGCGGGCGAGCCCCTGAAGAGCCATCGCGACTTCGGGCGGCACACCACGTCATGGGCGTATCGCGACGCCGAGGGCCGCCTGCTCGGCTACATCTGCCGGTTCGATATGCCCGATGGTGGCAAGGAAGTGCTGCCGCAGTCATACTGCACCGGTCCGGACGGCAAACGCGCCTGGCGCTGGATGTCATTCGCAAAGCCCCGCCCGCTCTACGGACTCGAGCGCCTGGCCGAACAGCCCCGGGCCAACGTCGTCATTGTCGAGGGCGAGAAGTGCGCCGACCGCGCTCGGCAGCTGTTTCCGCAGCACGTTGTTGTGACCTGGCCGAGCGGTGGCAAGGCCGTCCGACATGCCGACTGGACCCCGCTCAAGGGTCGGAAATCGTCATTTGGCCGGACGCCGACGAACCCGGTCACGTCGCTGCGCTTGCCATCGCCAAAATACTGACGCCGTGGGCAGCGGGTGTGCGGCTCCTGTTGCCGCCGGCGGGTCAGAAAGATGGATGGGACGCGGCCGACGCCGTTGACGAAGGATGGACCCCGGAAAGCACTCTGGCCTGGCTGAAAACAGCGATGGTCACGCCTGACGAGTTTGAGCAGGCAGCCAAGGAAGAGCAGGTACCGCCGACGATCCCGCAAGAATACACCGATCTAAACGATTGGCGCTCAGTCCTTCGGTACAAGGATGGCAGCCGGCGAGTACTAATTAATGATGTTCTGAATGCGAAACTTCTCATCGAGCATCATCCGCTCATGCGGGAAACTCTGGCCTATAATGAGGTGACGAGGCGCTCCATGATCATGAAGCAGCCTCCATGGGTGCCAAGCAGCTCGGAAAAATGGAAGCCGCGAGAGATCGAAGAGGCCGACACCGTGGACGCTCGCGCGTGGCTTTGCGGTCAAGGTGTTGATCAGTCTCGCTCAGACACATATGCCTTGCTCAAAGCGGCCGCTTCACGCAACCGTCTAAATCCCCTCCGCGACTGGTTGCTTGCGCTGAAATGGGACAGACAATCCCGCTTAGAAAAGTGGCTATCTTACTACCTTGGAGTCGATGACAGTCCGTATTCCCGGGCAGTTGGTCAGTGTTGGATGATTTCTGCCGTCGCCCGGGTGATGAAGCCCGGCTGCAAATGCGACACCATGTTAATCCTGCAGGGCGACCAGGGAATATTTAAGTCGACCGCAATCCGAGTGCTCACTGGAGAAGAGTACTTCACCGACGATCCTGGGGAAGCTGGCACAAAATCAGCCATCGAGAACATGGCCGGAAAGTGGATCATCGAGTATTCCGAGCTCGACTCCATGAGTAAGGCTACCGCCGATAGGGTGAGAGCGTGGCTCAGCCGAAAGGAAGATCGCTTTCGCCCTCCATATGAAGTGGCCGCCCGCGATTTCCCGCGAACATGCGTTTTCGTCGGCACAACAAACAGAGACACATTTCTGAAGGATGAGACTGGCGGAAGGCGCTTTTGGCCGGTCCGCTGCATCTCGATTGATGTCGATGGTCTCCAAACAGATCGCGACCAATTGTGGGCAGAAGCCGTGCACGTGTTTAATGCTGGCACCAAGTGGTGGTTGACCAGCCCCGATGTAATCGCCGCCGCCAAGGAAGCCCAGGAAGGTGCCTATGAGATGGATACGTGGGAATCCAGAATAGCGCGCTGGCTTATAGGCAAGGGCGAAACCAAGATTGGCGAAATCCTGGAGGGCCCGTTAGACGTGGCAGTTGGGAAGCATGATCAGGTTGCACAAAACCGAGTGGCGCGAGTCTTAAAGCGCCTCGGCTGGGAGCGGGCCCGAAGGCGAGTTCATGGCGGTATGGAATGGTACTATCGCGCACCAAGTCGCAGTGCACATCTGGGGCTAGTTCAGGACGGATAGTTTAGTATTTTCAATTACTTAGTCTCGATCTAGCGTCGTCCTGAGTGGGATCAAGTGGGAACATAGTAAGTCATTGAAATCCAATAATAATTTAAGAGTTCCTACTGTTCCTAATAGTCAAGAAATATATACAGAATAGTGTTAGTCCATATTATGGATACACATGCCCTCTTATATATATGTTTAACCGCCAACTAGGATCGGGGATCAGTGGGAACACTAAGCCTCGCGCTTGCTGCGCTCCATCTCCGTCACTTCGTCGACAATCGTCCTCCGCAGCGTCAGGACGTCCTTAAAACGAGATTCGATGATTTTAAGCGCACTCCTGCACTCTTCGGCGGTCACCGACTTGATGCCATAGCGCCAGTCATTGCGGGACATGCTCTTAAATTGTGCCGTCTCATCAGAGGTCGGATCGACGTACCAAGGATCATGGATGATCCGGTTTCGCTTGTTTGAAGCGTCGTGTGTACTGTTTAGGAAATGGTCGACTTTTTTTATAGTTACCTCGCTGAGTCCCCTGACTTTGCCCAAAGCTTTAATAGCCTGACACCTCGGAGCGACACCCATCAATTGTGCGGTAACGCAAGCCCCTAGCGCAGGTTTTGTGTCGGCCAAAAACCAGATCACTAAATCCAGGACATGTTCGAGGTGAGCCCATGTCGATGAGATAGCACCCACCAAATTAAACATAGGATGTTCGCTAGGCATTGGATTGAGTACTCGGCCCACGGCGTGGGCAGTGAACACAATTCCTGCTTCGCCTGTTGCGCTCCCGGTGGACAGTTCTGGATCGGATTTGGTCTTGTCTGACATCTCAGATCCTATTTTTGATGGTCTCTGATCTCACTGTTTATCATGTTAGCCCCCGCGCCCCCATAGGCTTGGGTCCTTCGACAGGCACACGCCACACGGGTAATTCGAAGCGCGATTGCTCTCCTGTTCCAGGCATTTTTTTGGGTCGTCAGTAGTCAATTTTCGGTGGGAGGAAACGGCAGTGGGCGGATCAGAACAGACGTCTTTGCGTGCCTATTCTCGCCATAGAGGGTGCTCCTTAAAGGCAGTGCAGAACGCCATCGAAAGCGGACGGCTCAGAGCCAGCGTGGTGCGGAATTCTAAGGGTCACCTCAAAATTGGTGACGTCCGAACCGCTGATCGGGAGTGGGCTGCCAACACCCGCCGTACCAAAAGACGTGGCTTGCGGAGAAGGTTTACCGAAGCGCTTGCCAGCGAAAATGGAGTCGACGACTTCGCTGACAATGAGGTTCCCGAGATACGCGGCGACATGAGTTCGGCCGAACTCGATGCGATCATAGCGATATGGAAGGCAAAGATGAGCCGGCTTCAGTATCGCGTGAAAACTGGCGAGCTCGTCGAGGGTGAGGCCGTGCGGCGCTCGGCATTCAACACCGCCCGGGTGATACGCGACAATCTTTTGAACATCGCGGACCGCGTAGCCGCACGACTTGCCGCTGAAAAGGACCCGATGGTCTGCCACGCGGTGCTGGATGCGGAACTTCGTCAGTCACTCGAAACTCTGGAAACTCCGCAATAATAATTATCTGATAGGATCAAATAAATTATTGCATAATTGCAATATAGAATGATTGCAAAATTGCAATAATAGTTGGGTATTGCGGAAATAGATTCCGTGCCGTAGAATTATCGGCATGATGATCTCACCTCAGATGCTCAACGCCCACGCAACGCTCACCAAGACGGCTGAAATAGCTGGCGCGCCGCTGGGCACTATTTCGCAGTGGGTCAACAAGGGATTGCTGGGTGGGCCTCGGGCCCTTGTCGGCACAGAGCATCGCTTCGATCTGGGCGACGTGATGATGATCACGCTCTTCGCCGCGATGAACCGCAACGAGCGGCCCCGCAAAGAACTGATGGAAGCGGCAGCCGGGTTGATCCCGACGGCGATCGAGATCATTCGGGCGGCCGGGCCCGATCAGGCGAACGTCTATGCGGTCGAGCTCAGCGGCCGGTCCGAGCCTGACAAAGCCAGATATGCGCGGCACGTGGTGCACGGCGAGCCCGGGCTTTCAAGTCTCGTCAACGAGGCGGCCCAGAAGGGCTGGCCGGAGATCCGCGTGCTGAACCTATCGGCCATCGTGGCGACCGTGCTGCAGGGCTGGATCGCTGCGACGGCAGATACCGCCGCATTGGAGCAGGCGTTATGAGCGAGATGCGCGGCACACCGGTCATGCGCGACGTGAATTCGAACGCCGATCGCAGCGGTCTATTCGTCGATGGCAGCAGCATTCTTATGCTGCATCGCGGGCGTGGTTTTGCGATCGAGGGACTTGGCCCTGCTGATCTTTTCGCCGTGGCCCAAACATGCATCGAGGCCGCAAACGAGCTTGAGAAAGACTGGCGCCGCGCTGGCGTCGATGTGGCGAACGCACTCGCCAAGATCGGCGCGACGGTGGGGAGCGCATAGTGATCACCACCGTAAAAAAATCCAAACTGCCGCTCAAACTGGCCCTTCACGCGGAACCTCTGCCGCCCTTGCGGATCACTGATCTCCGACGCGGTCCGTCCGGCCAAGAGGTGTTTGTATCACTCAGGGCTGATGATGGACGAACTGGCGTGTTCGTCGATCAAAAGGCTGCAGCAGTCGCGATCTTCGTCGATGGGTATGGCACTGCCGTTCTTCCGGTGTTGGATCGCGCGTGGATGTTGCTTCAGAGCAGCATCCTGGATGCAACCCGCTTCGAGATGCCGGCCAGCCCGAAGGATCTGCTGCGATCTTCGGAGGGCAAATGAGCGTTTCCAGAACAGAGATCGCTCCGCTCACGCTTCGCGCGGACGTTGCGCAGTCGAGTATTGATGTCGAGAAGCGCACGGCTCAGCTGGTATGGACTACGGGCGCGCGGGTGCTGCGCCGGTCCTGGCTGGATGGGCCGTTCTGGGAAGAGCTCAGCCTTGACCCGAAGCATGTTCGGATGGGTCGCCTCGAGGGCGGCGCGCCGCTGCTGAACTCTCACCGCTCTCATGATCTGAACTCGGTGATAGGCGTGGTCGAGCGCGCCAGTCTCAGAGGCAAGAAGGGCACGGCGACTGTTCGGTTCAGCGCACGCGACGATGTCGCTCCGATCTTTCGCGATGTTCAGGATGGGATCATCCGGCAGGTGAGCGTCGGCTACCGCGTCTACAAGTTTGAGAAGACGGAGGGCGGCGCCGACAAGATCCCGGTGATGCGGGCAATCGATTGGGAGCCGTTCGAAATCTCACTCGTGCCGGTCGGAGCGGACGCGGACACGGGTATTCGGGGCGACCAGAAAGTTGAGCGGAACGCGGTTGAGATCGTCACCCGCAATCAAGGGAACAGGACCATGAACGACGTTGTAGACGACTTGGCCGTCGGCCCAGGCGCGGGTGCAGAGACGCTGGCCGAGCGCGAGCGCTACACAGGCATCACGACGGCGTGCCGCGCGGCCGGAATGACCGATGCCTTTGCCAACGATCTGATCGGCCGCGGCATTCCGATCGATCAGGCTCGCGAGATGATCCTCAACGAGCTTGCCGAGCGTAGCCAAGGTCAGACGGTTTCGGGGCTGCATGCGGAGGTCGGCGGTGTGCCTGTCCGCGGCGGCCGTGGCTATGCCCACGTGATCAGGGACGGTCAAGAAACCACGCTGAACGGCTTGCAGAACGCGTTCGCCCATCGATTGTCTCTGGGGCTTGTGCCAGTTGAAGGGCCTGGCGAGCAGTTTCGGGGCGCTTCTGACGTTGACCTTACTCGGTCATTTCTGTTGGAGCGCGGCGAGCGACTAGGGTGGATGTCTCCATCAAAAGTCGTCGCGCGTGCGATGTCGACCAGCGATTTCTCGATCCTTCTGGAAGGAGCAATTGGCAGCTCCGTTGCTAAACAGTGGCCGGTGATGCGTTCCCCGCTCGTAGTGCTGGCATATCCTGACAAGGCGGCAGATTTCCGTGTTCAAAAGCGAAAGCGTCCGGGCGAGTTTCCTCAGCTGCTTAAGGTCGGCGAGCTGGAGGAATACCGGGACGGAGCGTTCGGCGAAGCCGAAGAAAAATGGCAGATTGAGAAGTGGGGGACAATCGTATCCATTTCAGAAGAGACGTTGGTAAACGACAACCTCGACGCCGTCGGTCAAAGCATTCGAGGTGCACTTCAAGCAGCCTCAATGGTCGAGGCTAAATTGTTGTCGGCTGCGATCACAAGCAACCCCACCATGGTTGATACCGTGCCCGTGTTTCACGCGGACCATGGAAATCTGATCACAGATGCCGACTTCGGTGCTGAAGGCCTGTCAAAAGCTCGAACCGCAATGCGTCGCCAGAAAGGACTTGATGGGATCACCCCCCTCAACATCGCGCCTCAGTTTATTGTCGTTCCGGCGACCCGCGAAACGGCCGCAGAGCAGATCGTCTCGGAAATCTACCCGGCCGAGGTGGAAGCCTCCAACGCACCTTTCCGGCGCCTCACCATAGTGGCCGATGCCATGCTGGACGAAGTCTCAGAGGTCGACACTTATATTTTTGCCTCGCCGTCGCTCGTTCCGTCGCTCGTGCTCGGCTATCGTGACGGGAACACCTCCCCTGAGGTGAGATCCGAGGAAGGCTTCCGGGTCGATGCTCTCAAATACAAGGTTCGCCACGACGTGGGTGTTGGTTGGATTGACTACCGCGGCGCCTGCAAAATCGAAGAATCCGAGAGCTGATAGCGCCTCCTTTAATCTCTTTCCCGGGAGCCCAAAATGGCTAAGAATTTCGTTCAGCCTGGCGACACTCTGACCCTTACAGCGCCATCAGGAGGGGTTGTTTCCGGCGTCGCGTATTTGATCGGATCACTCCTGGTGGTTGCCCAGGTCAGCAAGGCCCAGGGCCTCCCGTTTGCCGGCAAACCCCGCGGCGTGTGGGTTCTGCCAAAGACCAGTGCTCAGGCATGGACCGAGGGCGTGAAGGTCTATTGGGACAACACGAACAAGGTGGTCACCACCACGGCGACCGATAACACGCTTGTCGGCTTCGCGGTGGAAGCGGCTGCCAATCCGAGCGCGACCGGTGTGGTCTGGCTCAACAACTAAGGCTTCGTGTCATGGCCGCTGAGTTTCCCCTTAACATCATCATTCGCGCCGTCGACAAACTGACGGCCCCGTTACGTGCGATCACCGCCCGGATGGAAAGGCTTACCGCGCCGGCTCGTCGCGTCGCGGCGGCGTTCAGGGCATTCTCTCAGGCTTCTGGGGTGGACCGCCTGTCGAGGTCGCTCGGTGGCGTGGTCGGGGGCTTCCGGAATCTCGGGGGCGCAGTTGCAAATGTTGTCGGGAGGATAGGGATCGCGCTCGGTGCCATGGGCTACCTGTTCAAAAATCAGTTCGTCGACACCGCGGCCGAGTTTGAAACGTTTCGAACTGTCCTCGAGACGATAGAGGGCAGTAGCTCAGCCGCGAGCAAATCGATGGCCTGGATTTCCGATTTCGCGGCAAAGACGCCTTATGAACTCGCCCAGGTGACCGAAGCGTTCGTGAAGCTCCGCGCCTACGGGATGGACCCAACCGACGGTCTGCTCACTACGCTGGGCGATACCGCTTCGGCGATGGGAAAGCCTCTCATGTCTGCAGTTGAGGCGATCGCCGACGCCATGACCGGTGAGAACGAACGGCTGAAGGAATTCGGGATTCGCGCGACCAAATCGGGCGACAAGATCACTTACGAGTACATGCAGAACGGCAAAACCATGACTGCCTCCGCCAAGGCGAGCAGTCGTGAACAGATCCTTGCCGTGCTCTCGGCAATCCTGAACCCGAAATACGCTGGCGCCATGGATAAGCAGTCGCGGACCTGGAAAGGGATGATCTCCAACCTTTCAGATCAATGGGCTCGTTTCACCAACATGACCATGGATGCCGGGCTCTTCGACTTTCTCCGAAAAAAGCTCGAGGGGTTGCTGGCCGCCGTCAACCGGATGGCTGACAATGGCAGCTTGCAGGAATGGGCTGAGAGGCTTGGCGGTGCGTTCACGCGCGCGTTCACGACGATTGCCGATGCGGTGCCGAGAATAGCGACTGTGGTGCAGGATGTCGCGAAGCGCATGCAGCCACTGGCGGACATGGTCGGGGGATGGCCGATGTTGCTC
This sequence comes from Rhodoligotrophos appendicifer, assembly GCF_007474605.1. Taxonomy (NCBI): domain Bacteria; kingdom Pseudomonadati; phylum Pseudomonadota; class Alphaproteobacteria; order Hyphomicrobiales; family Rhodoligotrophaceae; genus Rhodoligotrophos; species Rhodoligotrophos appendicifer. The sequence continues at coordinate 329,242 of NZ_VHKL01000007.1, read as the reverse complement.
GGAGGTATCGCCGCAGCGATCGTCGGCGGGCCCATTCTTGCGGCCCTGGCCACGCTAACAGGCGCGGTGATCACCCTCGGCGCAGCGCTCCTGGCGACGCCGGTCGGGTGGGTCATCGGCGCCGTCGCCATCATCGCGGGGGCCGTGTTCCTCATTTATCGAAACTGGGAGAAGCTTCCGGATTTCTTCCTGGGCATTTGGGACCGCGTCGCCGGAGTGTTCAAAAAGTACCAATGGGCTGCGCTGCTCGTGCCGTTCATCGGACCCATCGCGACCATCTATAATAATTGGGGCGGGATCACCGGGTTTTTTCGAGGCCTTTGGGACGGGGTGAAAACCATCTTCACCGACTCCATAGGTTGGATCGCCGAGAAAATCGATTGGCTACTGAAACTGCCTGGCAAGATCGGCGCGGCGTTCCGCAGCATCAATGCGCCGGTGCCTGCGGGTGAGACGGTGGTGGGCGAGTCTGCCCGGCCTCTGCTTGGAGCTCGTAGCCCCGGCAACGTCGTGACGAAGAACTCTCAGGCGAAGGTGACAGTCGATTTTCAGAACGTGCCGAAGGGCACCCGCGTCGTGAAAGATCCGCGCAGTACGGCACCCCTTGACCTCTCCATGGGCTACAGCATGGCGGACGGTATCCCATGAGCTGGCGGAACCAACTGAGGCGCGCGAGCTTTCGCGGCATCCCATGATCTGGCGCGATCAAATTTGAAGGGCAAACTTGTGACAACGAGCGACGGCGCTACATCGCGGATCAGGGTCCAGATCGCAAGCGGCGCATCACTCAGTGATGCCGTCGACTTCGGGCCGGTCCGCCCCATGGGAGTTATGATGCCGGCCGCGTGGACCGCTGCCGAGCTCACGTTTCAGGTTTCGGCGGATGGGATCACCTATGGCGATCTTTACGAAGCTGACGCCACAGAAGTTTCGGTGATGGCAGCTGCCTCTCGGTACATCCGTCTCGAGCCTTCGGCTTGGGCGGTCATTCGTTATCTTAAAGTGCGTTCGGGAACGTCCGCTGCGCCCGTCAATCAGGCTGCACAGCGCACGTTCACTTTTCTTTCTCGGATCATCTGAGCAGCTGCGGGCGAGCCTGACCGATGCCCTTCACGCTCCTGACACTTCCCGACAACGGCTGCCGCTGGCCCGTGATCGACGACCTGGAAGGAGTGAAAGGCCGCCATGGCTTCTGCGGACATCCCCGCGTTTCACCGAATCCCTACTGCGAAGCGCATCGCGCCCTCGCTTGCGAAAGCCTCAGCAGGTTTTAAAGCAGCGTGACAAATGCGCGACAATTCCGCCGCTTTGCCGCCGACTGTGACAAACGTCCAGCATAAGTGACTGTTTTCGCTGGAAGTTTGGTGAGCCCGTTGGGATTCGAACCCAAGACCTACTGATTAAAAGTCAGTTGCTCTACCGGCTGAGCTACGGGCTCGTTGCCATGGCGGGTTGGGCACTTGCATCATTTTACGACGATGATTGTCAAGTATAAACACAGGAGCGGACCCAACTCGCCTCACGTCTTGCGTCATCGACCACCCGGACCCGCTCCTATTGGTGGTCCAATCGCAGCTCGAGGTGTGAAGCCTCTGAATTCCGACACACCGCATTTGATCTCTCTCAGCGAAAGACTTGCGCAAAGTCGCTCGGCCAGAGAGGCCGAATCAAAGGGACCGACGACCACACCGAGCACGGTTCGGTCGCCGGCTCTGGCAACTTCGTAGAGCCGTAGCCGCAAGGCCGATCGAAACCCATCGACGCGGTCCAGCGACCGTCGCCATAGTTCGATGCCGTCCTGTTCCGAGTTCACGAGGCCTAATGTGACACCGAAAGAGGGAATCAGCAGATCCGATTTGGCCGCCTCCATCGTCTTGTGCGAAGCGGGCGGCAGATTTGTTTCAGTCTTCAGCCGCTTCGATGCGCCAAGAAATGACTGCTTCTTTAGGCGAGGATCTGCCATAATCTGACGGGTTTCCGTTTGAGTGGCCGACGCGTTGTCAATGCTCAGGGGATCAAAGCCAGCAAGAATCTGCCCGAGCACAGCTATCAATCCAATCGTGCCAATGAGCTTGAGATGCATGGCGGTCGGCTGTGATTTGTTCTTGGCTTCGGTGATCTTCGTCTGCCTGTTCCACATCAACTTGGCTGTAATTTTGCGTGTTCAGAATGCCTTCCATGACTTAATACACGTAAAAGTTGTATAAATGTGGAAAACTCGCAGCGCTCCCGAAAAAATCTCGTGACGCGCGATCCGGAGCATCTGGGCATGGGTGCTTTCCCGAGATGGGGCGAGGATGGTATAGGGAGCAAATTCTCCAGAATGGATCACATTATGCTCCCCATCACCTGTATCGTTCTCGCCGCCGGCAAGGGTACGCGAATGCGGTCAGGCCTGCCGAAGGTCATGCACCGAATTGCTGGTCGCCCCCTGGTGGGGCACGTCTTGGCGAGTGTGGCTGCGGCCGGGGCGACACAGGCCGCGCTGGTGGTCGGACCAGAGATGGATGACGTTGCTGTAGAAGCTGGATTGGCGGGCGTCCCGTGTCGGGTTGCAGTCCAGTGCGATCGGTTGGGAACGGCTCATGCGGCTTCTATCGGACTAAGCGCTTTGAGTGACGGGCAGGGCACGGTTATCGTCCTGTTTGGTGACACTCCCCTGGTCCGCGCCAAGACGATCAACGAGTTGGCTATGTCCATCAGGGAGGGAGCCAAACTCGTCGTTCTCGGCTTTGAGGCGATCGATCCGGCCGGCTATGGTCGCATCCTCCAAGGCAGCGATGGCCGTGTGCTGGCGATTCGTGAAGACAAGGATGCGAGTCCGGAGGAAAAACAGATCTCCCTTTGCAATTCCGGAGTGATGGCTTTCGACTCTGATGCGCTACGGACTCTGTTGCCGCAGATAGGCACGAATAATGCAAAAGGTGAGTATTATCTGACCGATGCTGTGGGACTCGCCGTCTCGCTGGGCTGGTCTGTGGAGGCAAAAATCTGTGCTGAAGAGGAGGTGCTGGGGATTAACAACCGCGTTGAACTTTCGCGCGCGGAAGCAATCCTCCAGGCTCGTCTTCGGGAAGCAGCCATGATTGCGGGAGCAACCCTGGTGGCACCGGAAACAGTTTTTTTTAGCACGGACACCAAGCTCGGCCAGGATGTCTTGGTTGAGCCCCATGTGGTTTTCGGGCCCGGCGTCACAGTGCGGGATCGAGCTGTCATTCATTCCTTTTCTCACATCGAGGGTGCGGTGGTCGGGGAGGGGGCCGCCATTGGCCCGTTCGCTCGGCTTCGTCCAGGCACGGATCTTGGAGAAAAGGCCCGTGTCGGAAACTTCGTCGAGATCAAAAATTCACGCGTCGCCCAAGGGGCCAAGATCAATCATCTGACCTATGTGGGAGATACCCGCATCGGTGCGGGATCGAACATCGGCGCTGGCACGATTACCTGCAATTATGACGGGTTCGATAAATTCACCACCGAGATCGGCGCCGGCGTGTTTATCGGCTCAAACTCGGCTTTGGTGGCGCCGGTGAGCATTGGCGATGGCGCCTATGTGGGAACTGGAAGCGTCATTACCGAGGATGTCCCGGCGAATGCTCTCGCGCTTGGCCGCGGCCGGCAGGTTTCGAAACTCGGCTGGGCCACTGCATTCCGTGACAAGAAGAAATCGGCGAAGACGGCGAAACCAGCAGCGAAGTGAGGCTTTTGAAGATGTGCGGAATCGTCGGAATTCTCGGTAGTGATCCGGTCAATCAGCTGCTGGTCGATGCGCTGAAGCGTCTCGAATATCGAGGCTATGATTCCGCCGGCATCGCCGTGCTCGAAAACGGTGGCATTTTTCGCCAGCGCGCGGAGGGCAAGCTACGCAATTTGCAGGCTAAGGTTTCCGCTGAGCCCCTGTTCGGCACGACAGGTATGGGCCACACCCGCTGGGCAACCCATGGCGCCCCCAATGAGACCAATGCGCATCCCCATACCGTCGGGCGTGTCGCCATTGTTCACAACGGCATCATCGAGAATTTCCGGGAGTTGAAGGCTGAGCTCGAGGCGGAAGGAGTCGTCTTCTCAACTCAAACCGACACGGAAGTCGTCGCGCACATGATTTCGCGCGCTCTCGATCGGGGGGTGAAACCGGCAGAGGCGGTCTACGAGACATTGAAGAGACTCCGTGGTGCCTTCGCTTTCGTTATCTTATTTGCGGGCGAACAGGATCTGATGATCGGAGCTCGTCGCGGCAGTCCCCTTGCCATCGGCTATGGTAAGGGAGAGATGTATCTTGGCTCCGACGCCCTGGCGCTCGCCCCTTTCACCAACCGCGTGACCTATTTGGAGGACGGCGACTGGGCTGTGCTGACGCGGGCATCTGTGCAGATCTTCGATGAACATGGCGTCGGCGTCACTCGGGACATCAAGCAGACCCAGAGCACGGGCCTCTTGGTTGACAAGGGCAATCATCGCCATTTCATGGCGAAAGAAATTGCCGAGCAGCCCGAGGTGATCGGGCATACGCTGGCTGAGTACATCGATCTCGCGCAGCAGCGGGTGGCTCTTCCTGAAGCCATAAAGCTGGACTTTGCCAAACTCGATCGCGTTACCATTTCTGCTTGCGGCACCGCCTATTATGCGGGGCTTGCGGCGAAATACTGGTTCGAGAAAATCGCACGCTTGCCGGTGGAAGTCGACGTCGCCTCGGAGTTTCGCTATCGGGAGGCTCCCCTTCCTAAGAACGGGTTGTCCATCGTCATCTCCCAGTCCGGCGAAACGGCCGACACGCTGGCCGCACTGCGTTATTGTAAGCAGAACGGCCAACATACTGCCGCCGTGGTCAATGTGCTTGAATCAACGATCGCTCGAGAGGCCGATTTCGTTATCCCGACTTTTGCTGGTCCCGAGATCGGCGTCGCCTCGACGAAAGCCTTTACCTGCCAGCTGACTGTGCTTGCCTGTCTCGCCATTGCCGCGGCACGCGCTCGCGGCACGATCTCGGAGGAGCGCGAACAGGAGCTTGTGGGCGCCCTGATCGAGGTACCGCGACATATGGCGGAGATCCTGAAAGCGGAGGACCAGATCGAGGCGCTTGCGCGGACTATCGTCACCGCTCGCGATGTGCTTTTTCTCGGTCGAGGCATCAACTTTCCCATTGCGATGGAAGGCGCGTTGAAGCTGAAGGAGATTTCCTACATCCATGCCGAGGGCTATGCAGCGGGTGAGCTGAAACATGGGCCAATTGCACTGATCGACGAACAGGTTCCGGTGATTGTCATTGCGCCGAATGACGAGCTGTTCGACAAGACCGTTTCCAACATGGAGGAGGTCGCGGCTAGGGGAGGCCGGATCGTTTTGATCACCGATGCCGACGGGCACCAGTCGAACGGCCATGCTGCCTTCCAAACCCTGACGATCCCGAAGGCCAATCCTTTTATCAATCCTTTGCTCTACACACTGCCTGTACAGCTCCTTGCCTATCATACCGCTGTGCAAAGGGGCACTGATGTGGATCAGCCGCGGAACCTTGCCAAATCTGTTACCGTGGAGTAGCGGCCGGATATTGGGACCGGCGGACGTACCTTGCCTCGCTTAGCTTTCGTGGCGCACCGGTTCCGGCATGAGTCCTCTCGGGGCAAAGCGCAGGACCAGCGTGATGGTTAGGCCAATCACGAAGACGCGCATTTGCAGCGCTCGTGAATCGAGATCTGAAGGCGCAACCCACCCAAACCAGTCATGGCCCAGATCTCTGGCGAGACCGAAAAGAAACAGCGCCAACGGCTCCGACATCATCCAGATCACGTAAACGAACAAGGCACCGAAGATCGCTCCGAAATTGTTACCGGCGCCGCCCAAAATGACCATCACCCAGATCAGGAAAGTGTGGTTCAAGGGAACGAAGCCCCCGGGATCGAAGATGCCGACAAAGCTTGCCATGGCCGCTCCCCCCACTCCCATGATGATGCAACCGAGCGTGAAGATCTGGAGACGGCGTCGGTCTACGTCCTTACCCATCGCCGAGGCCGCCTTTTCATTATCCCGGATGGCCCGCATCATCCGTCCCCAGGGCGCGTGATAGGCGCGCTGCAGCAAGGCGAATACCACCACGAGGATGGCCGCGGTCACGCAGAGATAGGCTGCTCGAGCGCTGACGAAGCCGATTTCATTGGGGGTCGGAACTGGCCACGGAAGCGGCGAGACGGTGAGCGTGCCTCGGGTCAGCCAATCCGAATTTTTCAGCAGGGACTTGATGATTTCGGCAATCCCGAGGGTTGCGATAGCGAGATAGTCTGTCCGTAGCCCCAGACAGATCCTGCCGATCCAGTAGCCCACGAGCCCTGCTGCTGCCCCACCCCCGATCCAGCCGACAGCGACCGGAAGTCCGAAGCCGCCGATCCACCCAGGTCCCGCTTCGATGTCGGCGATGACTGGCTCCAAGCCCCGCATCACAGCGAGATAGGCAAGGGCAAGGACCACCAGCGTCACGAAGGTGCGAAAGCCTTTCGAGGCGCCGATCCGATGCAGCTTGCTCGCGGCAAAGACGAGGACGACACCCGCTATGGCCGTGAGCAATACCGTGCCGAGCTTGCCCGCGAGAACGCTGTTCCAAAAGACCTCGTTGCGCGGAAAGGATAGGAACACGGTCATAAAACCACCGAGCGCGACGAAACCCATCACACCCGCATTGAAGAGTCCTGCATAGCCCCACTGAATGGTGAGGCCTAATGCCAACAGCGCATAGCAACTGGCCTCGACCAACATGCGAAGCGTGAAGGCGACGCCCAGCGCCATCCAGACCCCCGCCAGCATCAATCCCAGCAGAGACAACAGAATGATATTTCGCGAGGCGCTGGGGATAATTCTCATAGCACTCTCCCCTTCATGATTCCCGTAGGCCTTGAGATCAGAATCATGACGAGGATGACGAACGGCACGATCAATTTGTACTCCGTGGGCACCAACGCGATCTGCGTCGGCAGGTCCAGAGCGCCAATCCAGGTCTCCCGGAACGGTCTCAGCAGGATTGCCCAGTTGAAGACTGCAAGGGTCTCTGCAAAGCCGACGACGAAGCCTCCGAGGATTGCGCCATAGGGTTGACCAATGCCCCCAACGATCGCTGCTGCGAAAATCGGCAGGAGAATGTTGAAGGACAAATCCGGTTTGAGCGTCACGTCCAGGGCCAGCATGGTGCCGGCAAGAGCGGCAAGGCCGCCGCCGATCGCCCATGTGGCCCAGACCACGCGCTCCGTGTCGATGCCGGAAACCTTAGCCAACATGAGATTATCGGACATCGCACGCATGGCTTTGCCGAGCCGCGCACGGGTCAGAAACAGATGCAATGCGATCACGGCGATAATGGTGAACAGGATCAGGAAGAGCTGAGGCTCGGTAATGATGAGGTTGCGGCCGGGGCCCAGGGGGAGGGGAATCTGATAGACCTCCTTTCGACCGGTAATGTACATGTCGCGCGACTGGGTGCCACCGAAGACGCGGATGAGGCCCTGCATCATCAGCATTACACCGATGGACGCCATCACCAATACCACGGGCTTGGCACCCGCATCTCGTAGCGGTTTATAGAAACCGCGATCAAGTAGGATAGCCAACACCGCCGTGGCCACCATGGCGATCGGCAGCGCAAGATAGACTGCGAGCACTGGTGGATTAAAGCCGACCGTGGCGAGGAACAGAGAGACCAGGAAACTGATAAAGGCCCCCGCGGTCATCATGTCGCCATGCGCGAAATGCGCAAAGCGTAAAATTGAATAGACCAGGGTGACGCCAATCGCTCCCAGTGCGTAAATCGACCCGATGATCGTGCCCGCGACCAGCACCTTGTTGATGAAGAATGCGAGTTCGTTCACGGCTGCCGCCACTTGTGTTGTGGGAAAAGTCGACGCAATTTCATCATCAACCTCCGAGAAAACTTTTGGCGACGTCGGGATCGGAAAGCAGGTTTGGCCCCGTATCCGTGAAACGGTTCTGGCCGCCCGCCAGCACGAACCCTTTATGCGCCAATGCGAGGGCTTGCTTGGCGTTCTGCTCCACCATGAGCACGCCTACCCCCTGACCATTGATCGCAATGATCCGATCAAAGATCTCGGACATGTAGAGGGGCGACAAGCCAGCCGTCGGCTCATCAAGGAGCAGCAGCTTGGGCTCCGTCATTAACGCCCTACCGATCGCCACCATCTGACGCTGACCGCCAGACAACTCCCCAGCCGGCTGACGGCGTTTAGCCTTCAACGGCTCGAAGATCTCATACACATAGTCGATGAGGTGTCGGAACTTATCGCGCCTGATGAACGCGCCCATTTCGAGATTCTCCTCGACGGTGAGGGTCACGAAAACGTTGTTCTCCTGCGGCACGTAAGACATTCCCAAGGGCACCAGACGATCTGCCTGGGCATTCGTGATGTCGCGCCCGTTGAACCGCACTGTCCCTTCGGTGACGGAAAGCAGTCCGAACAGGGCCTTCAATGTCGTCGACTTTCCAGCACCGTTGGGGCCGACGATGACTCCAATCTCATGGGCTTCGATATCGATCGACACGCCGTTGAGGATGTTCATGCCGCCATACCCGGCATGCAGACCGGTCGCCTCAATCAGGCTCATGCCACATGTCTCTCGCGCTTCGGTGCGCCGCCGAAATAGGCTTCGATGACACGCGGATCGGCCTGGATTTGTTCGATGGGGCCTTCGGTCATTACGCTTCCCTGCGCCATCACAATCACCGGATTGCATAGGCGAGCGATCAGGTCCATGTCGTGCTCTATGACAAGAAAGGTGTAGCCGAGCTCCCGATTAAGTCTCTGAATATTGGCGGCAAGATCCTGGAGCAGCGTTCGATTGACACCTGCGGCGATTTCGTCCAGCAGGACGACGCGGGCCTCAGTCATCATGGTCCGGCCAAGCTCGAGCAGCTTTTTTTGACCACCGGAGAGGTTTCCCGCCAGCTCGTTTTTCACATGTGCGAGCTTGAGAAAGGCGAGCACCTCCTCCACGCGCTTCCGGCTCTGCATCTCCTGGTAACGAACTGTTCCGGGCCGAAACCAAGCCGACCACAGGTTTTCCCCCGCTTGGCCGGAGGGCACCATCATCAGGTTTTCGAAGGTCGTCATATGTGAGAATTCGTGAGGGATTTGAAACGTCCGAACCAGACCGGCAGTGAACAAATCATGCGGCGACCAGCCCGTCACATCACGTCCGGCGAGCTTGACGGTACCGCTTTCGGGTGCAAGAGCGCCCGCGATAATATTGAACAGTGTGGACTTTCCTGCACCGTTGGGACCGATGAGACCCGTAATGGACCCTTGCTCCACCCGCAATGTGCAGTGATCCACGGCGACCAAACTCGCAAAGCGCTTCGTGACGTCAGTCACTTCGATAATTGCGTTCATTCTTGCCCTGTACTCGCGCTCTAGCTCTTGTCCGCGAGACGCACCTCCCACGGTCCTTAAGACATATGGCCCCATACGACTTTGGCTTGCCCTAATTAAATTGTCTGCCATTTTTCTGCTTCAGCTATGCCTCATAAGCCCTGACGAGACATATTCGTTGGGCTAGCGGCGCCGCCTGCGCTTTAATATGTGCAAGCAAAAATTGCAATCCTGGGTGGCTTGACCTTCCTCCCGGCGCTGGTAGAGGTGGCGCGGCAATCCGAGACCGCTCCGCTCCTGTCGAGAGTCTTCTGGCGCGTCAATAGGGCCATTGCGGAACAGAACATGATCAAACGCTTTCTGATCGTCAGCGTCCTTGTCGTCGCTGTAGTGGGCGGCATTGGATACTACAAGCTGGTATTCGAGCCCAATTTGGTGAAGCAGTTCATCGCTGCGGCACCGAGGCCGACCGTCACGGTTTCAGCGGAGGCGGCCCGTTCCGAAAATTGGCGCTCTCGGGTTCAGGCGATAGGATCTACGCGCGCAGCCAAGGGCATTGAGGTTGCCTCCGAGGTTAGCGGCCGGATCACCTCAATCAATTTCAACTCAGGCGAGGATGTCGCGGAGGGAGTACCGCTTGTGCAGCTCGACGATTCCCTGGAGCGCGCGGATCTGAAGAACAACCTGGCCAGCCTTAAAGGGGCGCAATTTGCTTTTGACCGCCAGAACGAGCTGTTCCTGAACCGCACTGCATCCAAGGCAGCCTTCGATGATGCTCTGGCGGCCCGCGATTCTGCCGCTGCCAATGTCGAACATACCCAGGCCGCAATCGACAAGAAGCTGATCAAAGCTCCTTTTTCGGGGCGCCTTGGCCTTCGGCTGGTCGACGTTGGTCAATATGTGAGCCCTGGAACGCCCTTTGTCGCTTTGCATGCCCTTGACCCGATTTACGTCGACTTCCCCATTCCTGAGCAAGACATTGCCGCCATTAAGCCTGGTCAAGAAGTCGAGGTGACCTTCGATGCATTTCCGAGCCGAACGTTCTCGGGTCAGATTGAATCGATTGATAGCCGGGTAAGTGCTGAGACGCGCACCATGTTGATTAGGGCGAGCCTACCCAATCCCGAAAAGATTCTTGTGCCCGGAATGTTTGCCAATGTTTCGGTGCTCGCAGGCGACGAGCAGACCATTGTGACAGTACCCCGGACGGCTGTGAATTACAGTCTCTATGGCGACACCATCTATGTCCTGGTTCCTGAAAGTGCAGCCAAAGAGAAGAACGGCGAACCCATCTCCGAGAAAAAATCAGGCGTTGTCGATAGCGCCCAAGCGCAGGAAGCAGTCGCGCCTGCTCCGACATCACCCAATGTGTATTTGGTCGAGAGACGTACAGTGAAAACGGGTGCCACGATTGGGGATCGAATCCAGGTCGTGGAAGGCATCAAAGAAGGCGAACTTGTCGCCACATCGGGTCAGAACAAGCTGCAAAATGGGATAAAGGCCGCAGTCAACAACGATAATCCCTTATCGCCGCAGGCTGAGCGGCCGAGGGGCTGACATGGCGTTCACCGACATCTTCATCAAAAGGCCTGTCCTGGCCACTGTCGTCAGCCTGATGATCCTCCTCGTTGGGCTCGGCGCGATGTTCAGCCTGCAGATCCGTCAATATCCGGAACTGACCAACACCACGATCACGATCACCACGACCTATCCTGGCGCGAACGCGGACCTGATCAAGGGGTTCATCACCACCCCCATTCAGCAGGCGGTGGCCAGCACCGAGGGCATCGACACTTTGGTCTCGTCGTCGAGCCAGAACATTTCGACTGTCACGCTGAATTTGCTTTTGAACGCTGACCCTGACCGCGCGGCAACAGACGTCTTGTCGAAGGTCAATCAGGTGAAAGGTCAGCTCCCGGCGGAATCGAACGATCCAATCGTGGTGAAGCAAACCGGCGACGCCTTTGCCCTGATGTATATCGGCTTCAATAGCGAGGCGATGACTGGGTCACAGATCACCGACTATCTCACACGCGTTGTGCAACCGAAACTGCAGACCATCAACGGAGTGTCCAATGCGGAGATTCTCGGTGGCCAGACCTTTGCGATGCGAGCGTGGCTGAAGCCGGACCGGATGGCCGCTCTTGGTGTGACTCCTATCGACGTCGCCACGGCACTAGCTGCCAACAACTTCACCAGCGCCGCGGGTCAGGTGAAAGGCGATTTCGTCCAAACAACGATTAACGCCGACACCTCCCTCGCAAGTGCCAGCGCCTTCTCCCAGTTGATTATCAAGCAGAAGGGCGACGCCCTGGTGCGTCTCGGAACCATCGCGGATATCGAGCTCGGGCCGCAGAATTCGGATACGAGTTCTGTGTTTGGAGGGCTGAAGGCCGTCTTTATGGGCGTCAAGGCAGCGCCGACTGCGAATCCTTTGACTGTAATCCAGGCGGTAAGGGAAGCTTTGCCTGGGATACAGGCCGAGCTGCCACAAGGAATGAAAGCATCGATCGCCTACGATGCGACGACGTTCATTGATGCTTCCATCGAGGAGGTGATTAAAACCCTCGTCGAAGCGGCGGTCATCGTCGTCGTGGTGATCTTTCTGTTTCTGGGCAATCTACGTTCCACACTGATCCCGATCGTCACCATTCCGCTCTCCCTGATCGGGGTGATGGTGATCCTCCTCGCGCTTGGTTATTCCATCAACCTCCTCACTTTGCTAGCCCTGGTGCTGGCGATCGGCCTTGTCGTGGACGACGCGATTGTCGTGGTGGAGAATATCTATCGGCACATCGAAGCTGGCATGACGCCTTACGACGCCTCAATCAAAGGTGCGCGGGAGATTGCGTTGCCGGTCGTCGCGATGACCGTAACTCTCGCGGCGGTCTATGCGCCGATCGGCTTCACGACTGGGCTAACAGGAGCCCTGTTCCGAGAATTCGCGTTTGCCCTTGCCGGGTCGGTGATCGTCTCGGGGATTGTGGCCCTGACCCTTTCGCCCATGCTTTGTTCAAAGCTGCTCAATGCGAAGACCGGTGAAACACGGTTCACCAAGTTTCTTGATCGATTTTTCGAAGGACTCAAAGTGCGCTATCAGCGCCGCCTTGAAGGTGCTTTGAACGCCAGGGCTGCGGTGGTCGTGGTGCTGGTCGGTGTCGTGATCGCGAGCGGTATCCTCTATTCCACGTCGCAGAAGGAACTCGCCCCTGATGAGGATCAGGGGTTTATCTTCGGCATTATCTCAGCGCCTCAATACGCCAACCTCGACTATCTCGAACATTACACGGAGCAGATGGGCAAGGCGTTTCAATCGGTTCCGGAATATGCAAACTACTTTATGATCAATGGTTCGGCGGGCGTCCAGCAGGCCATAGGGGGATTGCTGCTCAAGCCCTGGAGCGAGCGCACGCGCTCCGTCGCACAGATCCTGCAGGAGTTGCAGGGGAAGATCGCCGCCATCCCGGGGGTTCAGGCCCTGGCCATTTCCCCGCCGGCCTTGCCAGGTTCCACTGGCGGCGCGCCGCTGCAATTCGTCATCACCACGACCGGCGATTATCAGCAATTGGCAGAAGTTGCCCAGCAATTGCAAACCGCCGCCAACGAAAGCGGCTTATTTCTGTTTACGGACATCGATCTACGCTTCGCCCTGCCGCAGGTCGAGCTTCAGATCGACCACGATAAGGCCAATCGGCTGGGCATCAACATGCGCGAGATCGGAGCGGGTCTCGCGACGATGCTGGGGGGGAATTACGTAAATCGCTTCAATTTGAGCGGCCGTTCATACGAGGTGATCCCTCAGGTTCCCCGTGAGTTCCGGCTGACTGCCGATTGGCTCAAGCGCTACGAAGTGCGCACGGCGTCTGGCACCATGGTCCCCCTGTCGACCATAGCGACTATCACCAAGTCGGTGCAGCCAAATGCCTTGACGACGTTCCAACAGCTCAATTCAGCGACCTTGTCCGGAGTGCCGTTTCCCGGGCAGACCCAGGGTGACGTTTTGGCATTCCTGCAAGACAGGGCTGAGGAGATTTTTCCCGAAGGATACACTTACGACTACGCGGGCGAGAGCCGACAATACATTCAAGAGGGCAACACCCTCGTCTACACCTTTATCTTTGCGCTGATCGTGATCTTCTTGGTATTGGCCGCGCAATTTGAGAGCTTTCGTGACCCGCTGATCATCCTGATCGCCCTGCCCACCTCAATGTTCGGTGCTTTGCTGCCAATCGCCATGATACCGCAGCTGACCAGCATCAATATCTATACGCAGATAGGCTTGGTGACCCTTATTGGCCTGATCTCGAAACACGGCATCTTGATGGTGGAGTTTGCCAATCGGCTGCAGGAGGAGGAGGGGTTGTCCAAGCGTGAGGCCATACTGCACGCTGCCGCTGTACGTTTGCGACCCATCCTCATGACGACCGCCGCCATGGTGGTCGCCATGGTGCCATTGCTGATCGCCGAGGGTGCAGGTGCCCGCAGCCGCTTCGATATCGGCCTTGTCATCGCTGCCGGCATGACCATTGGCACTCTCTTCACGTTATTTGTAACTCCGGCGATCTACACTTATATCGCTCGCGATCATCGGGCTGCACGTGACCTTGCTCGCCAGCGGGAAGGATTCTCCAGCCCAGTTCCTGACTCACCTCCTTCTCATGCCTAAGCCTCGAGACCGTTCACCCTTCAGCTTGCGTTTACCTGCAATGGCCTATGAAACAGAAGCAGGCTGAAGAGTCGGGGCGGTAAGGGGATAATCATGAGTTTCCGCGTTGTCGTGGGCCTCGTTGTGGGAGCGATCTGTCTCGCGCCTGCCTGTTCGAAGAAACCGGAGGTGACGGTTGTCGCGCCGCAACCCGTGCTCATTGCAAAAAATCGAAACGAGCCGGTCATCTTCAATGATGAAAAATTCTTTGTGACCTTCGACTATCGCTCCAGTGAGCAAGCCTATGACGTGGCCGTGCGGCGTGCCTCAAGGCCCTTGCGGAAGCGGCCCGCAGACCTCGAGGACGCGGCACGGGTAGCGAGTTCCACTCTTACGCATTACGCTTGTTATGGTTCGACCAAGGCCAAGACTGTGGGGACCGAGGGAACCCTCAATGGGAGAGGGACTTGGACCGGTCGCCTTCGCTGTACTTGATGCCCTGGAAAACCCTGGACACCACGACGCTTCACGCTACGCAACAAACCCGCCTAATGAGCAACCGTCACATGCTGTCGCACGAGTTGCAACGCGGTCTCTCGGAGATCGGCGGGAGTCGCCTGCCGCGGATTGAGGCACCAGTCCAGCCAGAGTCCGTTTTGCAATGCTGCGAGGGCGGCCGTGACGTTCTTGACCTCTTGGTCCGTCATACGGGGTCCCACGACATCCGTAAGGAGACGTGACATGAGCCGCCTGTATCTCTGATTGACCTCGCTGTGGACCTGGCGAATGACGGCATCTGTCATGGCCACCCCCCACAGGACGAACCGGACCGTGATATAGTCCTTGCTGAGGATCGGTGGGGTGAAACCGGCCTCGATGAACGTGGTGAGTTTTGCCCAATCGTCACCATCGACTGCGTCAACCGCATTCTTGATGTGATTGAATAGCAGGTCCGAAGCATACCGATAGGTTGCGGAGATCAGCTGCTTCTTCTCACCAAAATGATGGCGGATCAGCCCCGGCGAAACGCCTGCCTCGGCCGCAATGACTCTCACGCTCGTCCGAGCATGGCCATGTTTCCCCAAACAACGGAAGGTCGCTTCGATTAATTCCTGCCGCCGCACCTGCGGATCTTCCCGCGAATAGGTGCGACGTGTGCTGGGCCCCCCCGGCCCCGCGCCGATATAGCGCATCTGCAATCTCCGGTTCAATGAATCATCAATGCACGCAGCATCAATGACTCGCCCGAAGAATGCAACCATTGGTGTAGTTTAAGTTGAATATCAATCTAAGATTATAATGAGGACGGCGTCAGGACTTGTTTCCGGTAGCTTCTCGCCTATCCAGAACGGTCGGCCTTCGATACGAAGCGGGAGCGCGTCAACGCCCGATCGCGTGCTTCGGCAAAGCAAATTAAGAGCAGCTTTGGTCGGCCGCGTTCCAGGAAGGTTTATCGGGCGGGCATACGCAGGTGGTTTTCTCATCGCTCCAGACCCGATTCCCGCTGCAGACTTGTATTTGCGGCTTGGGTGGCTCAACTCCGGCGGACACACATCGCGTAAGCGTCTTATCCCAGATCGGCTTGTCCTGGGGACATGTGCATTGCTTCGCCGTTACATTCCAGCCTTGGTCCCCGGGGCAGGGGATCTGCTCGCCGTCCCCCGGGGCTACGGCGGTATCTGGGAGTGTCACCTCAGCCGGATGATTCTCCGCTGGTAAGACCTCATCTTTGGAGGTCGGCGCAACCCGGGGGCGAGCCACGTTTCGAGGGGTTGTCTGCGGTGCATCCTTACCGGCCTGATCGGCTGCATCGTCTTCGCGTCTCAGGTCGGTAGCATCGGCAGGGTCTGTCTCAGCCGGCTCTCCAATAGCGATCGATGTGCGTTTAGGTGATTCATACGAAATGCATTGTCCGTTCCGGACATCCCAAAGCGGACTTTGGCTCGGACAGGAGCAGAGATTGCCTGCAGCCTGGAAGTTCCGTCCTCCGCCGCATAGGGCCTGTTGGCTGACACACCGACCCTTGATGAGGACGGATGTTTCGTCGCACCGAGGGGCAACTGAAACGTTACGATTTTGCCGGCGTAGATCCACGCTGGCGCAGTCCCGGTCGCCGGCTCCATTGAGGTCTCCGGTGCCCCAGCGCCCATACATCTCCTTCAACAGATCGGGTCCGATTGAACCCGTGCCGGACATCTTTCTGTCTGCGCGATAGGCTCCGACCGCCTGTTGGGTGCGGGATCCATCTAGACCATCTGCCGCCCCCGGCTCATACCCGAGCATTGTAAGATTCTGCTGCACAAGTGTGGTCCGGCCATGGAACATTCCATCTTCCCAGGCCAAGCGAGCACAATTCTGAAGAAGCCTGGCGGGTACCCGCCAGGGCACGAATTCGAGCCGCAGTGTTACCATGCCGCCGGGTTCGATTGTGATCTCCGGATGTGTGCAGAGGAATGTCGTTTCTCGGCGATTACAGGACCACTTTCGGGGTGACCAGTCGGCAAGCGTGGCCACTGCCGTATCGACCTCTTCGGCAATCGCGAGCGGCCCCCGATAGGGCCCGGGACCATTATTGGCAATAATGATGCTGAATGGGCAGCCAAACTCACTTGCACAGCGCTCAAGGCCGGCGCGCACGGAGAGGCTGAGATCGAAAGGGGGCGCCAACTCAACAGAGCGCGGTGTCGGAGGTGGCGACGTTAGAGCGCGTTGCGGAGGCGCATTTGGCGTCTGGCCGGGGCTGGGCTCAGCCTTGCTGGCGACTGCCGGTGCCGCGCTTTGCGCAGGCTCTTGAGTCGTTGGTTTGCCGACTGGATTGCCGTATTGATCCACCAGGGGGGCGGATGCCCTCCTCGAAGCCTCAGGATCCGTCGGGCCACTGACGGGAGCCGCGGGCGTTTCCGGAGATTCGCCGTTGTCAGAGACGACCAGACCATCCTCGGTGCTGCCGCACAATTGGACTGCCGCCACGTCACCGACGTGGCCCGCCCTGTTGGGATCATCGAACCGACCATCAAAATCAAGAAAATAGCTTTTGAAGGGAGGGACGCTTTCATTGCCTTCTAGTGACGCGGAGAAGCCCTGTGCACCGTGAACGACCGCCGGACCATTCTTGGCTAGCCGTTCTTGCTCACTTCCACTTTGCCGCAAACTGTCGCCCGTGGCCCAAATTGTCCCCCAGCACTCCTTGGTGTTGAGTTTTCCCTGATCGTCATATCCATAGCCGAGGCTAATGCCGCCGGCGGCATTCTGATGAGTTGCGGGAAAACCGATGGCGAATGCTTCTGGCTCTGTCCTCCAAGGACCCTCGGCGCCATCGCGGCTGAAGCGAAGAACTTGGGACTTTCGCGGTAAGGCGAACGTTCCATAATCATATCGAGAGCGAATCTCTCCTCTCTGCGCCACGTACAGCCGGCCTTCCCCGTCAAAGGCGAGGTCGGAAATAGGGTAGGTCTTGGGAGTGGATTTAACGTCGAACTCGTGCCTGATGTCCTGGGTGAAGTCGCCATTCTCGTCAATACCGACGGACCAGACCTGAGGCCCCTCCCAGACGGCATAATAGAGCCGTTTCTGGTGGTAGGTCAGCCCCCAAACTCGACGTCCCGGTGCTGTGAATCCCCAACTGTCGGGATCCTCTGCATCGAAGGTCGCAGCGGCAATATCTGCCGCAACGCTATCATCGACGACGGGAGCCAGCCTTGCTGCCTCTCTCCCCTTCGTCCCGTGATCGAAGCTGCCGAGATCTTTTCCAGAGATGTCCAGGCGGTGAATCAGACCCGTATCGAGGTCTGAGACAAAGAACTGCTGGTGCGTCTTGTCGAAAGAAATGTTCCCGAGCCCTGGCCCGCTATTGCCTCGGTCGCTCTGGCCGATCGTTGTGAACAGTGTCACCTGTCCCGTTCGGCCATCGATGCGCCAAACGCTTCCGGGCCCGCCCCCTTGGCCGAACTGCCCGGGCATCCAGATGGCACCCGGCTCGCCCGTCTTGATGCGTGCAATTTTGCCGCCCTTGTCCGGATGCACAATTTGGAGCCCAAACGCCGACGTCGCAGTTGCATAGATGTTAGGGGCCTCAGCATCATCAAGTGCCAATCCGAAGACCTGCCCGATGTCTCTGGCCGAAATCGACAGCAGTGGAGGACGATCGAACATTTGCGCATCGGGTTTCCCCTGCGCTGCAGAAATATCGAAAACCTTAAGCGATCCACCATTGAGATCGATCATTGTCTCGTCGAGACCGGGTGCGTCGCTTAAGAAGCCACCTCGTTCCGCCGATGTCCCCGAGAACCCGGTGATCGCCAGGGTTCCCGCCGAAGTCAACGGTGCTCGACCATCCTGAGCGAGGCTGGGAAAAGAGAGGGAAATCGCGAGAAAAAAGCAGGCGGTGCGGATGAGCTGATGCAGCCAACCGACTCCGGCACGGTCAGGTGCAGACATTGATGCCACGTCCTCAAGCAACAAACACGATACAATCACCGGAACTGTTCCAGCGATCTCCTATCTAACTGTTAAGCACACAGAGCAAGGCCAAATTCAGGCGCGCACGGAGCCCTCAAGAAGTCGTCATTCACAAGAGAGGCCGGCGTCTTTGTTCACGCTCTTAGGATACCGCTTTGCAGCTGCTCTTCGATAAGCGTCAACGCTGCCTGCACACTGAGCATACGGATCCGTTGCCGCCCTTGGGGGCCAAAGAGCATGCGGCGATGCAAAGTCGGATTATCGCGTCGGGCACAGGCCAGATGGACGAGCCCCACAGGCTTGTCCTCACTCCCCCCTTCGGGTCCTGCAACGCCGGTTACACTGACTGCAATATCCGCCAGCGAGTGACTTAAGGCTCCCTCCGCCATGCTCCGTGCAACCGGCTCGCTAACCGCCCCGTGAAGGACGATGAGGTCGAACGGCACTCCCAACAGAGAAGATTTCGCGTCGTTGGAATATGTGACGAACCCACGTTCAAAGGTGCGGGATGAACCAGGAATTTCAGTCAGGCATGCCGCGATCAAACCACCGGTGCAAGATTCTGCCGTCGCGATCTTGCACCGTGCACCTTCGCAGGCTTCTAGCAGCACCCGTGCTTGCCTGAGGATTGAGTCTTCGAACATGTCACGTCTCAGCGGAAGGGCAGCCGAAGCGTAGCCGTTGCGTAAGCAACCATACCCTCTCGACGGCCGATAAATCCCATTTCCTCATTGGTGGTCGCTTTAATTGCAAGTCGATCGTGGGTCAGGCCGAGCAGTTCTCCCAGCCTCTCCTTCATCGCATGGACATAGGGTTTGATGCGCGGGGCTTCGGCGACCATCGTGATATCGCAATGAGCAATGACACCGCCACGCTCTGCGACCTTGCCGGCCGCCGCCTGCAGGAATAGGGCGGAAGACGCACCTTTCCATTGTGGATCGCTCGGAGGGAAATGCACCCCGATGTCGCCTTCGCCCAATGCTCCGAAAATGGCATCCGTTAGGGCATGCAGTGCGACGTCGGCATCGGAATGGCCCACGAGACCGCTATCGTGCGGAATCCGAACGCCGCACAGCGTAACGTGATTGCCTGCGCCGAACTGGTGCACGTCAAAGCCTTGCCCGACCCGTATGTCTCCCTGTGCGAGCCAACTCTCCATCCGCAGGCGGCGATCGGCGTCTGCCAAATCTTCCGCCGTCGTCAGCTTCACATTGGTCCGTTCACCATCGACGACCATCACACTAAGTCCCGCCCACTCCGCCATTGATGCATCGTCCGTAAAATCATTTCTGCCCGATGTGGTGGTTTTCTGATGAACATCCAGGATCGCCTCGAAACGAAATCCCTGAGGCGTCTGGGCGGTCCATAGGGCCGTTCGGTCAATGGTGTCGGCAACACGCCCATCATGCACCAATTTCACAGTCTCTGCGATTCGCATGGCCGGGATGGCGGCGTCGTTGTGCTCGAGAGCGTCAATGACTTTGGAAATCAGGTCGGCGCTGACAAAGGGACGAGCCCCATCATGGATGAGGACATTGCGAGGCTGCAACTCCCGGATAGCCTGCAAACCATTATGAACAGATCTCTGACGGGTGACTGATCCTATAATGAAGGGCTGGACATCAAGGGACCGAAGAATTTCTGAACAGACTGCGCCGTGATCTGGTCCGATTACGATATGTACCTTGTCGATTTGAGGATGATCGAGAAAGACGCGAACTGTCCGGTGCAGCACCGCGAGGTCGCCGATCTGCTGAAACTGTTTGGGCAACGGACCTCCGGCGCGAAGACCCGCGCCTGCGGCGACAATGAGGGCGTGATTGAGCATGAGATCGGATGCCTTGTTCGTTTGGTAGCGGCTTAGCGGGCGCGGGCCGTCGCCGCAAGGCTGACCCTTGCTCTTTGCGCACCGCTAAGGCAAATTGCTCAACAGTTAATCGACAATCTGGAATGCACAATTTATGAGCATTAAAATTGGGCCGGTGATGTCGCAGAATCGCGTCTTCCTGGCACCGATGTCTGGCGTCACCGACCTGCCGTTTCGTTTCATAGCGGCACGCTGCGGCGCTGGCTTGGTCGTTTCAGAGATGGTCGCATCCGAGGCCTTGGCCACCAGTAATGCGGAAACGCTCCGCCGCGCGTCCGGGTCAGGCATGATTTCACCACTGGTGGTGCAACTCGCCGGTCGTGAAACGCGATGGATGGGGGAGGGGGCCCGAATCGCGCGGGACCTGGGCGCGGATATCATCGATATCAATATGGGCTGCCCGGCCCGCAAGGTGACGAACGGTTTGTCCGGTTCTGCGCTTATGCGAGATCTCGATCATGCAACGTCCTTGATCCGCGCCACGGTGGCGGCGGTTGATGTACCGGTCACCTTGAAGATGCGACTTGGCTGGGATGAAACCTCCATAAATGCACCCGAGCTAGCGCGTCGCGCGGAGGCCGAAGGTGTAGCGCTACTGGTCGTACACGGTAGGACGCGGTGTCAATTTTACGAGGGTTCAGCCGACTGGGCTGCCGTTAGGGCCGTAAAGGCAGCAGTTACAATTCCCGTGATCGTCAATGGTGACGGGAGAACCATTGGCGATGTTCGCGAAATGCTGGAAAGATCAAGAGCCGACGGGGTCATGATCGGCCGCGGTGCCTATGGCCGACCCTGGGCCCCGGGAGTGCTCGCGGAAGATCTTGATCCGGGAAGCGGTATTGCTTTGCCTTCAATCGCCATGCAGGGCGAACTGGTAGCTGAGCAGTACGCCATGATGATTGATCATTATGGCGACAGGCTTGGTCTTCGCTCTGCGCGAAAGCATCTGGGCTGGACGGTGGATGTCTTGCGCGAGGATGGTCGATTATCGTCCCAGCAAGCGGCCTCCTGGCGACGTATCCTTTGCCAGTCGGAGGATGCATCTGCTGTCCTCAATCACCTTCGTGTTCTGTATTCAAATATCAATGAAAAGATGGCTGCGTAATGGTCCGCCTAGCGAAATTTCGCGCCCCCCGCGACCTGTTTGATGTCGAAGCACTAGTCAGCGCTCTTCCCGATCCTTTACTGGCGATCGACGATATGGGCACCATCATCTTCGCCAATGTTGCAGCCGAAGGCTTCTTTCAAACCAGCGCCACCCTGTTGAAGCGCTTCAGATTGAGCGAAGTCGTCCCGTTCGCCAGTCCGCTGCTTTCGTTGGTAGATCAGGTTAGGCAAACGGGGTCGACGATCCATGAATATGCCGTCGATGTAGGCACGCCCCGAACTGGCGGTGAGCGCGTCGTCGACCTCCAAGTAGCCATGCTGACGGAAGATCCCCCTTCTGTGTTGATCGTGCTGCAACCGCGCTCCATGGCTCACAAGATCGACCGGCAGCTGACCCATCGCAACGCCGCGCGTTCGGTCACAGGCATGGCCTCAATGCTTGCCCATGAGATTAAAAACCCCTTGTCGGGCATCCGCGGCGCAGCTCAGCTCCTGGAGCCTGCTTTGTCCGGCGAGGATAGAGCGCTCACCCGGCTCATCTGTGAGGAAACGGATCGGATCTGCACCCTGGTGGACCAGATGGAGGTTTTTTCGGATGAACGTCCCGTCGATCTGTCTCCGGTGAACATCCACTCGGTGCTGGATCATGTGAAGGCGATTGCCGCGAGCGGCTTTGGCCGCGGTGTGAAGATCAGCGAGGAATACGACCCCTCGCTCCCTCCCGTGATGGCCAATCGGGACCAGCTGATTCAGGTGTTCGTGAACCTGCTCAAGAACGCAGCCGAAGCGATCCAGGATGACGGCGGCAGAGGCGAGATCATTCTGTCGACAGCGTTCCGTCCAGGCATGCGGCTCAAGATGCCCGGTTCAACCGAGCGGGTCACCCTGCCGCTCGAATATTGCGTTCATGACACCGGCCCCGGCATTCCTGATGAGCTGATCCCGCATCTGTTCGACCCCTTCGTCACCACCAAGCCTTCGGGCAAGGGCCTAGGTCTCGCTTTGGTGGCCAAGATCATTCGTGATCACGGCGGGATCGTGGAATGCAACTCCCAGGAGGGCCGCACGACCTTCCGCATCTTGATGCCGATGCACGCCCAACCGATCATTGAGGAGATTTGAGGGGATGGCCGTCAAGACCGTGCTGCTTGCCGACGACGACACGGCAATCCGGACAGTGCTGAACCAAGCTCTTGGACGTGCTGGCTACATTGTGCGCTCGACGGGCAACGTGGCGACCCTCTGGCGGTGGGTCGCCGAGGGGCAGGGCGACATGGTGGTGTCTGATGTCATGCTTCCCGACGGAAATGCCTTCGACCTCCTGCCACGGATCAAAAAGCTCCGACCGGAAATGCCGGTCGTCATGATGAGCGCCAAGAACACCATCATGACCGCCATCACTGCCGCCGAGCGGGGTGCCTACGAGTACCTGCCTAAACCATTTGACCTCAACGAGCTCTTGAGCGTGGTTGGGAGGGCCTTAGACCAGTCCAAGCGCAAGACTGTGATGATCGATCCTGGTGCGGCGGCGGAAAAGTTGCCGATCATAGGCCGCTCGCAAGCCATGCAGGAGATCTATCGGATCATCGCGCGACTGACCCAGACGGACCTTACGGTCATGATCATGGGTGAATCAGGTACGGGCAAGGAGCTTGTGGCGCGCGCGCTCCATGATTACGGCCGTCGGCGCAAGGGTCCCTTCGTCGCGGTGAATATGGCCGCGATCCCCCGCGAGCTGATCGAGAGTGATTTATTTGGTCATGAAAAGGGTGCGTTCACCGGTGCGATGACCCGCTATGCCGGTCGCTTTGAGCAGGCGCAGGGCGGCACATTATTTCTCGATGAGATCGGCGACATGCCGATGGAAGCTCAGACTCGGCTTCTCCGTGTCCTGCAACAAGGCGAGTTCACCACCGTCGGCGGAACGACTGCGATCAAGGTCAATGTGCGAATCATCGCGGCCACGCATCGTGACCTTCGTAATCAGATCGCTCAGGGACTCTTTCGGGAAGATCTCTATTTCCGCTTGAACGTCGTGCCAGTGCGCTTGCCGCCGCTGCGCGAGAGGCTTGAGGATATACCGGATCTTGTCCAACACTTCCTGACGACCGCCGAGCAGCAGGGACTTCCGGCCAAGCAGATTGAGCCTGAGGCCGTGGAACGGCTGAAAGCCCATCGCTGGCCGGGGAATATCCGGGAACTCGAGAATTTGATGCGTCGCATTTCCGCGATCTATGTCGATGAGGAGATCACGGCACGAATAGTCAATCAGGAGCTGCTCGATGGCGCGGAGCCTCAAACTGCCTCCCATATGCGCGATGCCGCGAGCCTGCCTGAATATGTCGAGAACCATTTGTCGGGATATTTTGCGGGCTTCGGCAATGCGCTCCCTCCGCCGGGCCTATACAATCGCTTTCTGGCAGAGGTTGAGACGCCCCTTATCAGTGCCTCGCTGGCAGCAACGAACGGCAACCAGATTCGAGCGGCCGAACTTTTGGGCATAAATCGCAACACGCTGCGAAAGAAGATCAGGGATTATGGGATTACGGTCATTCGCGCCCCTTCGGTCAGATAGAAATCTGTTTCGTATTCGGTGATGTGCTGATTTCGCCACAATACTGTTGGATTTTCGCAACAGAATGGATTATCAGCCTTGTCATAGGGATGGGGCCGGTTCAAGAGTGCGGGCATACAGAGGCAGAGTCGGTAGGGATTTGGCCCCTCGCATATCGCGGGGGGAGACGTATTAGTCCCCGACTTTTAAGCGGCGCTCGTCGCGCGCTGATTGATGCCTTCGCATCTGAGCGAGGTTCATGGTCGTTAGTTTAGATTCAACGAGACTCCCCACATCGGCAAGCGAGCCGCGCCGTAGGGTAAAGGTTGATCGCCCCCCTTCGGAACGTCGTCTCCCCACTTTGCTCGGCGTTTTCCTTGTGGTCACGTCGATCATCACCGGGCTTGCGACATATTCTGTATTGACCGGCCTGACGCCTCTTGAGCCCACTCGCGAGCTGATCATTTCCCTTCTCGCCATCAACTTGGTGTTGGTGTTGTCGATGGCGGCGATGATTGCATGGCAGGCCTATGTGCTGTGGCAAGCGCGTCGATTGGGAATTGCGGGTGCAAGCCTCCATATCCGAATCGTTTCGCTGTTCTCAATCATCGCCGCTTTGCCAGCGATCATCGTCGCCCTTTTCGCGACTGTGACCCTCAACCGGGGCCTCGACACATGGTTTTCCGAGCGGACCCGAGGCATCGTCGATACTGCGGTTAGCGTCGCTGAGACATACATTGCTGAGCATGGCGAAGTAATCCGCGGGGACGTTGCAGCAATTGCATCCGACATGGGGCGCCGAAAGTCAGAGTTTGATACCGATCGGCAGCAGTTTACACGCCGACTTGCAACCCACGTGGCGATCCGTGGTCTCGCGGCGGCCTACGTCATCGACAGCAGCAAGCGCCGCATTGAGTCGAGTGTTACGATCAATGATCAGATTCAGTTTCAGCCCCCCTCTGATGCCGAACTTGCGACGGCCTCTAAAGGTGATCTGGTGGTGGACGGGCCTGGCACCAGCAATGTCATCCGGGCGCTCCTGAAGCTGGATGGCTTCGAGAATTCCTACCTCTACGTGTTGCGTCTCGTGAATCCGAAGGTGATGGAGCATCTTCAGCGCACGCGCGAAGGGGTGATTGCCTACGAGGCCATGCAGAGCCAGCGATCAGGCGTTCAGGTGACGTTCGCGCTCATGTATATTGGCGTGTCCTTTATCTTCTTGCTCGCGGCGATTTGGTCAGGTCTGTGGCTGTCGGACCGCTTGGTGCAACCCATCGTCCGTCTCGTCGACGCTGCCCGCCGTGTCTCCCTCGGCGATCTCAACGTAAAAGTGCCAGTTCGCCGAGCGGAAGGCGACTTGGCGACTTTGGGTCGAACCTTTAATCGGATGACCCGGCAGCTTGAATCGCAGCGCAGCGAATTGATCAATGCAAATGTTCAGGTCGATCTCCGCCGGAGATTCACCGAGGCGGTTCTGGCTGGTGTCAGTGCAGGGGTGATTGGTCTCGACAGCACCGGCAAGGTGACCCTTGTTAACAGTTCAGCCCTGGCGCTTCTCCACAAGCAGGATGCGGATTTAAGCGGCACGATGATCACGGATCTCATGCCCGAACTCGACGACCTCTTCCAAAAGGCGCTCAAGAAGCGCTCCGGTTCTGCCGAGGGTCATATCAATACGCGTGTCGATGGGGAGGAGCGGAATCTTTTCGTCCGGATCACGACGGAACGCGCGCGCGAGGACGAGCAGGGCTACGTGGTGACGATCGACGACGTCACTGAACTGGTCTCCGCCCAGCGCAATACTGCGTGGTCTGATATCGCCAGGAGAATCGCGCACGAAATCAAGAATCCACTGACGCCGATCCAGCTCTCTGCTGAGCGTCTGCGCCGCAAATACAGCAAGGAAATCCGCACCGACCCGCAAGTCTTTGAGCAGTGCACCGAGACGATCATTCGACAGGTGGGCGACATCGGTCGTATGATCGATGAGTTCTCCTCCTTCGCTCGGATGCCGAAAGCAGAGCTGGAAACGGGAGACCTCGTGACCGTCGTCAAGGAGGCGATGGTGCTGCAAAGAGTGTCCAGCGGCGACCTTGATATTAATGTGCAGACACCCAATCAGGCGATCCCGGTGGCCTTCGACCGTCGGCTAATAACGCAGGCTGTGACCAATCTGGTGAAGAATGCCAGAGAAGCGGTTGAGGCGCGTATTCAGCAGGATCCTCGCCACAAGGGCCGGATCGAAGTCTCAGTCGAGAGCTGTGGCGAGAATGTGATTATCAACGTGGCGGACAATGGCATCGGATTGCCCAAGGACAATCGTCAGCGGCTTCTGGAGCCATATATGACGACCAGGGCAAAAGGCACCGGCCTTGGCTTGGCCATTGTTAAGCGCATTATGGAAGAGCATGCCGGACAGGTGTCTCTTTCGGACGCATCAGCAGAATTCGATGGTGGCGCCTTGGTGCGTTTGATTCTGCCTGCCCTGGGAACGCCCTCGGCTCAGGCAGGCGAACAAACCGGTGATGGCCCACCGGCAGCGAATAAATATGAGCAGACGCCTGTCGCGCCGCAAGCGCCGACGGCAGATCTGCGAGCCTCGGAGGTCGAGGCGCATGAGCGGAGAGAGGGCGTAGGGGTGGTCAACAATGAAATTGAAAACAAGAGGGAACCGTAGATGGCTTCGGATATTCTCATCGTCGACGACGAGGCCGACATCCGCAATCTCATTGCCGGCATTCTTGAAGATGAAGGGTATGAAGCGCGTTTGGCGCATGACAGTGATAGCGCTCTGGCTGCCATTCAGAGCCGTCGCCCGTCTCTGATCGTACTGGATATCTGGTTACAAGGATCAAAGCTGGACGGTCTCGATCTTCTGATCGTGATCAAGAAAAATCATCCAGAAGTGCCCGTTGTCATCATTTCCGGTCACGGCAATATTGAGACAGCCGTTTCCGCCATTAAGCGCGGTGCTTATGAATACATCGAAAAGCCGTTCAAGGCGGACCGCCTGATTCTGGTCGTGGGAAGGGCGCTTGAGGCCTCGCGCTTGCGCCGCGAGAATGAGGAGCTGAAGGAGCGGGCAGGGGCCCTGGCGGAATTGATCGGCGAATCCGCTGTGATGCGCCAGTTGCGCCAGTTGGTGAAGAAAGTGGCGCCGACCAATAGTAGAGTCCTTATCGCGGGCCCCCTTGGCTCAGGCAAGGAACTTACGGCGCGTGTACTGCACACTTGGTCCCACCGCACAGACGGGCCTTTTGTCATCTTGTCCGCAGCAACAATGGCGCCGGAGCGAATGGAGGAAGAGCTTTTCGGGGTGGAGAACACAGATGGCTCCCTCGCCCGTATAGGGGCATTCGAAGAGGCTCATGGCGGCACGCTCTTCATCGACGAGGTCGCCGATATGCCCATAGAGACTCAGGGCAAGATACTGCGGGTTCTGGTCGACCAGACGTTTCTGCGCGTCGGCGGCTCGAACCGCGTTAAAGTCGATGTCCGTATCGTTTCCTCCACCTGCAGGGATCTGCCCCGCATGATTGAGCAGGGATTGCTCCGCGAGGATCTCTATCATCGTCTAAATGTGGTGCCGATACGCCTGCCTGCGCTCGGGGAAAGGCGCGATGATATTCCAGCTCTGATTTCACACTTCATTCGCCAGTATTCATCGATATCAGGGCAACCGATGCGCGATGTTTCTGATGACGCGCTGGCTATTTTGCAGACGCTTGACTGGCCGGGAAACGTCCGGCAGCTAAGGAACAATGTCGAACGGCTCATGATATTGGCGGGCGGCGAGCCAGGAACCGAGATCACTGCCTCGATGCTGCCGAGCGAGCTTGGCGGGTTCATGCCGCCGTTGGCCAATGGCAATGGTGCCGAACAACTGATGTCCTTGCCGCTTCGTGAAGCGCGCGAAATATTTGAACGCGAGTATCTAGCTGCGCAAATCGCTCGCTTTGGCGGCAACATCTCAAAGACGGCAGCCTTTGTCGGAATGGAGCGCTCAGCTCTTCATCGGAAGCTCAAGCTTTTGGGGGTAGGGGAAAAGGCGATGGAGCTCCATTAGCTTTGGACCGTATGTAATTTGAACGGGACAGTTGCCCGGGCGTCATCGCACAAGGCCAGCAGAAATCTATGAAGATCATTATCTGCGGGGCAGGGCAGGTGGGTCGTGGCATCGCCGAGCGGCTGGCCCGGGAGGACAACGATGTCACCATTATCGATGTCTCCCCTAAACTGATCCAGGCGGTAACGGACGCGCTAGACGTGCGTGGCTTCGTTGGCCACGGCTCCCATCCTGACATTCTTGAGCAGGCGGGAGCGCGTGATGCGGACATGATCATTGCCGTGACCATGGTCGATGAAGTCAACATGATGGCGTGCCAGATCGCGCATTCACTGTTTGATATTCCAACCAAGATCGCTCGAGTGAGAGCACAAACGTACCTTGATCCGAAATGGCGGACGCTCTACTCCCGTTCGAACCTTCCGATCGACGTGATCATCTCTCCGGAAACAGCCGTGGGCGAGATGGTTCTACGCCGGCTTAACTTGCCAGGCGCCTTCGAAGCCGTTCACTTCGTCGAAGAACAGGTCATCGCGATGGCGATCCGGCTGCGTGACAATTGTCCCGTGGTTGACACACCTTTGCGTCAGCTAACCGAGCTTTTTCCAGACCTCCAAGCCACAGTGGTCAGCATTGTTCGGAACGGTAAGCTTTTTGTTCCCCACGGCACCGACCAGATGCTTATCGGAGATGACATTTATGTAATTGCCGACCGCAGCCAAGCTGAACGTGTTCTGGGCCTGTTCGGGCATGAGGAAAAGCCAGCCCGCCGCGTTGTCATCGCCGGCGGAGGAAATATTGGCCTCTATGTTGCGACCAAGCTCGAAGAGCGCCAGGGGCGGGGCGTTCATGTGAAAATCATCGAGATCAACAGAGAGCGAGCAAGCTTGATCGCAGAAGACCTGCAGCGAACACTGGTCCTGCATGGAAGTTCTATGGAGCAGGAATTGCTGCGTGAAGCTGGAGCCCAAGAGGCTGACGCTTTTGTCGCGCTCACCAATGACGACAAGGTCAATATCTTGTCGGCGGTATTGGCAAAGCATGAAGGCGCCCAGCAAAGCTTCTGTCTGGTCTCCAGCCCAGATTTCAATCCCGTACTCAACACATTCGGCATCGATGCCTATATCAGTCCGCGGGCAGTGACCGTCTCAAGCATACTGCGCCACGTTCGTAGGGGGCGCATCCGTGGCGTCCATCCGGTCCAAAACGGGGAGGGCGAGGTGCTTGAGGTGGAGGCCCTCGAGACCTCTCCAGTGGTGGGCAAGCCCCTACGCGAGGCGGATCTGCCCGACGGTGTTCGGATCGGCGCAATCGTGCGGAACGGGAAGGTTTCGATTCCAAACGGCGCGACCGAAATCAAGCCTCGCGACCGCATTGTTATATTCGCTCTGGCCGGCATGGTGAGGGACGTTGAACATCTTTTCCGCGTGAGCCTCGAATATTTCTGATGCAGCACTCCTGTGGCTTCACAGACACTGTTGCTCGTCGTCGACCCGTCCTATGTATGTTAGCGTCTTGATGGGGCTTTGCCCCAATGCCGACAGGCTTTTGGCCTAAGGCTCGAGACTAGGACGAGCCGCGTGTGTGTGTGCGGCATCCGTCTTCAACATTATGCGGGAACGACAATGGCCTCAGAAAAACAGCAAAACCTGCAAGATATCTTCCTGAACAAAGTTCGGAAAGAACATGTCCCTTTGACCATTTTCCTGGTCAACGGGGTGAAGCTTCAAGGGGTGATCGTTTGGTTCGATAATTTCTGCGTCTTGCTGCGGCGGGACGGGCTTTCCCAGCTCGTTTACAAGCATGCAATTTCAACCATCATGCCCAGTGCTCCGATCAAACTTTACGAGGAAAACGGCGGTAGTGACGATTAAGGGCGAAATGCGAGAAACTGGAGATAGGCGGATTGCGCCCATCTCCTTTCAGGTCGAAGAAAGTTCGGCGACCCGTGCCTATCTGGTGCATGTGGGATTTCGCCGCCGTCCAGGTGCCGTCCTCGGTAGCGAGTCACTGATTCTGCGGGAGGAGGACGAGCGCCTGGAAGAAGCGCATGGGTTGGCGCTGGCCATCGACCTCGAAGTCCAGGGCATGATCTCCGTGATCCTGACAAAGGCGACGCCGGCCACTTTGATTGGCGGTGGTAAAGTCGAGGAGATCGCCGCTGAGCTGAAAGAGCTTGAAGTCGAGCTGGTTGTGGTGAACGCCTCCCTCACGCCTGTGCAACAACGAAATCTCGAACGCGCCTGGAACGCCAAGGTGCTCGATCGCACAGGCCTTATCCTCGAGATTTTCGGCCGCCGGGCGAGGACCCGGGAAGGGCGGATGCAGGTGGAGCTTGCCCATCTCACCTATCAAAAGAGCCGCCTAGTCCGGTCATGGACCCATCTGGAACGGCAACGTGGTGGCTTCGGCTTTCTCGGTGGTCCGGGTGAAACTCAAATCGAAGCCGATCGTCGGGTGATCCAGGACCGCATCGTCAAGATTAAGGTTGAACTGGAAAAGGTGAAGCGTCGCCGTGAGTTGCATCGTGAGAACAGACGCCGGGTCCCTTATCCGATTGTCGCCCTGGTCGGCTATACTAATGCGGGCAAATCCACCCTGTTCAATCAGTTGACCAAGGCTGGAGTTCTGGCTGAAAATATGCTCTTCGCCACGTTGGATCCGACGATGCGACAGCTGAAGCTGCCGCATGGCCGTATGGTGATCCTGTCTGACACGGTTGGTTTTATTTCTGAGTTGCCGACAGATCTGGTAGCGGCATTTCGAGCGACTCTTGAAGAAGTCCTGGAAGCAACATTCATCCTTCACGTCCGTGACATCAGCCATCCGGAAAGCGATGCGCAGGCGGCGGATGTCCTGCAGGTTCTGACCACCCTAGGGCTTGGTGAAGAACGCCGGTCTCATATCACTGAAATTTGGAACAAGATCGACCTGCTGACCCCAGAAGACCGGGCTGCCGTGCAAAATCAGGCGGAGCGCCGTGACGATGTCATTCTTGTTTCTGCCGTAACCGGGGAGGGGGTGCCCAGTCTCCTTGCCGCTGTGGAGCACCGGCTGGCGGAAGCGGCCAAAACCTATTCCTTGTCACTGAAGGGAGAGGATGGTGCTGCGTTGTCCTGGCTTTACGAGACGGGAGAGGTGCTGGAGCGCCGAGAAGCTGAGGATGGCAGCATTGCCTTGATCGTGCGCGTGCCCGCAGAAAAGTCAGAGGTTTTGCGCAGCCGTTACGCGGATGCTTTGTCGGCGCCTGTCGAAATGCCCATGAGCTGACTACAAACCCTTGCTCTTTGCCTCGTCCCACAATCGATCCAGGCCATCGAGCCCCACAGTTTCGAGCTCTTGTCCACTGGCCTTCACACTCTGCTCTATGTGATTGAAGCGCCTAATGAACTTAGCGTTTGCCGACCGCAGAGCGCCCTCAGGATTGATCTCGAGGTGTCGAGCGATATTGGCGATCACGAACAAAAGATCACCTAGCTCCTCGGCAATGTGGGCTTTATCGGTCCCCTCGGCTACAGCGTCCTTGAGTTCCACGATCTCTTCTTCGACTTTCGCAAACACCGGCTCGAGATTGGGCCAATCGAACCCGACCCGTGCCGCGCGCGACTGCAGCTTCACGGCGCGTGTCAAACCGGGGAGGGCCACAGGGATGTCGGCCAAAAGGCTGCTAGAGGTGTCTCCGCCGCCTTCCGTCCTTGCCGACCGTTCGGATGCCTTGATGCCTTCCCACATTCCCTTCACGGCTACGGATTTGACGCCTTCCGCATCGCCAAAAACATGCGGGTGCCGCCGGATCATCTTGGTGACGATCGCTTCGATCACATCACCGAAAGAGAAACTGCCGGCTTCATCTGCCAACCGGGCGTGATAGACGACCTGCAGCTGGAGGTCGCCGAGCTCGTCGCACAAATCCTCCATGTTCAGCCGCTCGATCGCATCAGCCACCTCATAGGCTTCTTCGATTGTGTAAGGAGCGATACTCGAAAAATCTTGTTCGAGGTCCCACGGACAACCGGTCTCGGGCGTACGCAGTGCATTCATCACCGCCAGCAAGGTCTCAATGGATCGGGGATCTCCCAAAGGGTCTGTCATCTCAGAGTGTCGCATAATCTATATTATGGAAACTAAATTGGCTGTGGAGAGGTGAGGTCGAGCTGCATCCCGTCAAAGGCTGGCTCGATATGAGCTGGAAGCGACCTTCTCAGCTGCGCATAGTCCAGGTCGATATGCATATTCGTCAGCACAGCTCTTCGGGGGTGCATGCGCTCGATCCAGAGCAAGGCAGTCTCAAGATCGAAATGGGTGGGATGAGGCATCGGCCGTAAGGCATCGATGACCCAGATATCGAGATTCTCCAACGTTGCGAGGGCTGCATCCGGAATGCCATTGACGTCGGGCGTGTAAGCAAGATTTCCGATCCTTAGCCCCAGCGCCATGATATCGCCATGCTCCAGGTCGAACGGGAGAATCTGGATGGTGCCTCCGGGCCCATCGATCTCTACGGGTTCACCTGCCACAATGGGATGTGCTGTCAGGATAGGCGGATAGCTCGAGCCTGGCGGTGTTTCGAAGCAATAGCCGAAGCGGGCGTGCAGCTCACCCATCGTTCGCTCGTCGGCCCACACCCGCACACGACGCCTTCCATTGATCGCTACGGCTCGCAACTCGTCGATGCCGTGGCAATGATCGGCATGATCATGGGTAAAGATCACCCCATCGAGAATGCCGACATCCGCCATTAGCAGCTGTTCGCGGACATCCGGCGTTGTGTCGACCAGGATCCGCGTTACTCCTGAGTCTCCGGTCTTCTCGATGAGAATCGAGCATCGCCGCCTGCGGTTCTTGGGATTTTCAGGATCGCAAACACCCCAGTGGTTGCCGATGCGCGGCACCCCGGCGGAGGACCCGCAGCCGAGAATAGTAACGCGCAGGCTCATAAACGCGGCACCTTCGTAAACAGACGATGGAAATTGTCTGTGGTGATGTTGGCCATCTCCTGTGCATCCAGTCCTTTTACCTCAGCCAGCGCTTTGAGCGTATGGACCACATAGGCTGGCTCGTTGCGTTTGCCTCGCTTAGGAACGGGCGCGAGATAAGGCGCATCCGTCTCGACTAAGAGGCGCTCCAACGGCACTTCAGCAGCCACGTCCCGTAAAGCTTGCGCCGTCTTGAAGGTCATGATGCCGGAAAACGAGATATAGGCACCGATCTTCAAGCCCCGACGGGCAAGTCGCATATCCGAGCTGAAGCAATGGAGGAGGGGCGTAAAGGCCCCCTTCCCCATCTCCTCCTCTAAGACGACGGCCGTATCGTCTTCCGCCTCACGGCTATGGATGACGAGGGGCAAGCCGGTCTCTCGCGCTGCCGCGATATGGGTGCGAAAGCCTGCCATCTGGGCCTCTCGCGGTGCCAAGTCATAGTGATAATCGAGACCAGCCTCGCCGATCCCAACAACCTTTGGATCCCTTGCGATTTCGATCAGTTCCGCTGCCGTCACGTCCATCTCTTCGCCGGCATTATGAGGGTGGGTGCCAATTGTGGCGAACACATCTTCATAAGTCTCTATTAATGCTCGTATTTTATCGAACTGTCGGACGCGCGTGGAGATTGTCACCATCAGCTTGACGCCGGCAGCACGCGCGCGTTCAATAACGGCATCCCGATCATCAAAATCAGCAAAATCCAGATGGCAGTGGCTGTCCACAACGCCGCTTAAGGGTGAGGTCATGGCAGGATCTTGTCATCCTCATCGACGTAACGTGGGAAAATTGCTCGCGGCTCCGGCATAGCCGAACCGGGCGTTAGTGAGTTGGAAAGATCGTCGAACTGACGCCGTCCCTCTTCTACACCAACGAGGTCCAGCAGCTTTGCACCCGAGCCCGGGATAAAGGGTTGGATGAGGATGCCGAACCTGCGCAATACCTCTGCCGTCACATAGAGCACAGTGTTCATACGCTCGGGATCGCTCTTCCGTAATGCCCAAGGCTCTTGCTTGGCGAAGTATCGGTTTGCGTCCGCCACCACCCGCCAGACCGCGTCGAGGGCCTTGTGGACAGCCTGCTCTTCGATGAAGGGTCGGATTTCTTTGATCAGACCGGCACTTGCGAGGAGAATCTCTTCGTCATCCGCAGCAAAAATGTCATGCGTCGGCACCCTGCCCCCGCAATTCTTCGCGATCATCGAAAGAGACCGTTGCGCGAGATTGCCCAGATCATTGGCGAGGTCGGCATTGATGCGGTTGACGATCGCGTCATGGCTGTAATGACCGTCCTGCCCGAAGGGGACCTCTCGCATATAGAAATACCGAACCGGATCAAGACCATACTGATCAATCATGGCCAGTGGATCGACAACATTGCCGACCGACTTGGACATCTTCTCACCCTTGTTGAAGAGGAAGCCATGGCCGAAAATTCGCTTCGGCAGAGGCACGCCGGCCGACATGAGAAAAGCAGGCCAATAGACGGCATGGAATCGGACGATATCCTTGCCGATGACATGAACATCCGCAGGCCAGAACGCTTGAAACTGGGCTGATCCTTCATGGGGAAAGCCGACGCCGGTGATGTAATTGGTCAATGCGTCGACCCACACATACATGACATGCTTCGGATCTCCAGGGACGGGAATGCCCCAGTCGAAGGTGGTCCTCGAAATGGAGAGGTCGCGCAGCCCGCCCCTGACGAAGCTCACGACCTCGTTGCGGCGCGTATCGGGTCCAATGAAATTCGGCTGTTCCTCATACAGGGCGAGCAGCTTCTCCTGATAGGCTGAGAGGCGGAAGAAATAGCTCTCCTCCTCGACCCACTCAACCGGCGTTCCCTGTGGGGAAAGCCGAGTTCCATCAGCATCTTCGCTCAGTTCGCTCGCATCGTAATACGCCTCGTCCCGTACCGAGTACCAGCCCGAATATGTTGACAAATAGATATCACCATTCGCATCCATGCGGCGCCAGATTTCCTGAACCGACTCGAAGTGGCGCTGCTCCGTCGTCCGGATAAAATCATCATTCGAGCAGCCAAGCGTTCTCACCATGTGCTCAAACAAGGGTGAGTTGCGATCCGCCAACGCACGGGGGCTGATCCCCTCCTTGTTGGCCGTCTGTAACATTTTGATGCCATGTTCATCCGTGCCGGTCAGGAAATATACCTCATAACCGTCGAGACGTTTGAACCGTGCCAGCGCATCCGTGACCATGGCTTCATAGGCATGGCCTATATGCGGGGCTCCGTTGGGATAGGAAATGGCAGTGGTAATGTAGAAGCGCTTTTCAGCCATGGATGTTCTCTACTGGAGCGATGTTCCGCGCGCTGTCTCCTCGATTAGGCGCAGGGCCTGAACGACAACTTCGCGGCGGTCGAGGTTTAGGGCATTTGCGGTGTGGATGGAACGCATGATCGACTCATGCTTTTCGGCCCATACCCCGACGCGCTCCAAAGGAATGCGTCCATTCCAGTCACTCTCCCCCTTCCCTGCGGCACGAATCTGCCGTGACAACCATTGATCTAGGATTTCCGTAAACAGGCGGTAGTCGTCGAGCATCTGTGCGCCGCGCAGTTTTTCCGCAAATTCGAACGCCCGTCCATACTCAAGATTTGGCGCTTTTTCCACGATTGCTACAAACTCCCTGAAGAGCTTCAGGCCCCCTCCTTCGAGCAATCGAATGGCGCGGCCGGGACTGCCATCGGCAAGGTTGATAGCCAATGTTCTCGCCTCAGCGTTGGTTTTGGCGTCGGGGAGGACGTCACCGAGCACGCGCTCCACTTCCGGCTCCCGAAGCGGACCTAATTCCAATCGGACGCAACGCGAACGGATGGTTGGCAACACTCTTCCCGCAATGTGCGTGACCAGAAGGAAAAGAGTTCTTGGTGGGGGCTCCTCTAGGCTCTTGAGAATGGCATTTGCCGCGTTGCCATTCATCTCATCTGCAGCATCGATGATCGCAATCCGCCAACCACCCTCGCCTGCTGTCCGCGATAGAAACTGGCTTGCATGCCGCGCCTCATCGACTCCGATTTCCGTCTTGAGACGTTTTGCGCGCGGATCATAGGCGCGCGTGATCGTCAGCAGATCGGAATGCCCCTGCGCAGCGATCCTGCGGAATACTGGATCACTCTCCGCAACATTCATGCTGAGGAGTTGAGGATCCAGGGCGGTGACATCTGGATGTCGCAGGATGAAGCGGGCAAATCGATAAGCAAGGGTTGCTTTGCCAATGCCGCGAGGCCCTGACAGCATCCATGCGTGGTGCAGTTTTCGAGACCGGTACGCCTGGAGCAATTGCCGCTCGATCTGCTCGTGGCCGATCAGATCGGGGCGCTCGCGCGGATGCAACCGTTCTACAATGTCCGCTTCGGTGTCTTGGCCCATAAACTCGCCGTATCAGTCGAGCAGCCGAGAGGCAACAGCCTCCCATATCTTCGTCGCGACGATGTCTTGGTCTTCTTGCGCGTCGATGACGAGGCAACGCTGCGGATCAGCCGCAGCGTGCGAAAGAAAGGCTTGCCGGAGCTGCTGATGATAAGCGAGTCCCTTCGCTTCGAACCGCCCTTCCCCACCGCCGCGTGCAGCAGCGCGATCGAGGCCCGCCTGCGGTGCCAGATCAAGAACCAAAGTGAGCGCCGGCCACGTCTCGCCGATGACCGCTTGTTCAAGCGCACTGATCAAATCAGCGTCCACGCCCCCTGCAATACCCTGATAAGCTCGGGTTGAGTCGGCGAATCGATCGGTGATGACGTAGGCGCCCCTCGCCAGAGCGGGCAGGATGGTGTGGCGCAGATGCTCGTCGCGCGCAGCGTAATTCAGCAGCGCTTCTGCCCGCGGTGACCAACGATCGGCGGCGCCCTCGACCAGCAGCCTGCGGATTGCCTCGGCCCCTGGTGCCCCGCCAGGCTCCCTCGTCAGCACCACCTCCTTGCCTGTGGTGGTGCGGAGTCTTGCTGCGAGCAGGCGAGCCTGGGTTGACTTGCCTGCCCCCTCGCCTCCTTCGAGACTGATGAAATGTCGCTTGGCCACGTCCGACGATTCAGCTGCCGAACATCATTAAGCTCAACGTATCTACAGCTTTGCGCAGCATGCCATCGGCGGGCGTGATCTCGTTCCCGGCATAAAGCGGCACTTGGCTCACCGATTTGCCGTCCAAGGTGAACCGCAGCGTTCCGATCGCATCTCCGACGCTGACCGGGGCATACAATGGGCCCTTATAGACGATTTCGGCGCTCATGCGTCGACGCTCATCATCGGAGATCATGAGCTTGACAGGCTCATGAGCGACAAGACCCACCCAGCTGCGATCTCCGCCCCAGACGCGTGCCTTACCGACCTGCTGGTCCTTGGCAAACAGCGTGATCGTTTTATAGCGTCGAAAGCCCCAGGACAGCAGCTTTGCTGCCTCGTCCTCGCGCTGGCGGGCAGACGGAAGACCTGAGACTACGAGAATCAGCCTCCTTCCATTACGTTCCGCGGACGCCACCAATCCATACATGGCTTCCTTGGTGTAGCCGGTCTTCATGCCGTCCACCCCCTGAACGACTCCCAAAAGCGGATTCCGGTTTCGCTGCTTGATATTGTTCCAAGTGAACTCTGGATTGCCAAAATAGGTCTTGTACTGTTCCGGATAGGCACGGACGATGTGGCGTGCCATGGCGGCCAGCTCTCGCACAGTCGTATGCATATTGGGATCCGGCAAGCCCGTCGCGTTCGTAAAGACGGATTTATCGAGGCCCAGTTGTCTTGCTTTCTCCGTCATTTGTGCGGCAAACGCAGCCTCAGATCCGGCAAGTCCCTCCGCGATGACGATGCAAGCGTCATTGCCGGAGACGCTCAGAGCCCCCATCAGCAGGTCATGCATCTTGATCCGAGAGTTCACGGAGGCATACATCGTGGATGTGCCCGATGGCGCCCCCCCTGTTCGCCAAGCGTTCGGTGAGACCGTAAACTCGTCGTCAAGTCGCACCTCGCCGCGTTTCAGGGCATCGAAGGCAACGATCGCGGTCATGATCTTCGCCATACTGGCGGGAGCCATCGGGTCGTCCGCATCTTTTTCGTAAATGACCTCCCCCGAACCCGCATCGATGAGAATGGCATGCGGGGCGAGCGAGGTAAAATCTGGAGCTGTTGTCGTTGGTGCGGAATCCGGTGCAGGCGCCCCTGCCCCAGCCAACAGCACGATTGCTGCCAAGCCCATTGCAATGCGTCGGATCCATCGATGTGATGCCGTCGCCATGTCGTAAACGCCGCCTCGTAATCAAACGCTCGGATTGAGCCGTCACACAGGTTTTGGGTTTTCCCGAAATCAGCCTTTAAGGTAAAGCTTTGCTTTACCGAAATCAACAAAGTGACAGCCGAGCCGGCTAGGACTGTCCGGCCGCGATCAGTATGCGGCGGGAACGATCTTGGCGTCGGGGTAACCCGCCGCTATGACGCCACGCAGCGCCGAATCGGCTGTCCCATGATCGGTGAGCGGCCCGACCCTCACGCGAAACAGTGTGCGCGAGCCCGCTTCGAGCGGTGCCACTTCCACTGGTCCTATTCCGGACAACTGAGCTCTCACCCGGTAAGCATTGTCCGGGTTAGAGAGTGCCGCGGCCTGGACGTAATAGCCGCCAGAAGCGCTCTCGCTGCCTTTGATTGAACTCGCGGCCTGGCTGGCGGCGGCCATCTGAAAGGGTGCCGGTGGCGCGGATGGCTCCCGTTTTTCGGGGGCAGCGGCCGCGATTC
Organism: Rhodoligotrophos appendicifer; assembly: GCF_007474605.1. Classification (NCBI taxonomy): domain Bacteria; kingdom Pseudomonadati; phylum Pseudomonadota; class Alphaproteobacteria; order Hyphomicrobiales; family Rhodoligotrophaceae; genus Rhodoligotrophos; species Rhodoligotrophos appendicifer. The sequence continues at coordinate 290,464 of NZ_VHKL01000007.1, read as the reverse complement.
TCGGAGCATCCGTTTGAAAGGCTTGCGCCACCTGAACTGGCGCCGAACCGCCAGCCGCACCGGTGCGCGAGTTGGCGGAAGCGACCATGTATTTCAGAGGCGTCCCACGTTTGAGCTCGTTGTTCATTGCCATGAGATGCGCGCCCTTATCATTGAGGGGCGCGGGACCAATATACTGCACGCGCAACTGGCCCGTTCCGCGCGTCTTGAGTTCGAGCACCTCGGCACTGCGTTTGGAAAGATCGATGACGCGATTATTGACGAACGGGCCGCGGTCATTCACCCGGACGATGATCGACTTGCCCGTAGACACATTCGTGACTTTCGCGTAGCTGGGCAGGGGCAAAGTCGGATGGGCGGCGCTCAGATACTCCATGTCGAACCATTCGCCATTGGAGGTCATGCGGCGGTTGAACTTTGGCCCGTACCAAGATCCCGTGCCGGTCTCGTCGTAGTTGGGTTGCTCGCGAGGGTAATACTTTTCACCGGCGATATCATATGGTTTACCGACATGATATCGCCCTCCGCCCTTTGGCAATGGACCATTGCCTGGATAGACGGGACTCCCCTTTCCCGCGAAAGGGTCACGCTTTCCGGCTACCTTGCTGCTGGAGCAACCGCTCAGCCCTGCACCCGCGAAAATGATGGCCAGAGCCGCTAAAGGGGCCAGAAGTCGGGTCCTACGGAGTTTGCGATCTAGCGGGCTGGAGGGTCGGTCGAAACTCATCATCTGCAGGATTTCCCGTCTGCCATCCGAGCGAATGGCTCGCGCATGGAGCGGTTAGAGTCACTTTGAGTTCAATCTGCACGAGTTTGGGTAAAGAGTGCGTTTAGCCACATGGTTAAGAAAGAATGTAACCGGGGTGATCAATTCCGCGGGATGAAATCCATTGGCACTTCATCCGCCGCAATGGGCGAATTCTTCTTCGGTCCGGCTGGATCACCCATCGCCGATGGCATAGGAGTTCCGGCATCCGCGATGCGGTCCAGCCGTTCCAGGTTCTGCTTCGCTGCCGGGTTGTCCTTGCTTGCTGCGGCGCTGTAATACCGTTTGGCTAGGGTAAGATCCGTGTTCGTTCCCCAACCCAGCTCATACAGGCCGGCAAGATTATTTTGAGCCCAACCGTAGCCCTGGTCCGCTGCCTGTTTGAAATACTTCGCCGCTTGCTTATAATTTCGCTTCACGCCTGTACCGGACAGATACATCAGCCCGAGACTGTTCTGTGCCTCTGCAAGGCCCTGCTCTGCCGCCCGCCGATACCAGATGACGGCTTGTTCCGCATTCTTATCGATGCCGGTTCCATATTGCAGCGCAAATCCAAGACGGTACTGCGCACCGGCTTGACCGTAGCGGGCGGCGGTCTGATACATGCTGACTGCAAAGGCTGGATCCGCAGGCAGCTTGTCCCCCCCCTTCTCCAGCAGCAGCCCCAGTCGATACTGGGCTTCTACATTCCCCTTGTTTGCAGAAGACTGATACAGCGCCGCTGCACGGCGCAAGTCGAGCTTGACCCCTGCACCCGTCTCATAGGCACGGCCCATGGCACACTGAGCGACGTCGTTTCCTTTTTGCGCCAGAACGGAGTTGGCTCCCAGCGATTCACCGGTATCGCATTTGTCTGCTGCCGCAACAGGGAGTACCTGGTTCACGAGCATCAGCGCGCCCAGAAAATATGCCAACCTCATAAGTCGCCTCGTCCGCTTCCTAGGTCCCTACTGGTCTATCACGCGGGATTATGCTGTGTCGGACCCTGCATTGTTTATTATGCCTCATCTGCAGCGTGAGCGCACCGGGAGATAGCCATTGAATACGCTCGATATCGCCGATGGCGCGAATTCCTATCCCTGGCTTAAGGCCTATCCCCCAGGAATCGACTGGCACCATCCGCTGACGCCGCAGACATTGCCCGACATGTTCGACCTGGCTGTTCAACGATATGGATCAAAGCCTTGCACAAATTTTCTAGGCGAGGTGATGAGCTATGCCGAGATGGGAGCAATGACAGACGAGCTAGCCTGCGGTTTGTCTCGATTGGGCGTTGGGCCCGACAAGCGCGTGGGATTGGTCCTCCCTAATACCCCCTACTTTATTGCGGCCTTCTTCGCCGTCCTGAAGCTCGGTGGCACCATCGTGAATTTCAATCCTCTTTACACTGTGGAAGAGCTTCGCCATCAGGCGCAGGATGCCGGGGTGTCCACCATCATAACCGTCGACCTCGCCGCAGTTTTCGAGAAGGTCCGCGGCCTGGCAGAGGCGGGAGTCTTGCAGCATGTGGTTGTTTGTCCTTTTCGTGCGATCCTCCCTCCGATCAAGGGGCTGCTCTTTTCACTGCTCAAGCGCAAGCAACTCGCTTCCGTCCCCTCGACGGACCCTTATGTGGAGTTGTCGGCGCTGACATCGCGCTCCGAGTATCCGAAACCCATCATTGATCCCATGAATGATGTGGCGGTGTTTCAGTATACTGGCGGAACGACGGGTACGCCCAAAGGGGCCATGCTGACCCACGCCAATCTCTCGATCAACGTCCAGCAGGTGCGATTATGGTTTTCTGGCGCCAAAGAAGGCGAGGAGCGCATGATGGCAATCCTGCCCTTCTTTCATGTCTTCGCACTGACTGGAGTCATGAACTTCTCAATTGCTCATGGCTTTGAGATGATCCTCATGCCTCGATTTAATCTTGTTGAGGCCATCACTCTTATCTCAAAGCGAAAGCCAACGATCCTCCCCGGGGTGCCGACGATCTTTAACGCACTGGTCAATCATCCCGGGATCGACCGCAACATCTTTGGCTCGCTCAAATACTGCATATCGGGTGGCGCACCACTGCCTCTAGAGGTTCGTCGGAAGTTCGAGGCTCTGGCCGGCTGCCGGTTGGTGGAGGGCTATGGTCTCAGCGAGACATCGCCGGTAACCCATATCAACCCCTTCGACGTCGCACCCAAAGATGGCTCCATCGGTCTCCCGGTTCCGGGCACGGTGGCGGAAATTCGCTCCTTGGACGATCCCTCGGCCCCTTTGCCCTGCGGAGAGAAAGGCGAACTTTGCATCAGCGGGCCGCAGGTCATGAAGGGCTATTGGAATCAGCCTGAGGAAACCGCAAAAATCTTCCTCCCGCCTTTTTTGCGGACCGGCGATGTGGGTTACATGGACGAGGAGGGTTATGTCTATCTCGTCGATCGTATCAAGGACATCATCATTGCCTCGGGCTTCAACGTCTATCCTCGCCGAATTGAAGAAGCCATACACGAACATCCTGATGTAGCTGAGGTAACGGTCATCGGAGTTCCCGACGAGTATCGCGGTGAAGCACCGAAAGCTTTTATTCGGCTTCGTGATGGAGCCCATTTGACAGAGCAGGAACTTCTGACATTTCTTAAACCGAAGCTCTCCGTCATTGAAATGCCTAGAGAGGTGGAATTTCGTAGCGAGTTGCCAAAGACGATGATCGGCAAACTGTCGAAAAAGGAGCTGAGATAGGGTCGTCTCGCGATAGACGATCTAGACTCGATTTGCATGACCCTGCAATAAAAGGTCGACGTTCCTGCGATCACTCAGATCAAAGGCGGAGCGCCGACGGCACCGGCTTTATGGCCTCGCCCAGTGTCTGTGGCTTGGCTGCTGAGGCAGACCTTTCGGACACTTTTGCCTCCAGAGCCTCCATATTGGCGACCAACCGCTTGGTGATCAAGCTGATGAGATAGAACCCGGCTTCACGATTGTCGTGGTAAAGCTCCCGAACCCTGAATTCGGCAATCGCCATGGCCTTCAAATCAGTTTGCGCCACGATTGTCCCTGTTCGCGTCTTATGGGGAGAGAAGATCCCAATCTCCCCCACTAAGGAACCCGGAACGAGGTCGATCCCCAGTTCGACATGCCGTGCTGTGCCCTCGACAATAGTGAACATCTTATTGGCAGGGTCACCCTTGCGAAAGAGCGGCTCGCCCGCCTTGAATTCGCATTTTGTCATGTAGGGCAGCAGCCAATCGAAGTTCAGATCGGTCGTCGCAGCCCCGCGAATGGCGGCAAGCAACTGCCATGTTTGGAAGAGACGCCACGAGTTAAGAGGCAACAAGGCCGCATGAAGCAGAAAGATCGGCTCCATGCCCCCAAAATAACCATAGCTCAGGAACGCCATATTGCTAGCAATGGCTAAAATGCGAAGCGGAATGATCGTTTTCATGGCGAAGGTCAAGAACACCAGCGCCGATGCCAAGTAACCGATCGGCTCGACATAATCCATTGCGCCCCCTCCCACAGACCGCCTGGGACCTCATTGTCTCTTCGAGCGGGGAGCGAGCTTAACTGAACAGCTCTACCCAGTCAGTCCAAGAACGCTGGGCCCAGCGTTGGATCGGAGTTGGCGCCGCCGCAACAGTCGCAGTCTTATTGATGGGTATCCAGTTTCAGCATCTGCGAAGGTCGAAATAGCGGAATTCGATAAGCTAAATTTCTCCGCCCTAATCTGGCACTGTGCACTGCCTTCATCGTCTTTGAAAATCGCTAAATTTGGAACGAACAGTCAATGCCCGGGTTCACTTTCCAATAGCAGAGAGTTCTGCGAAGGAGAGTTGGTTGTGAGTATGAAGGTTAGACATATAGCCTTTGGGGCTTTGTTTTCATTGATGTCAATCGCGTCGCTGGGATCCACGGCGTCGGCCGGATCTCTCAATCGGAACACCGCGACGACGACGAACAGCCCTTCGGCACCAGCGGTTCAGGTCCGGGACGAGCGTCGCGGCGGAGACTGGAACGAGGGACGCAACGGGCGGGATCGCGACTATAGGCGTGGCGGCGGCAAGGAGCGGTGGGATCGCGGCGATCGGCGTCGCTATTCGTCCTACAACCGCGGCCATCACGGCCCTCGTTATCGCGACAGGCGTCCCGGCTACGGCTACGCATATGGCGGATACTACTACGCGACGCCCTGGTGGCTGACCGGTCCCGGCTATGCTCCCGGGTATTATGGCGGTGGCCCTGCCATCGTGATCCGACCCTAATTCGCGACAGGCCCTCCTCATCCTTATGTGAGGAGGGCCTGCTCGCTGTCTCTCATTAGAGCGGGATGTTGTCGTGTTTTTTCCAGGGGTTGGTTAGAGCCTTGTGGCGCAGCATATTGAGGGCCCGTGTTATCCGCTTGCGGGTTGAGTGGGGCATGATCACCTCGTCGATATAGCCGCGCTCGGCTGCGACGAAGGGGTTCGCGAAGCGCGTTTCATATTCCTTGATTCTAGCGGCGATCTTGTCGGGATCTCCCAATTCGGAACGATAGAGAATTTCAACGGCGCCTTTTGGGCCCATCACAGCGATTTCCGCAGACGGCCAAGCATAATTCACGTCCCCGCGGATATGTTTTGATGACATGACATCATAAGCGCCGCCATACGCCTTCCGCGTGATGATTGTGATCTTGGGCACTGTCGCTTCGGCGAAAGCAAAGAGCAGTTTGGCGCCATGCTTGATGAGCCCCCCATATTCCTGAGCGGTTCCAGGAAGAAAGCCGGGGACATCGACAAATGTGACGATCGGGATCGAAAAACAATCGCAGAAGCGAACGAAGCGGGCTGCTTTCCTGGAAGCATCGGAATCGAGCACGCCCGCCAGAACCATGGGTTGATTGGCCACAATGCCTACAGTGCGGCCCTCCATGCGGCCGAAGCCGACCAGCATATTCTTGGCGTAAGCCTCTTGGATTTCAAAGAAATCCGCTTCATCCACAACCTTCGATATGAGCTCCCTCATGTCATAGGGCTGATTGGGATTGTCCGGGATCAGAGTGTCGAGAGACTGCTCCATACGATCGGGGTTGTCGAAGGTCGGAATTTCCGGAACCGCCTCCGTGTTCGACGATGGAAGAAAATCGATCAAACGCCGCATCTGTAGCAGAGCTTCGACATCATCGTCATAGGCACCGTCGGCGACCGACGACTTCGTGGTGTGAATCGAGGCCCCGCCCAGCTGCTCCGCGGTAACCGTCTCATTGGTGACCGTCTTCACGACGTCGGGACCTGTCACGAACATGTAGGATGTGTCGCGCACCATGAAGATGAAGTCGGTCATGGCGGGGGAATACACATCGCCGCCGGCGCAGGGGCCCATGATCACCGAGATCTGCGGAATGACACCGGAAGACAGCACGTTGCGAAGAAACACTTCGCCATAACCTCCCAATGCGGCCACGCCCTCCTGGATCCGTGCTCCGCCTGCGTCGAACAGACCGATGCAGGGAGCCCTGTTGGTCAACGCCATGTCCTGGATCTTGGTGATCTTGCGAGCATGGGTTTCGGACAGTGAGCCGCCGAAGACCGTGAAGTCCTTTGCGAAAACATAGACGGTCCGGCCGTTGATTGTCCCCCATCCTGTGACCACGCCGTCACCGGGAAACTTTTGTTCCCCCATGCCGAAATCCGTCGAGCGATGTTCGACGAACATGTCAAACTCCTCGAAGGAGCCGTCGTCCAAGAGAAGCTCGAGCCGCTCCCTTGCAGTGAGCTTGCCGCGCGCATGCTGAGCGGCAATGCGTTTTTCCCCACCACCTGCCCGCGCGACCTCTCTGCGCACCTGAAGTTCGCCCAAAACGTCGCCCATGCCTACTACTCCGGTGGAATTCACAGCGGTAGGCTACATAGCATCGAAGATCGTAAACGCAACGCCCTTGCGCATTTCACGACGCCATCGGGCTAAAACGCAGCAATAAAACGCAGCGCGAATCTCCGGGTGGATGCATCGCCGGCCATTGAAGAGGCTCGGTCGGCGGGTGTCTGGGTCTGCGAGCACGGATGCTGCTGACTCCCGGGGCTCTTCGCTGCAAAATGGCTCGAAGCTGCGGATCCGTCTTTTGCAGGTTCCTGGCGCTCTGATTGTCTTAGTTCCACTGGATCACCGTCAGAAAACCATAAGCAACTACTGCACAGGATGCATAAAGGATAATGTCGAAAATAACAGTCTTCTGGCGCCTTCCAAGCTCATAGATAGTTCGCGTCATTGAAGCACCTAGCTGAAATCATTCCCCGAAGTCGCATCTTTAAGTAAATTGGAATTGTGTCGCTATGGTGATCATGGGCTGGAAATCATAGGGATCGTAGTTAACAAATTGTAACCAAAAGTAACAGATTTTCAGACTGATATACTTCGTTACAATTGGTGATCGCCATCTTAGCTGAGCAGAGAAAGAATGACCCTTGCAGGCTGCTGGGGAAGGCTCGTCTGGCGCCTTGCCATTTTCCTCGTTCCCGGGAAAATGGATTCCATTGTGGCGAGGATCGGCGGGTATGGCAGCGAAGGCGGAATTCGCCAGGGAAGTTGCATGGATAGGCGCTTTTCTTTCCGCCCCGTTCACTCTCCAAAATTTGATTTTTTCCTTGAAGACATTTGCGGCTGCGATTTTGGCCCTGGTCTGCTCCTACTGGCTTGAGGTCAAGGAGCCACAATGGTCGATTATCACCGTCTATCTCCTTGCTCAGCCGCTCCTTGGTGCCGTTTGGGCCAAAGGTGCATACCGCCTCATCGGTACGGGATGTGGAGCAGCCTTTGCCATTTTGGCGCTCGGTCTATTTGCGCAGTCGGGTCCTTTATTTCTGGGCACAATGGCTGTGTGGCTCGCCGCTTGCGCGTATTTTGCCACTCTCGCCCGCAACTTCGCCTCGTACGGATTTGCTCTAGCGGCATATTCCGCGCTCTTGGTCGGCTTTGGCTCGGCGGCTCAGCCCGATCAGGCTTGGAATCTCGCCGTTGATCGCATCACCGAGGTGAGCCTGGGAATCGTTTGTGTAGGTCTTGTCAGCGCCTTGATATTTCCGCGCTATGCGAGTGATAGCCTGCGTGCCTCCATGCAAGTGCTGTTTTCCTCCCTCGCTCACTATGCCTCCATGACACTCAAGGCCGACACCCCCGCTGAGGCATTTGCCCAGACTCGACGGAAAATGGCTGCCGACGTCATCAAGTTTGATGCCTTGCGATCCTATGCCGTCTTTGAGACGCCAGAATTGCAAACATTGGAAGAGCCGCTCTCACGGATGATGAGGGCGTTTCTTGGTCTTCTGTCCGTCGCCCGCGGCCTGTTTGTCCGACTGGCCGATCTTCGTTGTCATGAAGATCGTAAAATGGCCTCTCACCTGGATCCAACGCTTGAGGAGATTTCCGCGCTTTTGGAGAGTATAGCCGGCGATCCAATGGGTCCGCACGGTGCAGGTGCTCAGGCAGCCCTCGATCGTTGTCGGTCGATAATCGCGGAGGCAAGATCGAACCTCGAATCTATGGCGGGTATTGCCCCACTTGATCCTTTGGCGGATGCGTTGCTTGTGATCGAACGTACGGGCGATATGGTTGAAAGCCTGGCGCGGGTGGTTGCTGCAGCGACGGGTGCGCCGACAGCGCAGGCATCGGTCCCCTTGATCGTGGCCGCCATAGAGCGCAACAAACGCGCCGCCCTTCTTCAGGCTGCCCGTGCGGCAGCCGCCCCAAGCCTAATCGGGGTGTTCTGGATTGCCACAGCTTGGACGGCTGGCGCTATGGCGATGACTGGCTTGGCAGTGATGATGGTCTTCTTTGTCACCGCAGAGAATCCAGGCAGACTTGCCTTGAGCTTTGTCGCTGCAGTCGCAGCCGCAGTAGTGCTTGCTTTTTTTGGCATGGCTTTCATTTTGCCAAGTCTTGATGACTTCGTGATGTTGGCCTCCCTTTTGGGGATTGTCCTGATCCCTGCCGGCCTGTTTATGTCAATTCCGCAATATGCGTTCGTCGCCGCAGTGTTCTCCGCTTTTTTTTCTTCGCAGCTGGGGCTCACCAATGTCCCAAGTTTCGATGTCTCCCAATACATCGACAATTCGACGGGTTTACTGCTCGGCATGAGCGGGGGTGTGCTCGCGATCAACCTCATTCTTCCCTACAATCCCCAAGTCAGCCGCAAGCGAGAATGGCAACGAGTAGTTGCCTCCCTGCCGGCTGCCGCCCGTGGCGAACGACCGGAGTATGGTGCTCGTTTGCCCATCTTCATCCCTTTGCTGGAGCTCATGCCGCGCCTTGACCTAACCAACCCAGCGGATGACGAAATCCTTGGGGCGAGTTTCGGGGCGGCGTCGATGAGTTTGGAGATGATCAGATTGAAGGCTAGGGCGGCGGACGTCACCCTGCCCTCTTCGGCCAGGGCAGCAGTGGAGAAATGTCTAGACAACCTCGCAGTCGGCTTCGAGGAACTGCTTCGAGCACAATCCACCGAAAGCCGAGAGTCGCTTGTCGATGACGCCTCGAGGTCAGTCACTTCCGCCTATGGCGAACTTGCGGCATCTCCCATGGACGTCGGGGCCCAGCAGACGATTTCACTCGCCCATGTGCTGGCGTCGATGCGTTTTATGTTGGATCGCCTGAACACCGATCGTCGTTTCCTGACGCAGACGCTTTCATGAGCAGCCTCAATGTCGAGAGTCTCCAGCCGCTCGATGTTTTCGGATTTTACCTGCCGACTTTGGCGTTGTGGATTCTGCTCACCTTCATCCCTTTCTTCGCCCTGCGCTGGGTCATGCGCCGATCGGGCCTGGACCGGTTTGTCTGGCACCGTCCATTGTTCGACGTCGCCCTGTTCATCGTCCTGCTGGGTGGCATGATTTTCTCAGGAGTCCCGCGGTGGCTGTAGGTAATCAGATGGTTCGCGTTGCCGTGACGCTCATCATGACCATGGGTGCCCTGGTGATTGCCTGGAAGTTGTGGGATTTCTATATGTATGAGCCTTGGACAAGGGACGCGCGTGTGCGCGCGACGATCCTCAATCTCGCCCCGGATGTCCCCGGCCTGATTTCCACTCTCAATGTCATCGATAATCAGCGGGTGCGGAAAGGTGACGTGGTCTTCGTCATCGAGCCCGATCGTTTCCAGGCGGCTCTCGCCGAAGCTCAGGCTCTGGTGGAGAACAAGAAGGCAAGCTTGCGTCTTGCCAGCGACAATGCGGCTCGCGACGAGCAGGTGGCAAAATCGGATGCCGGGGCGATCTCCCAGGTGCAGGTCGAAACCTCTCGTGCCACGGCTGCCGTTGCGGCGGCGGAGCTTGATCAAGCTCAGGCTGCCCTAAAAACCGCGCAGATCAATCTTGAGCGGAGTACGGTTCGATCTCCGGTGAACGGATTTATCACTAATCTGACGGCCAGTGTCGGCGATTACGCGACCACCGGCACACCGGTAATGGCGATTATCGATAGCGACAGCTACTATGTCTACGCCTATTTCATGGAAACCAAGCTCCCTGCTATCCGTGACGGTGCGGCAGCAGAAGTGCTCCTGATGGCAGGGGGTATCAAGCTTGCCGGCCGCGTGCAGGGCGTGAGTCGCGGCATCGCCGAGGCGGGCGTTGATCAGGTCGGTCTCCTTGCGAATGTCGATCCCAATTTCACATGGGTGCGCTTGGCCCAGAGAGTTCCGGTGCGCATTTCCCTGGAAAACCTCCCCCCTGATCTGCGCCTTGTGGCTGGTTTAACCGCGACGGTGACCGTGAAAAACGACTGATCATATTTTCACAGATTTGTGATCGCGCGGTTGGAACTCCGGAGATGGAGAGACGTTTTGACTGCATACGATCGTTCATCCCCTGCGATCGGAGAGGTCAGAACGGTTCCTCCCCCCGCGGAATCGACCTCACAAAAACCCCGGCGCATCCCCCGCCGGGGTTTTTCTCCATCCAGGCAGACAGTGCGCCTTGTCTAATGTGAGACACTCTGCAAGATGCACCGGATGTCGTGGGGATGGAGCTTCATATGAATATTACGTTAGAGCCACATTTGATTCAGCCGATCATCGCTCTGGTCGCCGGAGTGTTGATCCTGGTGATGCCCAGGCTGCTGAACTATGTGGTTGCGATTTATTTGATTGTGATCGGGATACTTGGCTTGGGTCTTTTTTGATCAGATGAGGGCGGGCCGGATGATTCCGGCCCGCCCTCATCATCTCTGATGCAGGATTAGCGGCAGAAGATCTTCCGACCCGAATAGGCTGTGAAATAGCCTGTACCCGGATTGAAGCTGCGGTAGCGCGAAGAACAGTAGCGGTACCACTCCGGGCTCCATGGCTCGAGTCCACCACCGCCACTGTAGGCCGGCGCATAACCATAATCATTATAACCATAGCCGCCGTAGTAGTATGGAGCTGCGAGAGCCGCCGCGCCTAGGCCAAGTCCGAAATAGGCGCCCGGGCCCCAATAGCCCCACCCACCACCTCCGCCGCCATACCATCCATGGCGGCGATTCCACCCGTTGCGTCTATTCCAACCGTGGCGCCGATTCCAGCCGTGTCGACCGTTCCAGCCGCCGCCATGGCGATACCGCTGGCCTCCACGGTAGCCGCCCCTGTTGTAGGCCCTCCGATTGTACCCTCGATGACCCCCCCGATAACCGCCGCCACCTCGATAGCGTCGGCTGGCCACCTCGTGGACCAGCGGATTAGATGCTGCGGCCCGCATCTGGTCGCTCAGGTTCAAGGCGCCAAGAGAGGCCGCGGAAGCTGGCGAATTCGTCATAAATCCGAGACCCAGGACCACAGCGCCTGCCGCACCCAAAAGCCAATTTCTCATGTTCAATCCTCCGGTGCCTCAGCACCTTACGAGCGATGGGACGGAAGCCCCTGTCCGCTGTCACAATTCTAACGCCACTGACGCGAAATGGCTCCGAGCTTCGCCATCACAATTCACTAACATTCAACGTCTGACTGCCCTGCCGCCTCTGGCGGCCATTCTCAGGCCGGCACAAACACGGCTGCGCAGTTTGTTTGACAGGACCTCGATGCACGCTGGCCCGAGGAGGATTTCATTCCTTTGTAAGAGTCTAGAAATTAGAACGGTTCTGTGAAATCAACTTGTTCACAGGCGTTCTAGGCACGATGCTGACGGCAGAGAGCGACAATGCGGGGCGAAACGATGACAGCGGTACGTGCAGGTTTACTGACCCTTCTCTTGTCCACCGCTTGTGTAGTGCCAGCTGTTGCGCAGGACACGGCGGATGCGACTCTCGTGGAACGAGGACGCTACATCGCTACGGCCGGGGACTGCATGCCGTGTCATACGGCCGTCGGTGGCCAGCCCTTCGCTGGCGGCTTACCTCTGAACACCCCCTTCGGGACCTTGTATTCAGTCAATATTACTTCAGATCGCGACAGCGGAATCGGTGACTGGACCTTTGAACAGTTCGAGAATGCGGTGCGGAACGGGATCCGCGCGGACGGCAAATATCTCTATCCCGGCATGCCATTTGATAGCTATACCAAGATCACCGACGACGACATGAAGGCCTTGTGGGCTTACGTGAAGACCATTCCGGCGGTGAGCCGGCCCGACATGCCCAATGGGCTCGAATTTCCGTTCAATGTTCGCATGGGCATGATGGTCTGGCGCGAGTTGAACTTTCGACCTGGTCGCTTTGAGCCCGATCCCTCTGAGGGTGCGGACTGGAATCGTGGCGCTTACCTCGTTGATGCCTTGGGTCACTGCGGCGACTGCCATACACCCCGCAATTTGATGGGAGCGACCGAATCGAGCAAGGCTCTCCAGGGAGCGAAGATCGATACGTGGTTTGCACCGAATATCTCGCCGCAGGGCCTGGGACGCGAGGGATGGACGAAACCCCAGCTCGTGCAATTTCTTAAAGACGGCGCATCAAAGGACTCGACGGTTTTGGGGCCGATGTATGAAGTCGTTCACGATAGTCTCGCTAAGCTGGAAGACGCCGACGTCGAAGCGGTGGCCACCTATCTCCTGGGCAAGACCGGGGCCCCCAAGAACGCGGACACTGTCCTTGTTGCCGAAGCGCCAGGAGCGGCCGAGCTCTACGTCGATAATTGCATGAGCTGTCACCAGGAGGGCGGCGTTGGCATGCCTGGCGCGGTGCCTCCCTTGAAGGATAACCCGGCGGTCACCGCGGCGGAGCCTTACAATGTGATTAGCGTCATCCTCCAAGGGATTGCAGCACATGATGGCTTAGTCGACATGCCGTCTTTCGCTGGGGAGTTCTCCGATCGGCAGATCGCTGATCTGACCAATTACGTCCGCACCATGTGGGGCAATGAGGGCCTGACAAATGCAAATCCGCGGATGGTGGCGACCTGGCGTACCACCATGTCGCTCCCAGTCTACGATGATCAGCAGGCGTCGAACTTTGATTGTCCTCAGGTAGGCGGTCAGTCCAACAGCGATGTCGATGCAGCCTTTGACGAGGTCGCCAGCGGCACTTTGCTGACGTCCAGCGTAGACATTCCACGACTGGTCGGCACCTATCGCTCGGACGAGCCTAATGCGAGCAACGCCCAGGTCGTCAATAACCTTGTAGCCGCCTACTGCCCTCGCGTGGCTGCGTCTGACGCGACGGATGCGGCCAAGGCCGCCGAGTTGAAGCGTTTCGCCGTCAACGTCTCGTCATATCTCTTCAATGATGAAGTTTCGCCCAGCACTGAAATGGGGATCGTTTGGGCCATCCCTCTCGGCCGATCACTAACCATCCGCCTACCCGCTCAGGAAGCCGTCAGCTTCTCATGTCCATCGGCGGCCGTGCAGGCTGTGCCGGCCGATCTGGTTGCGGCCGCAAAGACCGCTTTAGGCACTCCGACCAACCTGGAGCTCAGCGCAGCAAAAGTGATAACCTTGACGGACGATCTCTATGCTCAGCTCGGGCAGAAAAACGTAAAACCAGCAGACGTCGCAAATGCGCTCATCATTGGCTATTGCGAGGCAATTGCTGGCGAAGCGGCGGATGACGCGGTGAAGCAGGGATCGCTTTCACGCTTTGGCGAGCAGGTCATCTCGGCACTGCAAGTGAAGACGATGAACTATCCCGTCGCGCCAACAGCCGGACAAGCGGCGGCCAGATGAACGGCTTACCTGCAACGGGGGGACCTCGCGTTCGTTACGAGATCCCCACCGTTACGGCCGGCCGCTAACTTTTCGGAGTGTTCCCGTCAGAATTTTCTGGTTCGCGGGGCAAACAGCCGCACGCATGGTCTCTGTTCACGGAAGTCTTATCCTAACTCAGCTTACCGGAGCGAGGTGCGTTAGTGTTTGACAGCGTAAACATGCCCCTACCATTGCTTCTGGCAAATTCCGATCTTCGCATATTCTTGTCGTCACCGCAGGCCTGCTCCTGATGACCCCCGATGACCATGACAGTGGCACCGCGACTGATCGGTCGTAAACGCGCGATGCTTCGGGTTGGATATCTGTCGCTAAGCTGGGCGGAGTTTTGCTTCTTATCTGCCATCAAGATATCCCATCCTTCGTTACGGATCGACGGCCGTCCGCTCCCATTGTGCCGACTGCCAGCCTGCCATCACGAATATTCATGACGGAACGCGCAGCCTCGGACGTTTCGTCGGTGACAATCGTCACATTCCGAGCCTGGCACAGCGTCAGGGCCAGGTCTCTCAGCTGAGCAAACAGCCTCCGATTGTGGGACGCCATGATGACAAACCGATCAAGGATAGCCTCCCTGCCGCAGACTCGGAGTCGCAGACTGGCGACGGCCCTGGGGCCGACGAAGCCTACAAGATGCGTGGCCCCGAAATCGGACTCATCGATTTCAGTATCTTTCGTCGGTGGCGGATCTCCTGCAAGAGCAGCCGCGTTCCGCAGCGCGAAGACGCGCTCCAGATCTTCGAACGTCTCAACCACCCTCACAAGTGGTGTGAGTTCCGATTCCACCTTGTCTTTGCTACGGGTCCAGCAACCCGACGCACCAATCCCCCACTCGCCTTCCCGCCGCAGGGCAAGGCGAGACAACCGGCTGCTCTCCATTTGGCCTCCTCGAGCACAGCTGGCCTTAACGACGCCTTAACCTTACCCAATCGTTAAGAGAGTCGATAATGTTTGTTTATTATTTGGTTAATCTCGTCGGCTTTCGACTGAGCCGCTGTTCGGTGAGCAGTTGTCGACGCATGGGCGGCGGCTCGCCCTCGGTGAAGGGAAAGGAGACGCAACCATCTGTCGAACACCGGGCGGATATTTCTCCCTGACCATCGCGGCTCCAACTCAGCTTTTCCCCACATACGGGACAAGGAAGACTTCCGGAACTCCCGGGTCGGGGGTCAGCCTGGCTGAGGGTTCGGCGCACCGTCGCCGCCCGTTCGAGCGCCTCATGGAAGAACCGAGCTTGTTCTTCGAGCTCTTGGGTGCTCGGTTCCTGATAGAGGGTGCAGGTGAAGCAACCTCTCCCATGCGATTTGCAGGGGAGCGTATCGATCCCACCTCCAGCTGCTTGGCAGTGCTCAAGAACGGCCACCCCCTTCTGGCATGCCATGCCCAGCAAGACGGAATCGCGATAGTGGCGGCAGCTTCCCTTCTGGACGAACACCGAACTCACCTCTTCGTCGCGGACACGGAAGCTAGAGCCCCCGCCCGGCTGCGGCAACTGCGCCTCAGTGCCAACGTTAACGAAGGGCTGCTTTGGTTAAATTTCTCTTATCAGCTGACTGGCCCCTGCCCCGGAACCACCCGCGCGTTCAGGCATTGTTCAGGCGCGCTGCCAAAAATGACAGCCATGCAGCGGTGCGCTTCATGGGCGGATCAGGCGTACCGGAAATTAAGACCCCAATGGGAGATTTGAATGAGAAAGCGAAACGTAATGGCGGCCTTTGCGGCGGCGCTGATTCTGAGCGCAAGCCCGACCGCCTTCGTCAGCGCCCAATCCAACGGCGAACAAGATCAGGATTCGCAACAGCAGCGTAAGCAGCAGAAACAACAGGAGCGTCAACAAGAGAAGCAGCAGAAACAGCAGGAGCGGCAAAACAACCGCCAGCAGGAACAGCAGGAGCGGCAGAACAATCGCCAGCAGCAAAAGCAGCAGCAGCAGCAAGAGCGCCAGCAGCAAAAGCAGCAGCGGCAGAACTCTGATGATGATCAAAATACCCGCCAGAACCAGAACCAGAAGCAGCGCCAGCAGCAAGAGCGTCAGAACAATCGTCAGCAGGAGCAGCGCGAGCAGCGTCAGAAGGAACAACAGGAGCAGCGCCAGCAGCGCCAGAAGGAACAGCAGGAGCAACGCCAGCAACGCCAGAAGCAGCAGGGCGACGAACAGAATACGCGCCAGAAGCAGCGCCAGCAGGAGCAGCAGAACAATCGTCAGCAAGAGCAGCGCGAGCAGCGTCAAAAGGAACAGCAAGAGCAGCGCCAGCAGCGCCAAAAGGAGCAGCAGGAGCGCCAGAACAATCGTCAGCAGGAGCGTCAGGAGAACAACCAGACCCCCAGCCGTGACCAGCAGCAGAACAATCGTTCGAACGATAATCGCCAGCAGAACGGCGGTCGCGACCAGACAAGAGGCGGTCAAGGTGGTTCGTCTGCCTCAGATCAGGATTTGAACGATCGTGTGCGGCGCAACCGTGACGCGGTCAACGACAGCAAGCTTGATAAAAAGGCCCGAGACGCCGCCCGCGAGCAATTGCAGAAGGATCGTCAGGAGTTGATGCAGCGCCGCATCGGCGGCGGCGGTGGCAACCCAAATGGAACCGAAGAGGTCAGAGGACGCCAGAGGGACAATGATCCAGACGTGCGCAAGCGCCGCGAGGAAAGAGCCCGTGACGTGCTGCGGGATGATCGTAAGGCCGATCAACTCGACGAGAAGGCGCTTCGTCGCCGTCTGGACGAGAACCGAGACGCCCTTCAGCGTCGCGATCTAAGTGACCGGGAGCGCGATCAGCTACTGGAGAGACTGGATCGGGATCGCCAGACCCTTCGGGGCCGCGTCACCCGTGATGGGAACAATCGTGAGCCGGGCTGGAATCGGTATGACGAGTGGCAGGGTGAGCGCGATTTCTCCAATGTCAATCGACGCTACGTCGATGATCGCCGGAATCCGAAGGACCTGAATGAGCGTGACCTTCGTAGGCGCGCCAACGACATTGAATGGCTCATCGCCAACGGCAAGCTGTCACGCGACGAAGAGCGCCGTTACAGACGGATCTTGGATGACGATCGCGATTATCTCCGGCGCCGCCTTCGCGATGATCGGGACGATCGTTGGCGTCGTCGCGATGAATGGCGCTATAGAGATCGGGAAACCGTCATCTATATAGAGCCCGGCGTTGTTTTTGTGCCGCAACCCTATATCTCGATTGCCGAATATCCAGAGGATGTGGTTTACGGCCAGCTATCGGCACCGCCGCTGCAGCCCCTGCCGCCACAGCAGACATATACCCCGCAGCAGGTGATGGAACAGCCTGAGATCCGGGAACTGATGCCAGCGATCGATCTCGATATCATCAACTTCGGGTTCAACGAGGCATTTGTGAGACCTGAGGAGATCGAGAAGCTCGACACCCTTGGCCAGTCTATCGAGGAGATGCTGGCTAAAAATCCGCAGGAGACGTTCCTGATCGAGGGCCATACCGATGCAGTTGGGTCCGATGCGGCAAACCTCGAACTGTCGCGGAAAAGGGCTGAGGCTGTAAAACAGGCCCTGGTGGAATACTATGTCATCGAGCCCGACAGCCTACAGACGGTGGGGTATGGCAAACGTTACCTTAAGATCCCGACCCCGGAGCCCGAGCAGGAGAACCGTCGCGTGTCCGTGCGACGCATCACCCCGCTCATAGCCGGGAACTAAACCTAAGCGACAAGGTCCGCCCTTCTCACGTGAAGGGCGGACCTCCTGGGCTGGACCTCAACGCTCTCTCGTGTCGGTGAAGCGAATCTTTGGCCAGTCCTGGATGCAGCGATTGAGGTCCCATATGGATCTCGCCATGAAGACGGGAGCCCCGTCACGATCCTCCGCCAAAGCAGACCGATGATACTCCTCGAAACGCTTCAGTTCGCCCGCCTCGTCCGACGCGATCCATCGGGCCGTCTCGAACGGGGAAGCTTCGAAGCCCATCGCGACCTTGTATTCTTGCTCGACCCGCGATTTGAGGACGTCGAGCTGCAACTGCCCGACCACCCCAACGATCCAGTTCGATCCCAGCACGGGTCTGAAGATCTGGGTGACCCCCTCCTCAGCCAAATCCTCCAAGGCGCGCCGCAGTTGCTTTGATTTCATGGGATCATCCAAGCGGATTCGGCGGAGGATTTCCGGGGCGAAATTCGGAATGCCGGTGAAACGGACGTCATCACCTTCGACCAACCCATCGCCCACCCGCAACACTCCATGATTGGGGATGCCGATGATGTCGCCGGGCAGAGCCTCCTCGGCAAGCTCTCGCTCCTGCGCGAAGAAAAAAATCGGACTGTGCACGGCGATGCTCTTTCCCGAGCTCACCTGTCGTAATTTCATGCCGCGTTTGAACGTTCCCGAACACAGCCGCATGAAGGCGATGCGGTCGCGATGATTGGGGTCCATGTTGGCCTGAACCTTGAAGATGAACCCGGTCACCCTGTCTTCATCCGGCGTGATGGCATGGGGCTCCCCCGGTTGGGAACGGGGCGGCGGTGCGAGCGTCGCGAGGGCATCCAGAAGCTGGGCAACACCATAGTCCCGCAATGCGGACCCGAAGAATACGGGCGTCTGATGTCCTTCCCGGTAGCTCTCCAGGGAAAGCGCTCCATAGGCTTCTGTGGCGAGTCCGACGGTCTCGCGAAACGGACCGGTGACGTAATCCGGCACCATGTGGTCGAGCACCGTATCGTCGGGGCCGCTCAGATCCAGGACTTTATCATGCACCTGTCCTCGTCCTTGAGACGAGGTGAGAAACTTGTGCCCGTGGATATCGTAGAGACCGTGAAAGGCCGAGCCCATCCCCACGGGCCACGTCATCGGGGTGACATCGAGGGCCAAAATTGATTCGATCTCGTCCAGCAATTCGAACGGATCGCGACCTTCTTGGTCCACCTTATTGATGAAGGTGATGATCGGTATGTCGCGTAACCGGCAGACTTCGAACAGTTTGCGCGTCTGCGCCTCGATCCCCTTGGCCGCATCGATGACCATCACGGCCGAGTCCACAGCGGTCAGGGTTCGATAAGTGTCCTCAGAGAAATCCTCGTGCCCCGGCGTGTCGAGCAGATTGAAGGTCAGTCCGCCCCGTTCAAAGGTCATGACCGAGCTTGAGACGGAAATACCGCGCTGTTGCTCGATCGAAAGCCAATCGGATCGCGTTCGCCGACGCTCGCCCCGCGCCCTCACGGCTCCCGCTGCGCGAATGGCACCGCCGGAAAGGAGAAGCTTCTCCGTCAGCGTCGTCTTGCCCGCATCAGGATGCGAAATGATCGCGAAGGTCCGACGGGACTCGTAAGGCGCTGGCTGCGAAAAAATCTGGATGTCAGGATCAGTGCTGGACAAGCTCAATAGAGTCTCTCAAATCTGCGGGTTCGATATCCGCACATATCGTCATCTCCTGGAAAAAAGCAACGGCATGGCCCTGCACGCCAAGTGGCAAAATGATGCCGCAATGCCTGGGTATCCATAGAAATCTTATGCAGGAATTTTAGTTTATTAAGATCACTATATGTTATTTGAAAAATAGTACATATTAAGACAATTTATTTTATTCACCATCGTCAGTTATATTTTTGATATTAACCATGATTAATTCAAATATTGTCAAAAATTACTTTGCCGCAGCACGGGGTTCCGCTGAGCGCTCGATCGTCCTTTTTCAGGACTTCACAGACGGCCTCCCGGATCCAAGCGTGGATACCCTAGGGTTCTCACGGCAGATGATCGGTCGTCGTCTCGCGCTGTACCATCATCTCAGCGAACTCTCCGTCGCGACGGAGAGCATGAAGGACGCGTTCCGCGCCGAGCCACTTTTGCGATCGAGAGTGAACGCCCCGTTTGACATTCTCGAAAATCACCAGAAAACAACATTCGAGCGGGTTGCTACTCAGCTTGATAACGCATTTTCGAAGGAACCGACGCAGGCCGTAGCCTATTTCGAAGGGGTGAAATCTTTCGGTGTCCAAAACCTTCAGGAGATGATCAACACCTTGAATGGAGCCGAGAAGAACATCGTCTCCTACCTTCCGGAAGATCCCATTTATCATCCACGGGATCTCTTTTCATTTTGATCGCCGCTCCTTTGTGGCCCATTGGCTTTTGATATCCAAGTTTGCAGAGACCTCGCAGGCGATTCGTCCGTGGCCGATTCCTTTGGTCAGTCAGCCATCGATCCGCGCATTGGTCATCCTACAGCCCCTGCCTTACCGCGGGCCGTCGTCTGGTATTCTTTATGAACGCAACCTACGCCGCGGCGAGGAAAATGAACTTCGCACCGACCTCTGGCATGCGCATCGCCGCCATGCCATAAACCTCCCCCATGAAGATCGTCACCTACAACATCAACGGCGTGAAGGCTCGGCTCGACAATCTCTTGCAGTGGCTCAAGGAGGAGCAGCCTGACGTGGTCTGCCTTCAGGAGATCAAGTGCGAGGATGCGGCCTTCCCTTCAAGTCCGATCGAGGATCTGGGTTACAACGTGGCCGTCCATGGTATGAAGGGCTTCCATGGCGTGGCGATCCTTTCGAAATCGCCCATGGATGAGGTTATGCCGCGCCTGATTGGTGACGATGCCGATGCGCAGTCGCGATATTTGGAAACAGTGATTTCTACCGGCTGGGGCGCCGTGCGAGTGGTCTCGTTGTATTTGCCCAACGGCAATCCGGTGGGGACGGATAAATTCAGCTACAAGCTGGCCTGGATGCGGCGCCTGATCGCGCGGGCTCGGGAATTGTTGATGCTGGAGGAAGCCTTCATTTTAGCCGGCGATTACAACATTATCCCCATGCCCATCGACGCGCGCCATCCCGAGCGCTGGGTTGACGACGCCCTGTTCCGTCCAGAATCGCGCGCATGTTATCGAGAGCTGGTCAATCTGGGTCTCACCGACGGCTTTCGCGCCTGCGCTCCAGACGCCGGTCACTATACCTTTTGGGACTATCAGGCCGGCGCATTCCAGAAGAACAATGGCATCCGCATCGACCACCTCCTGCTTTCGCCCCAGGCGCTTGACCGGTTGACGGGCGCTGGAATTGACAAGCACGTCCGCGCTTGGGAACGGCCCTCGGACCATGTACCCACGTGGATCACGCTGCGCGACTGACGATGGCGCCAATGCTGGTATCGTTACGGGGATGCGCTTTGAACTTGTGAGGGAAACTTGGCCGCCCAATCGAGTGCTCGGCCCTGGGCATCTGCCTGCTCAGTGGCACTTGCCTCCCCCATGAGATGGTCATAGCGATCAAAAATTTCCGGGTTCTCTTCCGGTTGAGCGCTTTGCCGGGCGAGAATGTACCACATGAGGCCTCTGACTTTGTCTTGATGGACATAGTCACCCTTCCAGTACATTTCGCCCAGCAATGCCTCTGCCGGTGCAAAGCGCTTCCGCGCTGCTAGCATCAGCCATCGCACCGCCTGATCCCTGTTTCGCTTGATCCCGATCCCTTCGAAATACATCAGGCCGAGAGCATACTGGGCAGCAGGATGCCCGTAGGTCGACGCTACTTTGTAGAGGTTGAATGCTTGTTGGGGATCCGCGGCGATCTCGGCCCGCGTTTGGCCTGTCCGCAGATAATCCCCTACCCGCACCAAGGCATCAATGGTCACCCTGAGGAGTTGGCGATCTGCCCCGTCCGGATCGAAAGCACTGGCCACCTGTTGATAATAGGCGAACGCCTTGGCGTCGTTGGCCTTCACGCCCTGTCCCAACCGGTACATGTGGCCGAGATACCAAGTCGCGATCAGATCACCATCGTCTGCGGCATCTTCCAGAAAGGTCAAGGCCTTGGAGAAGTCACCAGATTGATAGGCCGTACGGGCTTTCTCGCGGTCGTCGGCCCAGACCGGCGGCACAAGGCTCGGCGTGCCGAGCCGCGGGGCGGCAGGAACGAAGGAATAGAAGTTTGTCGTGACATCGCTGGCATCGCTGGCCTTTGCGGAGCTGGGCAGCAGCGCACCCACTCCGATCAGCAGCGCGAACACTGTTTTTAGGTCCACCCAACGGCGGCCGGTGGTCCTATATGTCGGCCTGCAGCAACACAATTTACCCACTCCCAGCGCAGTATCCGGTGACAGGCCGCGCACGATCGACGCATGCCCAAGCGAAACCACGAATGACTTCGCAAACGACATCTTCCGCGCCCGATCCTTGAGCTTGCCGGTGGACTGTCGCTTGTGAGCTGCCACCTTCGGTATGTGACGGCGAAGCTATTCCTGTTTTTGGGCGGAAAAAAGGAGGGTGCGTGCACCAGGGGCCTGCTGCAGCTTAAATCAAATCTACGTGCCATTTTTGCCACCACATTACGAACCCTGCGAGACAGGCCTGCTCTCCAGATGAGTCCGTGGACGTCGGCAGCCTTGCGCAATCAACACCAGGTTGCGCCTCACCTTTTCTCCAGCACGAAGAAACCAATCCAGCGATCGGTAACTTGTATCGCTTAGACTTCAGATTGCAGTCGTCACATCGAAACGCAGAAAAAGCATGCTGATACGCACCATTGCCTTGGCCGTAGGTCTCATGAGTGGGATTGCTGCGTCTCAACTGCCTGAATTTGCTCAGCAATATCGGCAGCGCTTGGGCGGAGCGATCGATGAGCTTCGAAATGTTATGCAACGCTTTGATGCCGACGCTGCGGGATCAGGTTTGGACCGTGTCCAGGCACTCTATCGGCTCAAGGCAAATGCCGACCCCTTCATGCAGCGGCGTGGGGTCAGCATGTCCGAAACCGCCGACCGCCTCCAAAATTTGGAAACCCAACGCAGCGACATGGATCGCGCTGGTTCCTTTGGGCGGTTATACGCCCTGTTCAAGACAAGTGATACTGACCTCCTGCACCACACCGCTGAGGATTTCGAACCCGCTGTTCCCGTCACCTCTGAGGGATTGATAACTGCTGCTGGCGGCTTGTTCCTGGGCTGGGCGGCGGTCCTCGCTCTCGGCCTGCCCTTCAGGAACCGGAGAGCGCGGATGGCCCGGCGGTCCTAGCCCAGAACTGAGAAGGAGCTCTCTTGGTTTATCGATCGGCTCCGGGAATAGAAGCCGACATTGATCGTCCGATTGATGTGTTCAAGGTGAAACTGCAGAGGAGTCTGGTCGTGATCCAGACCGGACTGGCACCGTGTGATGAGTTCGGCCATCATCTTTCCTGCGACCGGCGCGTTCTTGAACTGATTGCCGCTGGTGCCGATGGCCATGTAGAAGCCTGGCACACAGGATTTGTCGTAAATCGGAATCCAATCTTCGGTCACGTCGTAGAGATCGACGATGCCTCGCATGGCGCTCGGAATTCCAAGATCGGGAAAACGCTGAGCCGCACGCAGAGCCTGTATGGTCCACTGCTCAGTAAAATTGCGATCGTAATTGTCTGGATCCACGAATTCCCGCGGATCACAGTCTGGATCCTCTGATCCAACCAGCAAAAAGTTGCCTTTTTCCGGCCGGGTATAGCAGGCGATGTCGCTGTCTGAGGTCACAAAACCAACCTCGTCCCATCGGGGGACGCTCATGGGCAGATGCACCACCTCCTGCTTTAGAGCGCGCGTCGAGATTGTCATGTCTGACAGCGCTCCTGCCATCTCGTTGACCTTCGAAGAATGGGGCCCTGCCACATTGACCACAACCGAGCTGGGCAGAATTTCACCGCTCTCCAGTTCAACTCCGCAGACAGCTCCACTTTCATCTTTGAGGATCTTGACGACCCTGGAATTGAATCGAAAAGCTCCGCCCGCCGCCTCTGCAGCCCGCTGCAAATTATGCGCAGAAAGCTGCGGGTCGCTGATATATCCGCCGGCAGGAAAGAAAACGCCGCCCGTCAGTTCATCGCCCTGAGCTTCACCGAACCCGAGATTCTCCGGTCGCCGAGGCGGCGAAAAAGAGTGGATGTCGGCTGTAGGAAGCCTGGACTTGATCATCGCAGGCGTCCATTCCTCGTAGGGAATCCCAAGCAGGTCCATATTGGCCATGATTTTGCCGAGGTATCCGTTGTTGGCCGTCTTCATCACCATGGCACCGGTATCTCGGAATTCCGCCAGACCGCGCTCGTCCTTAACCCCCAGGTACTCAGCCCATTTCTTCCAATAGAAATAGCCTTCATAGGCCAGCGCAGCGCCATCCACCGTGGAGTAGTAAGTCCTGATTATGGCGCAGGATCCCGACGTCGAGCCGTACCCGGACGCGGGCAGCCGGTCGATGTTGAGAGTTTTCCATCCCTTGCGTGCGAGTTCGAGTCCTAGGGCAGCGCCGATGACGCCCGCCCCGATGATTACTGCGTCATAAGAACCGGACATAATGGTTTTCCTCCCTTGCCGGGACTTTCGCGAAGCCTATGCGATAGTCAATCCCGCAATTGGAGGGCACACCACAAGGTGGCCTATTCTAATGTGGACGTCACATGGCCTTTATGGCTGCTGCCTTGGACTTCAGGGGACCACAAAACGGGCATGACGATTTCCACCGGCCCTGATTTGGCGAATTGGAACCTCACGAGAATGTCGTCACCCGCTTTAAAACTCTCCCGAAGCCCCATGAACATCAGGTGATTTCCCCCCGGTTTCAGGTCGATGATCTCGGCGGGTTCGATTCTGATCTCGTCCAACGCCCGCATCTTCATAACGTCCCCGTCCATGACCATCTCATGGAGCTCCACATTATCTGCGGCCGGGCTGCTGATTGCCAAAAGACGATCTTCAACGTTCCCGGCGTTTTGGATCGTGAGATAACCCGCGGCAACCTTAGCACCGGCTGGCAAGGGCCTAATCCAGGGATGGGAGAGCTTTAAGTTCCCGACCCCGCTATCAAGCGCGAAGGCCGCAAGACTTCCCAAGGTCAGACCCACGGCGAGAAGGACTTTGGCACTGGATCGCATTTGACTGATGCCCCGTGGAAAGACGGGTTGCGATCGGATCGTTGCGAAATCCATCACAATCCCCTCCAGCCTGTTGCGGAACGCTCCGTTGCGGGGGAATATCGCGTCGGGCCGCTGTCGCGATCAATGCGACCCGTCACCACCGTGACAGGCTGCCTCAGTCGTCAAGCCGAAGAAGATGTGGACGGGTCGATCAGTACTCGGTTGTGCCCTGCTGGCCATCCGAACGCGATCCAAGGATCGGATCAATCAACGTCCTTCGCGCTATCGGCTTGCAGCTGGCCGTAATTCTGCACGCCAACCTTTTCGAGGAGGTCGAGTTGAGTTTCAAGGAAATCGATGTGCCCTTCCTCATCGTGCATCAACTCCTCGAAGAGCTTCATCGAGACATAATCCTGAACGTCGTGACAGACGTTGCGCGCCTCGCGATACAGCTCTCGAGCGCCGTATTCCGCTTTGAGGTCGCATTCCAGCACTTCTTGAATGTTCTGACCGATCATCAGTGGATCGAGCTGCTGCATGTTTGGGAGGCCTTCGAGGAAGATGATGCGGGTGGTCAACTTGTCCGCATGCTGCATTTCCTCGATGGATTCTTCGCGTGCCCGTTTGGCAAGTTTGGTAAAACCCCAGTCATCGAGAAGCCGGTAATGCAACCAGTACTGGTTTATGGCGGTCAGCTCAGACCGCAGGGCCCTGTTGAGATACTCGATGACTGTGCGGTCGCCCTTCATGATCTGCTCCGTGAGTAAGGTCTTGCGTTAGAGCGCACCTTACGCGCGAAGCGACATCCGTCAAGTCTTTTAGAATTATTCTAAGTCGAAATCGGAGCCGTAAGCGCTAGAAGGCTCAGGCCCTGCGTGCGATACAAGTACGGCCGAACCGGCTTTGGCTGTGCTCGATGATCAAGCGCTCTTTGCGAGGCAGATCTCGTCTAGAGTGAAATACGCTCCCTCTTCCTGAGCAGCCTCGATCATCCAGCTTACATGCGGCAGGCAGGAGCCGCATTTCGGCCGGTGCCCCAATGTCCTATAAATAAGCCCGGGTGTCAGAACTCGCATGGAATCGGTGGCCAAGAGCTCGGCCATCGCACACTTGATCTCGGCCGCGGTGATTACGTTGCATGAGCAGACGAACATAGGAACTCAATTCCGACCGAATAATCGCGAAAGCGGAACACGGACCCGCCGCACTCGAGGACTGCAAGCTTGGAACGAGAAAGGAAAGTACAGATTGACTGACAAAGAGAAAATTCCTTCCTGCCCAAGTAAACTGAAAATGGAATTTCCGAGGCTCACTATCAAGGTCGGGGATCGTCCACAAGTGCGGTTTCAGTTTAGAATTGTTATAAGTTCAAGTCGTTGATTTGATTGACCAAGTTGGTGAATTCTGGCAGATCAAATGCCACTGTCAATAGCTACTCAGCGGGACACTGCGTCGCAATACCTGACTGAGGGACTCAGAAACACCGGCATTCCATGGCATCTAAGACATTTGGGCCATTTCGCCATTCCTTGCAGGAGGCTCCGCGAGTTTCCTGTCCGATCGCGAACGACTACCTCATGCGCCGTCCCGAGAGACTGGTGGTTTGCGGGTTTCGATCCTGGATGGCAGGCTACGAATTTGGCGACATCGAATGCTGGGAAACGGCTTGGCGTCTGTTCCAGGAGGTCCTGGGACCGAAGCAGGGGCGTTATGCCTTGGCCGAGCTGCAATTTTTCGTGCGCAGCGTTCGGGAATCGACTCAGCGGCAGATCCGCTGTTTCCCCGCCTGCTGCCGATATGTATGCCGCGACGAGTGCATGGCTCTGGCGGCTATAGCTGCCCTTCAGTGCAATGACGAGGCAACGGCTGTCGCTGCCCTGCATTACCTCACTGGAGTTGGTGAAAAGCCGGCTCTGGAGCGTCTTAACGAGGCTGCCCACTCGTTTGCTGGTGTCTTGACAGCGACGGGGCAGACCCTTTTGCCGATTCCAGGATGCATCGTCGAGGACATCGCATCGCAATCATGCGCTCGGCGTCAGATCAGCCATTGAGCACAGGGTCACATAAGAGGATGAAAATCATGAAAACCGCCATAGCGGCAGCAGTGCTGGGCATCGGTTCGATGCTCGCAAGCATTGGGATGGCGCAAGCGACCGAAGTAAAGGAAGTCCTTGCCAATTACGCCGACATTGCCAAAGCCAGCTATGATGACAGCCTTTCCACGGCGCAGGCTCTCAATGAAGCGGTCAAACAAATGATCGCCTCCCCCACCCAATCGAACATGGACAAGGCTCGCGAAGCCTGGATTGCTGCCCGGGTACCCTACCAGCAGACGGAAGCATTTCGCTTTGGCAATCCCATGGTCGACGAGTGGGAGGGTAAGGTGAATGCCTGGCCGTTGGACGAGGGTTTGATTGATTACGTCGATGCGGGTTCTTACGGCAGCGAATCCGATGAAAACCCCCTCTACACCGCCAACATTATTGCGAACGAGAAGATTAATGTGGGCGGCAAGGAGATCGATGCCAGCACGATAACGCCCGAGTTGCTGGAAGGTCTGCAGGAGGCCGGCGATATCGAGACAAACGTGACGACAGGATATCACGCCATCGAATTTCTGCTGTGGGGGCAGGATCTGAACGGAACTGGTCCTGGCGCGGGCAAGCGGCCGGTCACCGACTACGATACAGCGAATTGCACCAACGGTCATTGTGACCGTCGCGCAGCCTATCTCCAGGCAGCGACTGATCTTTTGATCTCCGACCTCAAATTCATGTCGGATGCCTGGGGCCTCTCCGGTGCGGCACGAACGTCGGTTGTCGAGGGGGAGCCGCAAGCCGGCTTGAGGACCATCCTGATGGGGATGGGAAGTCTATCCTACGGCGAACTGGCTGGTGAACGTATGAAGCTTGGCCTCATGCTACACGACCCCGAAGAAGAGCATGACTGCTTCTCGGACAACACGCATGCGTCGCATTTCTACGACGCTCTGGGCATCCAGAACGTCTATATCGGGGAATATAAGCGGGTTGACGGCAGTACCTTGAAGGGTCCGAGCCTATCGCAACTGGTTGCCGCCAAGGATGCGGCCGTGGATGAGCAGCTGAAAAACAGCATGAATGTCACCCTTGCTGCCATGAAGGCGATTTCTGATCGCGCAATGACCAAAGAGCGATATGACCAGATGATTGCTGCCGACAACACCGAAGGCAATGCCGTCGTCGAGGCAGCAATTACGGCCCTCCTCAATCAGACACAAGAGATCGAAAAAGCGGTCAACGCTCTTGGCCTCGAGGATGTGGGTTTCGAGGGATCCGACAGTCTCGACAATCCGGGCTCAGTCGTGCAGTGACATTTGGCCGTCATCGACCGAGCAGGCGGCAGCAGGTGCTGCTTCTCGGTCTTTCGTCCCTTCTTGCAGGGGGACTTGCCGCCACCCTGACCGCACTGGCGGCTGGTGCCGCCGCCCCTGCCCTCTCCGTCCCTCCTGTCGCCGCCGAGGAAACCCTCGGTGGCGGGGCTGCCACATCCCACGCTCCGGCAGACCGAAACGCATTCTCCCATTCATCCGCGAATCTTCCTTTTGCCAGGGAGTTCGATTTCAAGATCGGCAATGGAGTCTTTCGCAAACAGTGGGTATCCGCCCCTTCGTCCACCAAGGCCTCCGACGGCCTAGGTCCCCTGTTCAATGCGCGCGCCTGCCAGAATTGCCACTTGAAAGACGGCCGGGGTCATCCTCCCGCTCTGAACAGTCCGGAGGACCGATCGGTATCCATGCTGCTGCGTCTCGCGGTTCCGGCCAAGTCGACCGGAGACCAAGAGAGACTCTCCGCCGCTTTGGCCAATGTGATCCCCGATCCGATCTATGGCGCGCAGCTGCAGGATTTTGCCGTTCAAGGTCACCGGCCCGAAGCCCGGATCAATGTCACCTACGACGAGACTGAGGTCATTCTAGCGGATGGAGAAACCGTGTCTCTGCGCAAGCCTGTAATTCAAATTACAGATCTGACCTATGGCCCCCTCTCGCCCGACATCATGACCTCGCCCAGGATTGCCAATCCGATGATCGGTCTCGGCTTACTTGAAGCGATTTCAGAGGCAGATATCCTGTCCAACGAAAGGAATGCTGATAGATCGAGCGGCATCTCCGGTCAGGCAAACAGAGTTTGGAGCGCAGCCAATGGCAGGGTGATGCTGGGCCGGTTCGGCTGGAAGGCAGGTCAGCCGACGATCGCCGACCAGGCAGCAGCTGCCTTTGCAGGCGACATGGGGATTTCGAGCAAAGTGGTGCCTTTGCCGTCGGGGGACTGCACGGAGCGACAGCGCGCCTGTCTTGATGCCCCAAACGGCAACACCCAGAGACTCGGCGGCAATGAGGCATCCGACGCCATGTTTGATCTGGTCGTCTTCTATTCCAAACATCTCGCTGTGCCGGTGCGTCGGCAGGCTGACCGACTGGAAGTGATCGCCGGCCGTGCGCTCTTCTATCAAGCCGGTTGCGCGGCCTGCCACCGTCCGAGCTACATCACGGACACGGGGCCCGGCATTCAACCCGAACTCGCGGGACAAAAGATCTGGCCTTACACGGATCTTTTGCTTCACGACATGGGCACGGGTCTCTCCGATGGCTTCACGGAAGGACGCGCGACGGGCGCGCAATGGCGCACGGCACCCCTGTGGGGCATTGGTTTGACTGAGGCGGTGAGCGGTCATACGACATTTCTGCACGATGGACGCGCAAGCAATCTCCTCGAAGCCATCCTCTGGCACGGGGGCGAAGCCGAAGCAGCGAAGCAGCGGGTTGTCGACATGTCGCGTGCGGAACGCCAAGAGCTTCTGGCGTTTCTGAACTCCCTTTAGGAGAGGATTTCATGTACAGGCCGGCCAGACGCTCTCTTGCTCTCTTGCTGGCGGCGCTCGGCTTGCTTGTCCCGATGACGCTTGTCTCGCCGAGTTGGTCCAAGGCTCCTGCCGAGACGATGCGCCATATCGCGACCAGTCTAGTAGTAGAACATGCCGCTCCCCGCTACCGAGACTTTGCCGCCGAGACCGCAAAGCTGTCAGCGCTAACCGGAGAACTGTGCGCAGCACCCACTGACCGCCGGTTACAAGCCGTCCGAGACGCCTTCGTGGCAGCCCTCCTGGCATGGCAGCGGGTCCAGCATATCCGTTTCGGCCCCGTGATGGCTGCGGATCGATTCTATCGGATAGAGTACTGGCCCGACAAGCACGGACAGGGCGAGCGGCAACTGCGTCGCCTCGTGGCCGATATCGACAACAGGTCTGTTGACGTGCCGGATTTTTCTCGGGTCAGCGTCGCCATACAGGGCTTCCCCGCTCTGGAGCGTCTCCTCTACGGGACGCCGGCGACCAAGCTCATTGATGCCAACAGTGAAGGGGTACCCATTTGCCGGGCCGTCCTCGCAATATCTCGCAATCTGGCAAAGATGGCCAAAGAGACGGCTGAGGGTTGGCAGCGCGACTACGTTGCAACCGCCAAGCAATTCTCCGAGATCGATACGCTCGGGATGGTGACTGCCTTCTATAAGGCCATCTCTGAGCAGACTGAGTTCATCAAGGACGTCAAGATCGGTGACCCCTTGGGAAAATCTCCATCCGCCGCCAATCCTCGCGCCGCCGAGCTGTGGCGCAGCGACATGGCTGAGCGCAGTATCGCAGACAATCTCCGAGCTTTGAATGAGGTTTTCCGTGGCTCTGGACCCGACTCGTGGGGCCTGTCTGCTGCTTTGGAGGACACTCCGTCCGCAATTGAGGAGCGGAAGTCTGTTGAGGACGGTTTTTCAAGAGTGATCAATCAAATAGACGAGCATCCTGAACTTCTGGGAGAGACACTGAGGACAAATGATGGCTGGCGGACGGCTCGCTTGCTGCAATTGCGGCTTGGGAACCTCCGAGACCGGTTGACCACGTCTCTGGCAGCAGCTCTCGGTGTCTCGCTCGGCTTTAACTCTCTTGACGGGGACTGAAATTCGGGAGGACGGCGTTTTGGATCGACGGTCACTTCTGAAGGCTCTTTCTGTGACGTCCATGGGCGTGCTGATGTCACCCGTGGAAGCCTTGTCACGAGCTCCTGCGTCGCCGCTCTATCTGTCGGCCTTGACCGATGACCGGGGTAATCACGCGGCTGTCTTCGATGAACAGGGTGTGATGAAGACGGTCATAGATCTTCCAGACCGGGGCCATGGCGGAGCCTTCGCACCGAGATCCGAGGAGGCTGTGATCTTTGCACGCCGACCAGGTACCTTTGGCGTCGTTTTCAACCGGCATACTGGCCGCATTATAGCCAGCCTCTCCTCTCCGGAGGGACGCCATTTCTATGGCCATGGCATTTATTCGCCGGATGGCCGGCTTCTCTACACGACGGAAAATGATTATGAGGCAGGCGCCGGCGTCATCGGCATTTGGGACGTAGCGGGCGGGTACAATAGGCTCGGCGAGTGTCCGTCCTTCGGCATTGATCCTCACGACATCCGCCTTATGTCGGACGGCAAGACCTTAGCGATCGCCAATGGTGGCATTCTCACTCATCCCGCCCTGGACCGCCAGAAGCTGAATATACCAGAAATGGCGCCTTCACTGGTGCTCGTGGATCCGGCCGCCGCAGCCTTGATGGCAGAAGTGAAGCTCCCGCCGGATCTGCATAAGTTGTCGATCCGCCACATGGGGGTGAATGCCCTGGGTCATATCGGCATTGCGATGCAATATGAGGGACCGGACCAGGACCTGCCGCCCCTCGCCTTTATCTGGCGCGGCGGTGAGCCTCAGCTGCTCGAGGCCCCTCAGTCGATCTTGCGGCGTATGACCAATTACTGCGGCTCGGCGGCCTTGGACGCAACGGGCACAGTGCTCGCGATTTCCTCCCCCCGCGGCAATATCATGACGTTCTGGTCTATGAATGATGGGGCCCTCATCGAAACAGCGGACATTGAGGACGGATGCGGCGTCGCCGCTGCGGGTGACCGCCGGTTCCTCCTGTCCAGCGGTGCCGGCGAGCGCAGGATTCATAACCTTCACCGTCCCGGAGAGGAAACCCGGCTCGCGAGCGTCGACGGCCATTGGGATAATCATATCATTCCGGGGTCGACGACCTTCTGACCTGCTCTACCTATCTGCGAGGCTGCAAAAAATCTCCTTCTGCCGCCACCTTGATTGGGACGGCGGCACTGACATCGTGATCAGAGAATCGAGTGGCTGTCCAAAGGTGCCGCATGATGTTCGACATCTTTGTCGGCACTGTCGTCGACCGCCGCAGCGCCCACCAGGAGAACGCCAGCGCCTATGCCACCGACTGCGGCGGCGACCTTCGCCGAAGTTGACCACCCCGCCTCGGTTTGTACGGCTGTGTCTACTTTGCCGGGCAATGCGTTTGTTTGTGTAGCCACATCAAGATGAGTTTGTGTTGCCGCATCATGAAGAACGGGCGCAACTACAGTTTCCACAGGCGTCGGCGAGCTTCTGGGGATCTCGATTTGTTCTGTGACGTTAACGAACACGTTCCTGTCTTGGCTCGTAGCGCCGGTAAAACCAGCCGGGATCCCGACACCGTGGCCACCGTCTGCATTGACGAAGGGGTTCGTCGAAACCCCCGTGTCCTGGGTGTGAAAGTTCGTGAACCGCGGTGCTCCACCGTCGCCAAGTTCTGGACTGATGATGCGTGTATAGGAGAGGTTCTCTGAACCTGCTCCTCGGCCGCTCAAATTGTGATCAAAAAAGATTCCGGGGCTGTTTCTACTGACCTGTCCGACATCGGTGGACTGGAAAGCGTGCGCCACAGAGGAGGACTCTGCAGAATTGTGCATGACTGCGGGGCTGTTAACGTGAGGTGCGCCAGCCGCAGGTGGTGGGGGAAAGGTGTAGGGCACTGGCTTGGGAGCTTTTCCGAATGACATGTGAAACCTCAATGAGACTAAAAGAATTTCTTTGTGCGAATAACTCACACTGCCTAACACAACCCTAGATTGCGGTCAACCGGATGATTTCCTATGTGAAGGATCGCCAGGGCGTCACCGGCTGATCGGTGGTTCTGGCATTGTCGCCCGCGGGACCGGCCGGGGCAGCCGGGGGGGAACAGGGGCGACCTCTGGCATTTGAGTCGACCGTCGTCGCAAGCTTACGCTCATCACTTCGTAGCTGGTCATCCCCTGCTCGTCGGGGCGGCGAATCACGGTGCCGATCCTGTGTCCGCCCCTGTTGAGCACCGTAATCCACAATGCACGACCTCCGGCCACCGTGAGCAAGCGGTCGCTATTGCCGCGACCGCGCTCCACGAGGGTAAGGGTGAGCGCCCGGCCACTGACGGACCCATGCGCAAACATGCCCGCCTCTCCCTCGGACATTGATGCGAAGCCGGATAATGCATCAAAGTTATCGAGGGCATCGAGTTCTCCCGACGCGCGGAATTCGATCGAAAGGCCACGACAGGTCAATGATTGCTTCAGGCGGCCGGGCGCTGCAGTCCAATGCAGTTCGAAGATGCAGTCAACGCGGCGCCGCGGTCCCCTGGGCCCAAGCCGCGCTTGTCCCTGCCCACTCCAGATTCCCTCCATCTGCGCCAGCATGCCCAAGCGGGGTCCTTCGGTCTGCGCGGCCGACCTCCCCGGCACAAAACCCACTAGAACGATGCTCGCACACATGAGCATCGCCCTGTAACATCGTGAGAAGCGAGGATTTTTCTTGGCCATACAGGACCTTGTCGCCTTTAGTGTCGGCCTGTGGCACTAAAGCCCGTCCGATACCATAGAGCAAGACCGGAATGCCAAGCGACATCGCCTTCATCGCCAGTGACGCGCCGGAAGCTCAAAGGGCCAAACGCAAGCTGGAGCGTCGCTACGGTTCAACCGAGCCGGATAGGGCAAGCGTCGTTGTGGCATTGGGCGGCGATGGACTGATGCTGCAGACGCTGCACCGTTTTCTTTCCGAGGATAAGGCGATTTACGGGATGAACCGCGGATCGGTGGGCTTCCTGATGAATGCCTATAGAGAGGAAGATCTGCTGGAGCGGCTTGAGGCGGCGGAACGCACCGAAATTCATCCTCTGCGCATGCGGGCGATTTCCCATGCAGGCGAGGCGCATGAAGCACTCGCATTCAATGATGTCTATCTGCTGAGGCGCACATTCCAGGCTGCGAAGCTCAGAATTTCCATCGATGGTGTGGTCCGACTGAATGAACTCATCTGTGATGGGATCCTGGTCGCCACTCCGGCCGGGAGCACC
Organism: Rhodoligotrophos appendicifer; assembly: GCF_007474605.1. Taxonomy (NCBI): domain Bacteria; kingdom Pseudomonadati; phylum Pseudomonadota; class Alphaproteobacteria; order Hyphomicrobiales; family Rhodoligotrophaceae; genus Rhodoligotrophos; species Rhodoligotrophos appendicifer. Next base: position 256,501 of record NZ_VHKL01000007.1, on the reverse strand, counting down.
GCCTATAACCTCTCCGCCCACGGTCCGATCCTGCCGATAAATTCTCAGCTTCTGGCGCTCACCCCGATCAGCGCGTTTCGTCCCAGGCGTTGGCGCGGTGCGATTCTCCCGCATAATGCCAAGGTCAAGATCGATATTCTGGAGCCAGGCAAGCGGCCCGTGAACACCGTCGCCGACCATAGCGAGTTCCGCGATATCTCTATTGTGGAGGTCGAGCAGGACATGAGCCTGCGGGTCACCATGCTGTTTGACCGAGGGCACAGCCTGGCGGAGCGCGTGCTCGCCGAGCAATTCCTCTATTGAACCATTGACCAACAAAGCCGACTGTTATTTAGCGAATTTTTAAGCAGCCGACGCTACTCTCGATCCTGTGAGTTGCGTAACGAGGCCGGCCGCTTCGGCCACTGCGTAGGGCGCGCCGAGGGAAACTTTGGCGCGCCTTTTCTATTGATTAATTCATCCACCAGATCGTCAAGTTGAGCACACCCGCATAACAGATCCAGGCAAGATAGGGGACCAGCAGCAGAGAAGCCAAGGCTCGGATCCGATAGAAGCTGAAGATCGTAGCGGCAATCGAGATAATCAAAAGAAGGATCACCAACAGGGCGAGTCCAGGGCTCTGAGCACCAAAGAATGCCAGTGGCCACGCTGCATTCAGGAGCAGTTGAACACCAAAGATGAACAATGCGGGGAATTTCAGGCTCCGCGCCGCAGGTGAGGTCCAGGCGAGCCACAGCGAGACGGCCATCAGAGCATAGAGAACGGCCCAGACCGGACCGAAGACCCAGTTTGCCGGCGTAAATCCAGGCTTTGCAAGACTTTCATACCAAGGCGCCAGATTGGGAATAGTGACGGCACTCGCCGCCGCCGCGACGGCAAAGCACAGCACGAAGCAGGCGATGAGCGAGGTGTAATTGCCGTCTTTCTTGGGCTCATGCAGGCTCGGCCGCCGGTGGAGATTCGGCTGTTCAGCCTGTGATACAGGAGGATAGGGGGCGGGATCGCTCATGAAGACTCCTTTGCCGTGAAGCTATACGACCGCGGCAATATAGTCCTCCGGAATTACGACGTCTGCACCGGCAGGATTGCGGCGATGCGGGATGTGATCCCTGGCAGCGGGTCGGGAAGCGGCGCGAAGGCCACCGGGTCATCTTCGCCCAATAGGATCGCATGACGACCCGCAACGAGGGTGGCGACGAATTTGTCCACATTCCTGGGAGGGGTGAAAAACCCTTCTGCCGTCAAGAAGGATTTGAGCCTCTCATAGGGCAGATGATCGAAGTTCCATTTCTGATCCAACTCCTTGGGCAACTGGTAGATTTCAGTTGGCCTGCCTCGCCGGCATGCTTCGGTCATCATCGAGACGCTGTCGCCAGTGACAATGAATCGGTCGGCGAACTGGAGGAAGGCGAGATAGGGATTGCCTGCACCTTGCTGCCAGAGATGAATCAAGGCCGGCCCTCTAATGGAGGCCTGCAAGGCATGCGACGCCGCCTCACCGGTGCGCGGAGAAGTGGTGACCAGCAGCGACCCGCCCAACTCGGCTGCACGGGTACTGGCGGCCCTGGCAAGGGCTTGGCTCTCAGTGGCATCCAGGCGAAAGGGCCATCGGGAGCCACCCACCGAGAGCATTATCCACGGTCTCGGCAGCCTGACGAGCTGTTCCTTCCAAAAACTGAGGTAAGGCTCGTCGATCTGCCCAACATCTTCAGTTACAGGAAGCAAATTGTGCAAGACATTGGACCGTTTGGGCAAACCATACTGCGGCGTAGTCACGACCAAGTCGAACCAGCGCAGGGGCGCGCGTGGGCGGCCGAGATGTACAAGCCTAGTCTTGCCGTGAGACTGCCTTCTGATCCAGCGCACAACGGGTACTGATCGGCGGCCGACGGCGATGACGAGGTCAGGCCAGGGCGGCGTCAATGCGGCCTGCACATCGGGTTCAAGGCTCCGTAGGCTTGCGCCAAGGAGGAGATTGGGAAGGCTATAGAGGTGATTGAACGAGAGCTTTTTAGAAACTCTGCGGGAACTCAATGCACGCGCTAGGATGCGCACCTGAGCATTGTCGCCGGCATGCACCCCCTCCATGACCCAGATCAGCGGTTGCGGAGAAGATATCAACGGTCCTGCGCTCATCATCGGAGTTTCGGGTATCAAGCTTCATGAACTCAAATTCGATATGGATTTCAAATAATGCACGGCCGCAACGCTGCCATCACGGTTTCACAACAATCGTACGGATCTGCCGACGGGGCACACGACCGGTGAAGAACGAGTCACCGGAATGCGTGGCAAATGTGTGGTTCCACTATGACCTAGGCGACGCCAAGCTTCTTCTGCAGATTCGTGCTGGACGTTGTGTACTGAAAAACCAGGCGCTTGTCTGGATACACGTAGTGATAGGCCTGTTGCGCCGCCAACGCGACCTCGTGAAAACCTGAAAGGATGAGTTTGAGCTTTCCGGGGTACCAGTTGATGTCCCCGACCGCGAAAATTCGCGGCTCAGAGGTTTCGAATTTCTCCGTGTCGACCTTGATCAAATTCTCCGTGAGATTGAGCCCCCAGTCCGCAATGGGTCCCAATTTCATGGTCAGTCCAAAGAATGGCAGTAAGGCATTGGCCTTAATCTCGATTTCGCCTTCCGCACCTTTTGCGATGGCGGCGTCAAGCATGCCCTTGTCGCCGCGCAGCGCCGTGACTTGACCGATCCTCAGGTCCAGTCTTCCTTCCGATACGAGATCGCGCATTTTCTTTACAGAATCGGGTGCCGCCCGGAACTCATCTCGGCGATGCAGCAAGGTGACGTGATTGGCGATGGGGAAAAGGTTCAGCGTCCAGTCGAGGGCACTGTCGCCGCCCCCGACGATGAGAACATCGCGCCCCCGGAAGCTCTCCATCTTCTTGACGGAATAGAAAACTGAGCTGCCTTCATAGGCTTCAATGCCTGGAATCGGCGGCTTTTTCGGCTGGAAGGAACCGCCGCCGGCGGCGATGACGATGACCTTCGCGCGGAACTCGATGTCCCCATCAGTACTCACGCGAAATATTCCATCCTCCTGCCGCTCGAGCGCCGTCACCATATGATTGAAGTGAAATTCGGCGCCGAAAGGGCGTGCTTGCTCAAGCAGGGCGTCGGTAAGCTGCTGGCCGGTGACCACCGGTAAACCGGGAATGTCGTAAATCGGCTTTTCAGGATAGAGTTCGGCGCATTGCCCGCCGGGCTTATCGAGTATATCGACGACGTGACATTTCATGTCGAGCAAGCCGAACTCGAAGATGGTGAAAAGACCCACAGGTCCGGCACCGATGATGAGGGCATCGGTCTCAATGATGGTGGTGCTCATCTGCTTGCCCTTCTATGTGGCGGCGGCCGGCGGCAGGATCAGAACTGTTTTTCCGGAACGCGGACGACCAGACCATCGAGCCGGTCGGTGATTTTTACTTGGCAGGAAAGCCGACTATTCTCGCGGACATCGAACGCGAAGTCGAGCATGTCTTCTTCCATTTCGTTGCGGTTGCCGACTGTTTCCCACCAGCCGGGCTCGACATAGACATGGCATGTTGCGCAAGCGCAGGCTCCACCACAATCCGCATCGATCCCGGGAACCATGTTTCGCACGGCGGTTTCCATGAGGGTCATGCCGGCCTCGGCCTCAACGACGTGCTCCGCGCCACTATGCTCGATGAAGGTGATCTTGGGCATTGCTCTGATTTTTCCTGGGACCTTCACAAGGGGTAGATGTTTGCCAAAGGTCTTCATGCCTTTTGCGGCGGGCAGGACGATATAAGGGATGGCGGCATTTGAGGCAACGCGATTCCCTGGGCGACGCCTGCGTCTAGTCTTTGGAAAGTTTGGCCAGAATTCTCTGAATCGTCTCTTGCGCGGTCGATGCGCAGGTCTCGATCTCGGTCAGATATCGCCGAGCCTGCTCATCGAGCGGGGCCAGGCCCTCCATGCTCGACGCCAGATCAGCGATGCTCCATGCTCCTACCGCCAGGGCGGAGCCCTTCAGCCGATGGGCAGTTCTCCGCCATTGGTCCGCATCTCGGGTCGTTCCAAGGAACGTAAGGCTGTCGCGGAGCGCTGCGGAGAAAAGCATCAGCACTTCTGCCTCCAGCGATCGATCACCCAGCGTATATTGCTGCAGATGATCAAGATCGATGCCCGGTGTCGGAGCCCCCGCTGATGGGTCGCTTATTTCAGCCACTCCTGAGCCCTCGCGAGTAGCAAAAGGAAACTCTAGTCAACCAAAGATTACTAATTTATTAATGGACGAAGGCCAACACCGGGGGACCTGCCCGTGTCTAGGGAGCTCAGAACGCGCCATTTTACCGCTAAGATCCTGATTATTTTGAATTTTAACCAAAAACACATTTAGATAAGATGACGCTCCACGCCCGGGTTTATGAGCGAAGCGTCTTAAGATATGTTGAGTGCACTGCACCTGAGGGAACAGGGGGAGGCCTCAACGAAACGTCTGACCCTCTGTGTGCGGCAGTTAGGGAGATTTATCCTGCAAAGGAGGCTCCTTTCGGTAGCGACTCCGAGCGGCGGGGTGGTCGCCGGGTGACGGCTGCACGCAGACAGGCGATCCTGAATGGATCGCCGACATCAGACGCTTTCGTGGCTTTGTTTTCTGTTCATCACCCCTCTTGTGGTGCGATGATGTTCGTAGCGGTTGAGTCTCATGTCATGGCTCGACGGCTGGATGACGTGCGTTGCGGAGGCGGAGTATGACCAGCAGCCCTATCGACCCGCGGAGACGTCCCCAGAGGCGTCTTATTAGGCGGACTGCAAACGAGGCCGAACGGTCGCGCTCGCTGGCTTCTGGGGAAGAGACAAACCACGCGGAGACCGAGCGTCGCCGCGGCGCTGCTCCTCTCTCGGGACGTCCTGCTAACGAGAATGAGCCAACCACGGCCGCGTTGATCGGCAGCTTGAAGCGAAAGCCCTCGAATCTTCCCTTCTGGGGCGCTGCAGTTATTTCGGTTCTTTGGGTCGTCATCGCGGTGACGTCTTTGGTTGGCTATTTTGGCTCTGACCCTGGTCGGGCCTTAGCGGCCTCCGCCCCTACCCTGCCTGCGGCGACTCTCGCCATTGTTGCCGGTCTACCGATCCTGTTGATCTGGAGCATCGCCTATTTGGTGCGGCGAGCCCAGCACATGCGCCAAGTGTCTGAGACTTTGGTCCAGACCGCGATCCGGCTGGTTCGTCCGCAGGATGTGGCTAGCGAAGAATTGTCGACAGTGACGGAAACCGTGCGCCGTGAGGTCTCGAACCTGCTCGGCAGCGTGGAACAGGCTATCCAGCGGGCCAGCGAGCTGGAAACCCTGGTGCACAAAGAAATATCTGCCCTTGAACGTGCTTTTGGTGGCAATGAGGATCGTATTCGCAGTCTGTTGGGCGGCCTCGAGAATCAGCGCACGGCTCTCGAAGAGGCTGTCTACGTGCTTGGAAGCGAGACAAATCCTCTCCTCACTCGCTTTGAGGACAATACCAGTGCTCTCCGCTCGATTATTGATGGCGCCACGTCTACGCTGCAGCTTTTGGAGCACGGCCTAAAGGCCTCCACTGACGAGCTTTCGGGAACAATCGAGACGATCGCCTCGAAGGCGGGATCGACAGGCGAGCAGATTACAGCTCAGACAGCCCGCCTCGAGCACCTTGCGGGCAAGGTCATGGAGGACATCAAGAGCTTCTCGGGCGACCTTGAGCAGCAAGTCAATGCCCTCTCCGACAGCGCCAAGGTTCTGAATGACACCAATCTGCAGATTTCCACGGAGGTCGAGCGGATGACCGGTCATTTCTCCGGGCATCTGGAGAGCACCGCAAAGGACGTCATCCAGTCGATACGCTTAGCATCGTCCGGGTTGGACGAGGCACAGGAGGGACTCTCGGGCCACCTCACCAGTGTCACCGATTCGATCAACACGCGCTTGAAGGATTCGAGCGTCGAGTTTGTCAATCTGATCCGCGCTACGAGTGGCGAGATCACTCAGGCGCATGCCGAAGTGACGACCAATCTCGATAAGGTGAGCTCCAAACTGGGCGAGGAGCTTCGTGCTTCGGGCAGTGAGGTTGCTGAGCTTCTGTCGTCGACCAGCTCGAATATCTCTTATCAGATGCGCGAGTCCTCGAGCGAGGTTGCCCAACAGATCCAGCGCTCAGGCAATGAGCTCGCTCAGCAGATCGGCGTATCTGGGGGCGCGATTACCGATAAGCTGCTGTCCGCCAGCAGCGAGTTCATTGAGAATCTCTCGCGCTCTCGCGCTGAGATGTTCGACTATCTGGAACAATCCAGCACGCAGATGACGGAGCGGCTGGATTCAACCACACTGCGCTTTATCGAGCGGTTTGATAGCGCCAACTCTCAGATGACCGACCGGTTGGCGATGACCTCCCACGAGATCACTTCCACCATGGAGCAAACGGGCAACGAGATCGTTTCTCGCTTCGATACCGCCGCCGGTGAGGTTGCCCGAAATCTCGACAGGGCAGGACAACAGGTCTTTGTCCGTCTCGACGATACTGTGAAGGGTCTCGGCAATCGTCTGGACGAGGCGAGCTCGCTGTTCGAGAGGGTGACAGGCGACGTCACAACTCGCATCAACGAGACGGGCTCCCGCTTTGCTCAGGATGTTGAAGGTGTGAGCGAAAAGGCACTCGGTCGCATCGAAGACGCGTCCTCCGGAATCACCTATGTCCTGGACAGCACGGCGACTCGCCTGCTCGATCACATCGAGGACTCGGCCTCGCGAGCGACAACGGCAGTCGGGGAGCTCGGTGAGCGCGTTATCAGTCACTTCGAAGCGGCGACGGGAGACTTCAGCAACACGTTTGCCCGCACCAGCACGCAGTTCTCTGCTCAGATCGATACCGCAGCAGATGGTGTGAGCCGCATCGCTGAAGTGGCAGGCGACAAACTCGCCGATCGGATTGGTCAGTTGAGCCAGCTCATCGGGACAAACCTTGAGAGCGCGACGGATCGCGTCACGATTGAGCTGGAACGTTCGACCCGTGCCGCGGCGGAGAACTTGGAATCGACCAGCGTTCGTGTTGTTTCCCAGGTCGGCGATATCATCGGCTCCATCAATGATGGTCTGGACGATACCAGCAGCCGCGTGATCCACGAGATCTCCACGATGGTTGGAGCGATCAATGACAGCCTTGGGAGCACGAGCAGCCGTGCGGTCCATGAGATCTCGTCCATGGTGGACGGCATTAGCGGCAATCTCGACCAGACAAGTGATCGGGTCGTCAGTCAGATCGGCACGCTGACGGGATCGGTGAATGAATTGCTCCATTCGACGGGTGAGCGTCTGATCGCCGAAGTGGGCGACATGGTGGCATCCGTGAACCTCGCTGTCGAGAGCACCGGCGGCCGGGTCGTCGAGCGTTTGAGCACTGTGGCGGGTACGGTGAACCAGAATCTCGAAGAGACGCGGGACCAGACTCTAAGCCGTGTGGAACTCGCCGTCGCCACCATCAGCAGTGGCCTCGAAACGTCCAATGACCGCATGATCGGCCAGCTCGGCAGTGTCGTCGGCACGCTTAACGTCAGCTTGAACTCCGTAACAGAAAAGGTGGTCGGGGAAATCAATGAGGCGATTGCCGCTGTCAACGACAACCTCGAAGGCACGAGCGGCAGGGTAACCACCCAGATCGCCGACGTGGTGGATTCGGTCAATGCACGGATCGACATGACCCGGGAGCAGACGGTCGCGGAGATCAGCAGCATCGCTACCACCGTCAATCAGGATTTGTCATTGACCAGCGATCAGGTCATTACGGCAGTGAACGATCTGGTGCGCTCGGTTCAGCATGGGCTGGATACAACCGGCAATCGCGTCAGTAACGAGATCAATGACGGTCTAACGCTGGTTCACGACAAGATCTTGTCCACGAGCGATCAGATGATTGGCCGGGTCGGCAGCCTAGTTGGCTCCGTCCAGCAGGATTTGGAGAGCACTGGCGATCGACTGATCGTACAATTGGGTGAGGTCGTCAGCACCATCGGCCGCGATGTCGATGCGACAGGCACGCAGATGATCAGTCAGATTGGGGACGTGGTGACCTCTCTCACCCTGACGCTCACCTCAACGCGACAGGAGGTCGAGGGCGAGTTCGAAAGGCTCGTGGGGAACATCACCTCGTCTATGGATGATGCTAGCACCCGTGTCGTGGCTGGGATCGATGGCTTGGCCACATCCTTCAGCAGCAGGTTGGACGGCGCCACTTCCAGCCTGCTTGTCGAACTTGGCGAAGCGTCCCAAACGGTTACCCAGGACCTGGATAAAGCCAGTGGACGGCTTGTCAGCCAAGTGCATTTGGCGACGTCCAACTTCAGTCGAACGATCGTCACGACCAACGAAGAGGTCTTCTCCCACATGGATCAGGCCGCTGGCTCGATCCGCGAGAGCATTGCGAAAGTGGGGACCGAGGTCATCGAGCGCTTCGACGCCACCAGTGACGACGTTGCACTTCGCCTGCAGCAATCGACCGAACGCTTCGAGGATCTGACTGGCAAGGCAACCGAAAAACTTCAGTCCACCAGTCTGATCTTCAATGACGTAATCGAGAAAACCAGTGGAAACCTCTTCGAAGGGGTTGAGCGGGTCATCGATCAGGTTGCCGATCGGGTCGGGATCGTCGGTGGGGGGATCGCTGAGCGGTTCGAACGCGCCACGAGTGACGTGTCGCATCACCTTGATCGTGCGACCGCCGCGCTGGAGACGACGGGCTCGGAGACAGCGTTGCGATTAGAAGATGCGGGCCAGAAGTTTGCACAGCATCTTGAGACGGCAAACGTTTACTTCACCAGCCAATTGTCGGACAGCGCTACTAGACTCGATGAGAAGCTGGAACGGATCAGTGGCACTGTCACCACCGATCTGCATCAAGCTGTCGAGGGGATCCTCGAGACACTCAATGTTCAGGGCAATGACTTGAACGAGCGAATTGAAGGGACCAGCACCAAGATCACTGTGAACTTGCAGCGGCTGACGGGTGCGCTTCATGATCAACTGGAGACTGCAAGCTCGACGGTCATGGAAGAATTCGAAACCGTCGGAGCGCGCCTGTCCGGCGAGATGGAAGCGTTGACCACGAAGCTCTCCTCCGAGGTGAGCAGCCTCACCGTGAAGCTGTCGGACGAGGTGGGTACCCTCACCACGTCTGCTACCGATACCTTCGTTCGCACGGGTGATCAGGTCGCCCGTCAGATCGAGGAGATGGGCCTCGCCGTAAGCCGGCAGCTCAGCGACAGCAGCAGAGTCGTGAGCGAGCAGATTGAGCGAACAGGCTCTGTGGTAACGACGCATGTCGCCGATAACAGTGAGAGTATCGCGAACCGTCTCGGCGAAATTACGTCTCTGGTCGGCGAGTCGATGCAGAACTTCCACTCCGAGGTAGAGCGGATAGCCGTCGGACGCGAGCAGACCTTCGATCAGGTTGTGGAGAAGCTTGGCCAGAAGGCCGAGGAGCTCGAGAACCTCATGCGCAACTTCACGAGCCTTATCGAAGATTCACTCCTCCTCGTAGAGCGTAGAGCTCGGGAGGTTGGGTCGCATCTGGAAAGCCAGACCAGCAGCACCGCTCAGAGCTTCGAGCAAGAGCTTAAGCGTCTTGAGATTGAGGCTGATGAGCAGATCGGTCGTGCGGCAAAGAAGCTTCAATCCCAGTACGATCGAGCTCTTGCTGCCATGAGTGAAATCCTCTCCAACACCAGCGGTCACTTCAATCAGACTGCCCAGGAGATGCGCTCGGCCGCCCAACTGGTGGTGCAGGAGATCGATACCACCCGTGGGGAGCTCCGAAGAGCGATCTTTGACCTTCCAGAAGAGACCCGAAGTAATGCGGATGCCATGCGACAGGTGGTGGCCGATCAGATCGCTGCGTTGAGTGCTTTGGCGGAAGTCGTTAAGCGCCATGGCAAGGCGGTCGATCTGTCTGGCCCGGGCATCTATGTGCATGACCGAAGTGAAGGAGCGACACGCCTGGGAAAATCTGAGGGCGTCACGGCGAGAACCCCGCAGAATGGCTCGTCTGGCGCCCAAAAAACCCGCAATTCTGAAAGAAAGGCCGCTGCGGCACAGGAGGCTGCAGTGAACTACTCGACTATGGAAGACGTAGATGCCGATGAGAATGTCGAGGCTGAGGCGCCTTCCGCCACTCGCAGCGACCCTGAATCGGACCTGGAGCCAACACCAACCCGAGAGCAATCTGCAAGCAACATCAATGAATTGCCTAAGCGTGCACAGCAGATTTTCGGTAAGCTCTACGATATCTCCGTGGACCTTGCTCGAGCTCTGGATGAAGACCATCCCTCCGATTTGTGGCGTCGCTACAAGGGGGGAGAGCGCGATGTCTTCATGCGCCGACTGTGGTCAATCCAGAGCGACCGGCTGCGTGAAGATGTGGCAGGGCGCTATGAATCGGAGCCAGCGTTCCAGGCGGACGTTCGCAGCTATATGACAGAATTCGAAAGCCTGCTCGACGCCGTCTCCAATGCGCGGAATGGTGACGATCTGATCGACGCCTGTCTGGGAACGGAGGCCGGCAAAATCTATCTGATGCTGGGCAAGTCGTCAGGACGCATAAAAGCCTGATAATAAAAAAAGGGGAGGTCTCGGCCTCCCCTTTCTCATTCACCAAGCCTAACAGGACATCTCAGACTTCCGCTGGCAGTCGGGAAAGCCCGAAGATGATCAATCGAAAAGATACTCCCGGCCAACCTTGACCCGTCGGATCCCGCCATAGGCGATGATGTCGGCGGTGGCATAGGTCTCCGACAACTGATCGGGGAGGAAGCTACCCGTCCCCACCAAATTGACCGGTGCGCGCGCTCCACCCATGACCAAGCACTTTTGATTATCGAAGCCGGAAGAGGCCACAATCGCGGCCTGAGCATAACCTGCAGCGTCCAGCGCGCGCCGCACATGGATGATATTCGCCACTGATACGCCCTTTCCGAAGAGGATACGGCGCACTTGGTCGACGAGGATGTTTGCAGCGTCGAGCTGAAACGCCCTCACCCCGAGAACCTTTTCGACAATGTTGTATTCGCCCTCTATGCCCAGCCAGCGTCCAACGATCTCGACGGATTTCTCATAATCGAGTCCTTGGGCGAATCGGCCCCCATGAGTATCGAGTCGCACGCCGAAGGTACGGCCTTCCGTATCCAACCTTCCCTCGTCGTAGAACCATCTGGCGCAGCGCACCGCGTCATCGACCTCGAGACCTTGGAAATCGACCAGGGCGGTGATCGCTGCGGTTTCAGGAACGGCATCGGCAAACAGCTTCATCGCTTCCAGAACGTCTCCGCCGGTGTAGCCGATCAGCGCATGCGGCATTGTTCCTGAACCGGCCAGAGCCCCATAGAGTGGCGCCGTGAGGTCCTGCGAGGAGCCGATGAACCCCTTCACCTGCGGATCTTCGGCGCGCGCCGCTTCGCTTCCCACGGACGCTCCATAGGCCGCGAGGAGGTTCATCTCCGGACCGGTGGCATGACGGGCATGCATGTCGAGGAAGCCCGCATAGGGTAGCGCGCGGCACATGTCATAGGCGTTATTGGCACAGACGCTCGGAAGCCCGATCTTCTGCAGCATCAGGGTTTCGATCTCGGCAAGTTTGGAAAACGGCCCTGTGATCTCGATCAGCTTCTTATGCGCCGGGACGATCTCGCCTTCCTCGAAGAACCGTCTCACCCGCGCTTCGGGGCAATGCCACTGGAGGATACGAAGGGCGGGTTCGATGGCCGCGACTATGCGGCGTCTCAGGAAGAATGCATAGGTGACTTCCTGATCGCCATTCAGTTCCGCAATACGCCGCGTATGGCTGAAATATTTATCGGTCTGGTGCGCCAGCGGACCGGCCGCGACGGACAACTCCACGATCCGGCTGAGCATTCCCTCCAAAAGCAGACTGCGGGGCGTGCTTTGGTCCATTGACCGATCCTTAAGCTCGGCCGAGTGCGTTGAGCGCAGCGGCACTTCCGGCATTCAAAAACCCAATATCGCTGTTCACGGTCACGAAACGGAAGCCTTGCGCAATTCGGGTTTTTGCCTGAGCTGCACTGGGGGTGAAGATACCGGGTGAAAGTCCGTGCTTTCGTGCGACCGCAACAATATGTTCGAGAGCCTCCACCGCCTCCGCTTCACCGTCAGGCTCGAATGAGCGACCATTCGTCAGGGAGATCGTCAAGTCGCTCGGGCCGACGAATAGACCCCCCAATCCGCGAATTGCCGCAATGGCCTCTACATTGTCGAGCGCTTCGCGGGTTTCAATCATCGCGAACAGGGCGATCCTTGCTCCTGCTTCGGCCAGATAAGCCTCCTTGGTCATTCGGCCGGTAGCGACGGCGCGATAGGCTCCCCAGCTTCGGCCGCCATGGGGCGGGAAGTGGAAGGCCTGCACGAACTGTTCTGCCTCGGCGGCAGAGTTGATCATCGGCGCGATCAAGGCCGATACACCGATGTCCAGCATTCGAGCGCCGATACTCAGCCCGTTGAGGGGTAGTCGGACGACACTCGGTTTGCCCGCCCCTGCAATGGCCATAACCATGCTGCGTGCCTCGGCATACCCCATCATGCCGTGCTGCATATCGATCGTGCACGCATCCCATTTGTCCAGAGCCAGAGCCTCGGCAATGATCGAATCGGGGACAGTCGACCAGGAGGAAAGCAGGAGCTCGTCGGTCTTCAATCTGTCGCAAAGCATTGTCGCCCCCTTCTCCAGCCTGCCTTCATTCAGCCGAGCGGTTAGCCTCAGGCTTGGCTGCGTACTTGCTCTACTGCAACCTGCATGAGTTCGTCCATGGTGCGGCGGATCTGGTGATCCGATTGTTCTACGCCTTTGGCGTCAAAATCGGTCCGGATCTTCCGAAACACGTCATTATCTCCGGCTTCCTCGAAATCTGCCCGGACGGTAGCCTTGGCGTAGTCTTCAGCAGCTTCACCGGTGAGGCCGAGCTTTTCTGCCGCCCACAAACCCAGGAGCTTGTTCCGGCGAGCATTGGCCTTGAATGTGAGCTCCTCATCGAGAGCGTATTTGCGCTCGAAGCCGTCTTCGCGTTTGTCAAAAGTTGTCATTCGATTACCCGCCATAATGCGTGCTAGAAACCGCTTCAGTAGGCATAGCTTTGCGGAAGCGCCAAATCAACACTGCGCCAGGGCTTGCTTTCTTCGGGCTTGGCGCCTTATTCGTTTCGACGGATGTTGAAATCGCCCTGTACCGGGCCCAGCTTCGTTGTGCTTGTAGGCGCACTGGAGTAGTTTTCACTATGTGCGCTGCACTCTTTGGATACCCGCCCGTCGCAGCTCCGAAATGATGTCATGACCCGGCATCAGGAAGCCAAATCGAGGAATTGCTGTCATGAATAAGAACCGTCGCCGTGTCTATGAGGGCAAGGCGAAGATTCTCTATGAGGGGCCGGAGCCGGGAACGCTCATTCAGCACTTCAAGGATGACACGACGGCCTTCAACAAACAGAAGCACGAAATTGTTGAGGGCAAGGGCGTTCTGAACAACCGCATCTCCGAATATGTTTTTACCAAGCTGAATGAGATCGGCGTTCCCACGCACTTTATCAAACGACTCAACATGCGCGAGCAACTGATCCGCGAGGTTGAGATCATCCCTCTGGAAGTGGTTGTCCGCAACGTAGCCGCGGGCTCCTTGTCCAAGAAGCTAGGTTTGGAGGAGGGCTCCGCCCTGCCCCGTTCGATCGTCGAGTTCTACTACAAGTCCGACGAGCTCCAAGATCCCATGGTTTCCGAGGAGCATATCACGGCATTCAACTGGGCAAGCCCCCAGGAGCTCGATGACATTATGGCGCTGGCCCTTCGGGTCAACGACTTCTTGTCCGGCCTCTTTCTTGGCATCGGCATCAGGCTCGTCGATTTCAAGATCGAGTTCGGCCGCCTCTACGAAGGCGAGATGGTGCGCATCGTGGTCGCAGACGAAATCAGCCCTGATTCCTGTCGGCTGTGGGATACGCAGACGAATGACAAACTGGATAAGGATCGATTTCGTCGAGATCTCGGCGGCCTTATTGAGGCTTATCAAGAAGTCGCGCGGCGCCTCGGGATTCTGTCGGAACAGGATCAAGGTGAGCGAAAGCGTCCAGTTTTAGTCAAGACTGACCGGGGAACGGCTCCATGAAGGCGAGAATAACCGTCACGCTCAAACGTGGCGTTCTTGACCCGCAGGGAAAGGCAATCGAGCGGGCTTTGCATACTTTAGGCTTTGGCGAGGTCGATCATGTACGCCAAGGCAAGTTTATCGAGCTGGAGCTACCCGGTGCCGATGCGGCGGCAGCGCGTGCTGAGGTTGAGGCCATGTGCGAACGTCTGCTGGCGAATACGGTGATCGAGGACTACCAAATAGAGTTAGGACAATGAAATCCGCCGTCATCCTCTTTCCCGGATCTAACCGGGAGCGTGACATGATGACCGCTTTGGAGAAGGTCCACGGCGCGCGGCCGCACCTCGTCTGGCACGGCGAGACAACCCTTCCCGACGTCGATCTCGTCGTGTTGCCAGGCGGCTTCTCCTATGGCGACTATCTTCGTTGCGGCGCGATCGCAGCCCGATCCCCGATCATGGCGGATGTGATCGCCAAAGCAGCCCGAGGCCTTCGCGTGCTTGGCGTGTGCAACGGATTCCAGATCCTTACTGAGGCGGGCCTTCTGCCAGGGGCGCTGATGCGGAATGGTTCGCTGAAATTCACCTGCAAATTTGTGCATCTGAAGGTCGAAAACACAGCGACGGATTTCACGCGGCTTTTTCCTCGCCAAGCAATCATCAGATGTCCGGTGGCTCATGGCGATGGTAATTACTTCGCAGATTCCGAGACACTCGCCCGGCTCGAAGGGGAAGGTCGTGTGGTTTTCCGCTATTGCAATGTAGCCGGCGAGGTCACTCCCGAAGCCAATCCGAACACGTCCTTGAACAATATCGCGGGTCTGATGAATGAAACCGGCAATGTGGTGGGTTTGATGCCGCATCCGGAGAATTTCATCGAGCCGCTCCACGGAGGCAGCGATTGCCGCCCCCTTTTCGAAAGCCTTCTGCAAGCTGCTTAGGCAGTCGCAACGAGATTTTGAAACCTCATGATTCCGAATGACGTGACGATGACGCCGGAGCTTGTGGCTGAGCACGGCCTCAAGCCTGATGAATATGCGCGTATAATACGCTTGATTGGCCGCGAGCCAAGCTTGACGGAGCTCGGCATCTTTTCGGCCATGTGGAACGAGCACTGCTCCTATAAATCCTCGAAGAAGTGGCTGCGCACTTTGCCCACCAAGGGCCCGCGGGTGATCCAGGGACCCGGCGAGAATGCGGGTGTCGTCGATATCGGAGATGGATTGGCGTGCATCTTCAAGATGGAAAGCCACAATCATCCCTCCTTTATCGAACCCTATCAGGGTGCGGGCACCGGCGTGGGAGGGATTCTCCGCGATGTCTTCACTATGGGCGCGCGTCCCATCGCAGCCTTGAATGCCCTGCGCTTTGGAGATCCTGAGCATCCGAAAACACGCCATCTGGTGTCGGGTGTGGTGGCCGGCATTGGCGGCTATGGGAACTCCTTCGGAGTGCCGACAGTTGGCGGTGAGGTCAACTTCCACCCCCGCTACAACGGCAATATTCTTGTCAATGCCATGGCTGTCGGCATCGCGAGGACGGATCGGATCTTTTATTCCAAAGCCTCCGGTGTTGGCATGCCGATCGTTTATCTCGGCTCCAAGACGGGTCGCGACGGTATTCATGGCGCCTCTATGGCATCAGCTGAATTCGGCGAGGATGCCGAGGCCAAGCGCCCCACCGTCCAGGTCGGTGATCCTTTTTCTGAAAAACTCCTCCTTGAGGCTTGCCTGGAACTGATGGAGGCGGACGCCATCATCGCGATCCAGGACATGGGCGCTGCCGGCCTCACCTGCTCTGCCGTTGAGATGGGCGCCAAGGGCGATTTGGGTGTCGAGCTCGATCTTGATCGCGTGCCTTGTCGTGAAACCGGCATGACGGCCTATGAAATGATGCTCTCCGAAAGTCAGGAACGTATGCTGATGGTCCTGAAACCGGAGAAGGAGGCGGAGGCCGAAGCCATATTCCAAAAATGGGGTCTCGATTTCGCAGTTATCGGGCGCACCACCGATGATCTGCGCTTCAGGATCCTGCACAAGGGTCTATTAATGGCTGATTTGCCCATCAAGGAGTTGGGCGACGAAGCCCCAGAATATGACCGCCCGTGGAACGAGCCCGATCCCCTACCCACTCTGTCGCCCGACGCCGTGCCTGCCCCCAATGATCTCGCCCAAGCCATCCTCAAACTCATGGGATCGCCCGATATGGCCTCCCGGCGGTGGGTCTGGGAACAATATGATCATCTCATCCTCGGCAACACCGCTCAGAAGCCGGGTGGCGATGCGGCGGTGGTGCGCTTGGACGGCACTAATCGAGGCTTGGCGATCTCAGTTGACGTCACCCCGCGGTACTGTGAAGCCAATCCCTATGAAGGTGGCAAGCAGGCGGTGGCTGAATGTTGGCGCAATCTGTCCGCAGTTGGTGCCGAGCCCATCGCCGTAACTGACAACCTTAACTTTGGCAATCCTGAGCGGCCGGAAATCATGGGACAGTTCGTTCGCGCAGTGAACGGCATCGGCGATGCGTGCCGCGCCCTGGATTTCCCCGTGGTCTCGGGGAATGTCTCGCTCTACAATGAGACAAATGGACGTGCAATTTTGCCGACCCCGGCCATCGGGGGTATTGGCTTGGTTGACGACCTTGCGCAGACGGCCACGATCGCCTTCAAGGCCGAGGGCGAGGACATCCTGCTTATAGGCGGACACGGAACCCATCTCGGGCAGTCCATGTATCTGAGGGAAATACTCGGGCGCGAGGAAGGTTCTCCGCCCCACGTTGATCTAGCTGTCGAACGCCGTCATGGAATTTTCGTCCGCTCTTTGATTCGCCAGGGAAAGGTGACCGCCTGTCACGATATCTCTGACGGTGGACTTGCTGCGGCTGTGGCGGAAATGGTGATGGCCTCCGGACTCGGAGCAGTGATAAATCTAGAAGGTGAGGCACATGTAGCGCTCTTCGCCGAAGATCAATCTCGCTACATCGTGACCTGCCGCTCTGAGGATCTACAGGCACTTCTTGTCTCCGCACATGATGCAGACGTTCCGATAGTGCATCTCGGGGCGGTTGCCGGTCGCGAGCTCGCAATCGACGGCTCGGTTCGTCTCTCTGTCGACGAGTTGCGGGTCGTCCATGAAGGCTGGTTTCCGCGCTACATGGACCTGGCGGCGGAAGCGTGACAGTATTGAGGCAGGTTGAGCTATGGGGCGGCGTTGAATGGCAATGGATGCAAAGCAGATCGAGCAGTTGATTAGGGACGCCCTTCCCGATGCTCGAATCGAAATCCGTGACTTGGCGGGCGATGGCGATCACTACGCTGCGACGGTCGTCTCCCAGCAGTTCAAGGGCAAGACGCGAGTCCAACAGCATCAAATCGTCTATCAGGCGCTGAAGGGCGCCATGGGCGGCCAGCTGCACGCGCTTGCTCTGCAGACCTCTGCCCCTCCGGAGGATTGAACTGTCCGACTAGAATAAGGGCCGGATGCTCCCATTTATGGATTGCTAATAGCGGTACATTGCGAGAAGAAAAGGTTCTGACGATGAGCGACGTTCTTCAGTGGATCGACGAGCAGGTGAAGTCCAACGACGTAGTCCTGTTTATGAAAGGTACGCCGCAGCAGCCCCAATGCGGTTTTTCGAGCCAGGTGGTTCAAATTCTGGATTATCTCGGGGCTCCCTATGCCGGTGTGAATGTTCTCGAGACTGACGCGCTACGCAACGGTATCAAGTCCTATTCGGATTGGCCGACAATTCCGCAGCTTTATGTAAAGGGCGAATTTATTGGCGGCTGCGACATCGTCCGGGAAATGTTCCAGAAAGGCGAACTGAAGTCGCTTTTCACCGAACAGGGCATCGCGGTCGAACAAGACGCCTGAGGCTTTTAGTGTCCTGACGTCAACATCGTGAATGTCAGACCTCAGCATTCTGCATTGGTCATGAGGTGCGGCGAGGCGTAGGAATGGACCGCGTCCCCTGGGTCGAGGTAATCCATGTCCGTTTCTGCGCTGCAGCCGTTGCCCCTTTGGCGCCGCCCCGAGGTCATCATAGCCGCAGGCTGCGTGATCGCTGCCATGGGGTTCGGCCTGCGGTCGAGCTTTGGCCTGTTCACGCTCCCCATCACCGAGACCTATGGTTGGGACAGAGCGACCTTCGGCTTTGCCATCGCCATTCAGAACCTGGTTTGGGGGGCCACCCAACCTGTGGCGGGGGCGATGGCCGATCGGTATGGAACCGCCCGGGTTCTCATCGTGGGTTCCATCATCTATGCGCTCGGCGTCATCTTGATGCCGTTTTCGCCGACGCCGACCCTGTTCTGCCTCACTGCTGGCGTAATGGTCGGCATCGGCATAGCAACGGCATCATTTGCGATTGTGATGGCGGCCTTCTCACGATCAGTGGGACCGGAGCGGCGCTCCTGGGCCTTTGGCATTGCAACTGCAGCCGGGTCCATGGGGCAATTTCTCTTTGCCCCCTTGGGACAGGCGTTCATCCAAGCCTATGGCTGGGAGACAGCGCTCGTCCTTCTGGGACTCACCATGTTGATTTGCGTGCCGTTAGCGGGGCTTCTTCGCACGCGGACGGCAGATGCCAAACAGAGTTTGGAAAGTGAAACGACATTGCCGGCGATGCAGGCGCTGGCAAAGGCGGTGGCGCACCGCAGCTTCATCCTTCTCATCGCCGGCTTCTTTGTCTGCGGCTTCCAGCTGGCTTTTATCACGACCCACATGCCGCCTTTTCTGGTGGAGAGCGGTGTCAGCGCCGGGATTGCCAGCACCGCGATCGCTTTAGTGGGCCTCTTCAATGTTGTCGGCTCCTATACCTCAGGCATTCTCGGCAACCGTCATTCTAAGCCCTATCTCCTGGCTTCCATCTATGCAGCCCGTGGCGTTGCGGCTTTGATCTTTATCCTGTTGCCCATCACGACCGCCAGCACGCTGGTCTTTTCCGCCGTCATGGGGCTTCTCTGGCTCTCCACGGTCCCTCCGACTGCGGCACTCGTCGCAATCATGTTTGGGGTGCGCTATATGGGCATGCTGTATGGTGTCGTGTTCTTTAGCCACCAGGTCGGTTCCTTCATGGGCGTATGGCTCGGCGGCGTTCTCTACGACATTTACGGATCCTACAATCCTGTCTGGTGGATCAGCATTGGGCTCTGTGTCTTTGCCGCTCTCGTGCATTTGCCGATCCGGGAGCGGCCGGCCGCGGACTTCGGCCGTACGCCCGTAGCTGCGTGACGGGTCAGATGACAGCGCATTTGCGGAGCCCCCATCGGGTGGCGCTCCTCACGGGTGTGGCATTAGTCGCAGTTTGGCTGTTGGGAATGGGTTGGGCCGTCCGCGACGCGGCCCTGGATCCAACCGCCGGAGGCCCCCTCTTCGCTGTATTCAAACCAGGGCTCACCGAGACGGAAATGGTGCACCGGATCGTGACCGCCGGCGGCCGTCCGATGCGGCAAACCTGGATTTCCTCCGTGTGGGTGGTCGATGGGGAAGACGGTCTAGCGGGCGCGTTGAAGGCCCATGATGTCCTCGGAACCTATGGTGAGTTGCCCATTGGCTTCCAACTTGCTGGCTGCTTTGCCGGGGCCGATAGCCGCGCCTCCGCGATGCTGTCTCTGCGACCATGAAACTCGTCTGGTACCGCACGGCAGATGGGCGCAACTGGCCGAGCATCGCCGCTTTGACAGCCTAGTCTGCCATCCAGTTCTTAGCAGCATCCCTGACCTGCTGCCAACATATTGACAATAGGTCTAATTTTTCTCTCGCCGCATTGACGGGGACACAGCCTGTTCGCAGACTTGCGACTCGATGCGAGCCATCACTGGCGCGAGGGAGGCTGGAGGACATGATGAACTTGCTTGGCCATCATCGGCAGTTTGACAATTGTCTCACCACAGCGGAGATCCTTTATTATCTTCCGGACCATCCCACTCTTGTTCAGACATTCATATGGCAGCACTATGATGTGGCGCCACTCTTTCCGCGGCTTATCAAATTCCTTGATTTCTGGCGCCAAGGCATTGAGGCGACATTGGCCGAGGTGAGGGTTGCTCATCGCCAACTTGGAGGATCGGCACATATCCGGCTGGTCGACCAAGAATGGCGGCTTAGCTGATCAGCTCAACTTGATCTTACGTTGCTGACCGTCTCTCTGAACTTCATAGCATGCTGTTTCGGAAACCATCATTCCCTGGAACTGAGTCGGTTGTGGACGATTGACCAGCGTTCCGATCACCAGTTTGCACTGATCGAGCGACGGTGTCGCTGATCCCGAATCATTTGCTGTCCTTCCGGTGGCATCACGGAACTCCACCACCGGCACATACACGACGTCATAGGTCTGGTTGGCAACTGAGATTCGCGGCGGCCCCGCAGTTTCGGGCGAGGTGGTCTGACATCCCGCCAAGGCAATGCAGACCACTGGCGCGAGGATCGAAACAGCAATTCTCATCAGGCCAGCTACTCCTCGGGACCGCTGCCGACGGAGATCGGCCGCGCTTGAATCTACCCACCATCATCCCACCGGGAGGGGATACCACCAAACAAAATCCGGGCGAAAAAATGGCGCAGGCCCGAGTCCAGGTCTGCGCCCTCAATTAGCGCGAGTAAAACTCGACGACCAGGTTTGGCTCCATCTGGACCGGATAAGGTACGTCTGACAAAGCAGGAATTCGCGCCAGCTTGGCGGTCAGAGCCTTCTGATCGACCTCCACATAGTCCGGCACGTCCCGCTCGGCCAGCTGCTGCGATTCCAGCACCAGCGCTAGCTCTTTGGACTTGTCCTTGACTTCGATCACATCGCCGATCTTAACACGGAAGCTTGGAATGTTCACGCGGCGACCATTGACCTTCACATGCCCATGGTTGACGAACTGGCGTGCGGCAAACACAGTGGGAACGAACTTAGCGCGATAGACGATTGCATCCAGCCGACGCTCGAGCAGCCCGACGAGGTTCTCCGAGGTGTCGCCCTTCATCCGCGCGGCTTCCTGATAGATCGCGTTGAACTGGCGCTCGTTGATCGAGCCGTAATATCCCTTGAGCTTCTGCTTGGCGCGCAGCTGTTGACCAAAATCCGACAGCTTGCTCTTGCGGCGCTGGCCGTGCTGGCCAGGCCCATATTCTCTCTTGTTCACAGGGCTCTTTGGGCGGCCCCACATATTTTCGCCCATACGGCGGTTGATTTTATACTTCGCCTGAATCCGCTTGGTCATTCGAGTCTCCTAAACGCCGCCGGCTGTGCACCCTTGCACAAGCCGACCAATGGAACCCGCCCTCCTCCGCCGGTTTAACCGGCCGACAGACGATGCGCCCCAAGCAGAGCGCAACGTCACGGGCAAGCAAAACAGGCCGGTGCTTTTCGCACCGGCCAGTGCGCGGGTGATACAGCCAGACCAGGGTTTTGTCAAACCCGGCGAACTCGACGTCTCAACGCGGAACCGACATCACTTCGCATCGCGCAAAGCCAAATTTGGCGAAGGCCGCCGGTGCTGTCATCACTCCAGTGAACAGCGCGGTGCCGGGTGCTGGCAGGTTCGCCTCGGGGGGTCCGAGCACACGCTCTCTTCCAACGAACTCTACGCGTCTGGCGATGGCCATCGCAGGATCGATGAACCGAACCGGCCAAGGAGCTGCCACTGTGAGTTCATCGAGCAGCAAGGGGTAATGCGTGCATCCCAGCACAACCGTGTCCGTCCGCCTTCCGTCACGTCGCCTGAAGACTGGAGCGATCTCCTTGCTTATTGCCTTGGCATCGACGGTTTCCCCATTCAGCTTTGCCTCCGCTAGGCTTGCCAAACGTTCCGCGCCATGGAGAAGGACTATGCAATGGCTGGCATAAGTGTCGATCAGCGCCTTGGTGTATTCCCGCCGTACCGTTCCAGGCGTGGCCAGCACCCCAATCATCCCGCTGACGGTCAGGTTGGCCGCAGGCTTTATGGCCGGGACTGTGCCAACGAACGTCATTTCTGGATAGCGCTCACGCAAACGCCAGATCGCGAGCGTGCTTGCAGTGTTGCAGGCGATCACCGTCACATCCGGCCGCACTTTGTCGATCAGCACCCCAATGACTTCGACGATCCGCCGAATCAGCGGCGTCTCTTCCCAGGCCCCATAGGGAAACGCGGCTGTATCGGCGGCATAGACGAGTTCGGCCAATGGCATGGTCTCTGCGACCGCCTGCGCGACTGTCAGTCCGCCCATGCCAGAATCGAAAAGCAGAATGCGCGGCGGCCTTGTGATCTCGCTCACGAAAGGTCTCCCTTGCTTCCCCACCGGTAGCGAGTGAAAGCGGAGAGGACCCCATGGAGCGTTCGCACCTCCTGCTCGGTAAGCTGTGCTCTCCCAAAAAGATTGCGAAGGTTACGGATCATGTTCGGTGCCTTTTCCGGCGGCCGCAGGAACCCTGCGCGATCGAGCCCCTCTTCGAGCCGGGTAAAGAATCCAACAAGTTCCGCTTTTGTGGCCAGGCGTGTATCGCGAAGATAGAGACCTTCGCGTCCTGCGGGCTCGATCGCAGTCTCACGGCCGAGCGAGCCGCTTCCTGTGAGCTTGAACCACTCATAGCCGATGAGCAGGACTGCCTGCGCGAGGTTCAGTGAGGGGAAGCCTGGGTTCACTGGTGCCATGATCACTGCATCCGCCAACGCGATCTGGTCACCGTCTAGACCCGTCCTTTCCGGGCCGAACATGAGGCCCACCCTCTGGCCGTCCGCCATGTGTTCGACGCAGGCACGGGCGGCCGTCTCAGGAGTGAGCACCGGCTTGACCTGATCGCGACGCCGCGCAGTGGTGGCCATGACATAAGTGAGGTCGGCGATGGCCTCTTCGAGGGTCGTGAACACCTGCGCCCCGTCGATGATCCAGCTTGCACCCGATGCGCTTGCAACGGCTTGAAAACTGGGCCAACCATCCCTTGGCTGCACCAGCCTCAGCTCTGACAACGCGAAATTGGCCATGGCTCTGGCCGCCGCACCGATGTTTTCACCCAGTTGCGGATGGACGAGGATGACGACTGGCGCTGCGACTTCGCTCAATGGGGAAGAGTTCCTCTCTCGGCCTTTTCCGCGGGCCGGCTTGCATAAGCCATCCGGTGGGATTGATCAATCTGGTGAGGATGCTATGAAGTCGCCCCCATCCGAACAATTCCCAGACACCCTAAGCTGAGGTCCGAAAAAAGATGGCGAAGATCAAGGTCGATAACCCGGTCGTCGAACTAGACGGCGATGAAATGACCCGGATCATCTGGCACTTCATCAAAGACAAGCTGATCCTGCCCTATCTCGATATCGACCTCAAATACTACGATCTGGGTGTCGAATATCGCGATGAGACCAACGACAAGGTCACCATCGACGCTGCCGAGGCAATCAAGAAATACGGCGTCGGGGTAAAATGCGCGACGATCACGCCCGACGAGGCTCGCGTCGAAGAGTTCAAGCTGAAGAAAATGTGGAAGTCGCCCAACGGCACGATCCGCAACATCCTCGGCGGCGTCGTCTTTCGCGAGCCCATTATCTGCTCCAACATTCCCAAGCTCGTACCAGGCTGGACCCAGCCGATCATCATCGGCCGCCATGCCTTCGGTGATCAGTATCGTGCGACAGATTTTGTTGTGCCGGGGAAAGGCAAATTATCGATCAAGTTTGTTGGAGACGACGGCGAGACGATCGAGCATGAGGTGTTCGCCTATCCCGGCGGCGGCGTCGCCATGGCGATGTACAATCTCGACGACTCGATTCGCGAATTTGCTCGGGCTTCTTTCAATTATGGCCTGCAGCGCAAATATCCCGTCTACCTGTCGACCAAAAACACGATCCTGAAAGCCTATGACGGTCGGTTCAAGGACCTCTTCCAGGAGGTTTTCGATGCGGAATTTGCTTCCGAGTTCAAGAAATTCGGGCTCGTCTATGAGCATCGCTTGATCGACGACATGGTTGCATCCTGCATGAAGTGGTCGGGGGGCTATGTCTGGGCCTGCAAAAATTATGACGGGGACGTGCAATCCGACACCGTGGCTCAGGGCTTCGGTTCGCTTGGCCTCATGAGTTCCGTCTTGATGACCCCTGACGGACAGACGGTCGAGGCGGAAGCGGCTCACGGCACGGTCACTCGTCATTATCGTCTGCATCAGCAGGGCAAGGAGACCTCTACCAACTCGACCGCATCCATCTTTGCGTGGACCCGCGGCCTGAGCCACCGCGCCAAGCTCGATGGGAACGAAGCGCTGAAGAAGTTTGCTTCCCTCCTCGAAACGGTGACCGTCGACACGATTGAAGCCGGCGATATGACGAAGGATCTGGCCATTCTCGTGGGACCCGAGCAAAAATGGCTGTCCACTACCGGCTTCCTCGATAAGGTTCGCGCAAATCTTGAAGCGGCTATGAGCAACGTCTGAGGCAGCAAGAAATCCTTGTCGGCGCTATATTTTGTGGCGCCGACAAGGCCGGTTCTCTCAAGAGGCAATCTCAGCCCCCGCCCGACGATCCACGATGGCGGTAATCGCCTCGGCGATATGGGGATCGTTCTCTACCAAGCGTTCGAAGTCGGCCGATTCAAGCACCAGCAATTCGCTGGGCTCCAGAGCTCTGACCGTGGCCGTTCTTTCGCTTCGCGCCAGTAGCGCCATTTCGCCGAAGAATTCCCCAGCGATCAACTTCACCGGTTTACCGCGCACCGCCACCTCGACGGAGCCGCTGACGATGAAGAACATGGCATCTGCCGGCTCTCCTCTCCGCACGATGATGGCGCCCGCCGGCACGCGTCGCGCTGAGAGCATCCGCACCACCTGCACGATGCCGTCGGCATCGAGATGGCTAAACAGCGGAACGCGCGCCACGAGACCGTAACTTACCACGAAATCCCGCCGGTGAATTTCGTTCTGAAACCCTGTTGCGACGATGGCGACCGGCAGAGCGAAGAGGCCAAGACCAATGATGATTGTCACCCCCCCGATGACTTTTCCGATGAGAGTTATCGGCACCACATCTCCATACCCGACGGTCGCCAGGGTGACGATGGACCACCACATGGCGCTTGGCACATCGCCGAACTTGTCCGGTTGGGCAAACCGTTCCGCCAGATACATGGCAACGGATGACACGAGCATTGCGCTGATCATTAGCACTGCTGCGGCGAACAGCGATCGGCGCTCAGCGGCAAGGACCCTGCCGATGGTGCCCATGGCGGTGGAATAGCGCGTGAGCCTGAAGAAACGGATGAAGCGCAGCACGCGGAGAATTGCGAAATCGGCCGGAAGTAGGAACTCGAGAAAAAAGGGGATGATGGCAACGAGATCGATGATCATCAGGGGTGCTGCGGCGAACCGGCTCCGGGCCTTCCACGGATTCAATTGTCGGAAGATGGGGTTTTCCGGGGCAGTCCAGATCCGTGCCGCATACTCAATGATAAAGATCGTGACGCAGACCGTATCGAATGCGTTGAAGATCGCACCGTAATCCGCCTGAATCCAAGACACGGTCTCCACGATCGCCGCCCCGACATTGGCAATGATCAGGACGATTACGAAGTCGTTGAGAATTCTTGCCGTCACTTCCCCTCGACGGCCGCCTTCGAGGATGTCGAAGACGGCTCGCCGGATTGTTCTCAGACGTTTTTTGCGCGCCGGCATTGAGCGGGTCTTTGCAGTTGGCCTATTCGGCGTAGGCAATTCCCGACTCGACCTCGCCTATGGCTTGCTCTACCAGCGCAATGGCTCGTTCCCGATGGCCACCCTTGTTCGGCTCTGCCGCTTGCAGATTCCCCAAGGCCGAACGCAGGGCCCCCAGCGCAGACTGCATGTAAGGTTGGTTCGCCAGAGCTGAGGTGATCACCTGCTGCCCGGCGACGGTTGCCCCAATACCGAGCACGAAAGCTGCCGCCAAGCCGCCTTGCCGCAAATTCCACACGCGCATGAAACCTCTCCCGTTGAGTCTGTCGGATCATAAGATCATGAAAAGGTTACGCGCGTGATTACGAATCTGCCTAGGCGCTGGCCTCCACCCTCTCGCGGATCGCCTGCAGCGCTTCGTCGGCCCGAGACGCGTCGGGGCCTCCGGCCTGAGCCATGTCGGGGCGACCGCCGCCACCCTTGCCGCCGAGCACCTCCGAACCCGACCGCACGAGGTCGACGGCGTTGAAGCGATGGGTCAGGTCAGGCGTGACTCCCACGGCGATCCCGACCTTGCCCTCATTGCTGATCCCCACCAGCGCAATTATGCCGGAGCCCATCTGTTTCTTGCCGTCATCGATCAGGCTGCGCAGATCCTTTGGATCCAGCCCTTCGATCTTGCGGGCTCTGAGCCTGATGCCATTGACCTCGGGATCGGAAGCAATGCCTGCTCCCGAGGCTTCGCCGAGAGGAAGTTCGATGCTCTCTGCGCCAATAATGGCGAGCTTCCTGCGGGCATCGTTGAGCTCGCGCTCCAGTTTTCGGTTCTGTTCGACGAGCCCTCTGACGCGGTCTATCAGATCGGCGGGGCGGGTCTTCACCAAGGCAGCCAACTCCTCTAGCCGCCGGTCCTGCTCAGCGAGGTAATTGCGGGCAGCCGCTCCGGCCAGCGCTTCGATGCGGCGGACGCCGGCAGCGGATCCCTGTTCCGCGATGATCTTGATCAGTCCGATGTCGCCGGTGCGGTTGACATGGGTCCCGCCGCAGAGCTCCAGCGAGAAGACCGGAGTGCGGCCTCCTTCGTTTCGGCCCATGGCGACGACACGCACTTCATCGCCGTATTTTTCTCCAAACAATGCCCGGGCCCCTTCGGCGATCGCCTCCTCCACGCTCATCAGCCGCGTAGACACCGGATCATTCTGGTCAACAACCCGGTTCGCGATCGCCTCGGCGCGAAGAATCTCATCCGAGCTCATTGGCTTCTGGTGGGCGAAGTCGAAGCGCAGACGGTTTGGATCAACAAGGGAGCCCTTCTGGGCCACGTGGTCGCCGAGCACCTGGCGCAGTGCCTCATGCACCAGATGCGTCGCCGAGTGATGCACCCGTGTTGCGGCACGGACGGCGTGATCGACTTCCAATTCGACTGCGGTACCGGGTGTCAACGTTCCAGACTTGAGCCGGCCTCGATGGATGAAGAGATCGCCCAACCGCTTCTCGGTTTCGGTAACCTGGAAAAGGACGCCGCCCGGCCCGCGGATCACGCCGCTGTCGCCGACCTGGCCACCGGATTCCCCGTAGAACGGCGTCTGGTTCAGGACGAGACTCGCCTCCTCTCCAGCCTCTAGAGTTGCAAGTTCCACTCCGTCACGAATGATCGCCGTGACAACACCTTCTGCCAGTTCTGTGTCGTAGCCCAAGAATTCGGTCGCGCCGAGCCGATCTCGTAAGCCGAACCAAACCGTATCGGTTTTGGCTTCGCCCGAGCCGGTCCAGGCCTTGCGTGCTTCCGCCCGCTGGCGCTCCATCGCGGTGTTGAAGCCATCCGTGTCGACGCCGATGCCCCGCGGGCGCAGCGCGTCTTGGGTGAGATCCAGGGGAAAACCGAAGGTGTCGTAGAGTTTGAAGGCCGTCTCCCCGGCGAGGCTTTGCCCCTCGGTCAGAGTCGCTGTCTCGTCCTCCAGAATGCGTAATCCCCGTGCCAGGGTGGTGCGGAAGCGGCTCTCCTCCAGGCGGAGCGTTTCCGTGATCATCGCTTCTCCGCGCACGAGCTCCGGATAGGCTTGACCCATTTCGCGCACCAGAGCCGGTACCAGACGCCACAGCAAAGGCTCCTCGCTGCCGAGCAAGTGGGCATGCCGCATGGCGCGCCGCATGATTCGACGCAGCACGTAGCCGCGGCCTTCGTTCGAGGGGAGAACGCCGTCGGTGATCAGGAAGCTCGATGCACGGAGATGATCGGCAATCACCCGGAAGCTGGGCTTGGCGTCGCCTTCGGCCTCACGACCCACGATCTCCTCGCACGCCCCAATCAGGGCTCTGAACAGGTCGATTTCGTAATTGTCATGCGTGCCCTGCAGCACAGCGGCAATGCGTTCTAGTCCCATGCCCGTGTCTATGGACGGCCTCGGCAGGCTTACCCGCTCGCCGCCGCCCATTTCCTCGAACTGCATAAACACGAGATTCCAGATCTCGACGAACCGGTCGCCATCCTCTTCGGGCGATCCGGGAGGACCGCCCCAGATGTGCGGTCCATGATCGTAGAAGATCTCCGAGCAAGGTCCGCAAGGTCCGGTGTCGCCCATCCGCCAGAAATTATCAGAGGTCGGGATACGGATGATGCGCTCGTCAGGCAGCCCCGCGATCTTGCCCCAGAGGGCATGCGCCTCGTCGTCCTCAGAATAGACTGTGACCGTCAAGCGATCCTTGTTGAGCCCGAATTCTCGGGTGATCAGGTTCCAGGCGAATTCGATGGCTTGATCTTTGAAGTAATCGCCGAAGGAGAAATTGCCCAGCATCTCGAAGAAGGTGTGATGGCGTGCTGTATAGCCGACATTGTCGAGGTCGTTGTGCTTGCCGCCGGCGCGCACGCTCTTCTGTGAAGTTGTGGCTCGGGAATAGGGCCGCTTCTCAATTCCCGTGAAGACGTTCTTGAACTGGACCATGCCCGAATTCGTGAACATCAGCGTCGGGTCGTTGCGGGGCACCAGCGGGCTGGAGGCCACCACTTCATGTCCGTTCCTCCGGAAGAAATCGAGAAACCGCGAACGGATTTCATTAACGCCAGTCATCGCGCTGTCCTGTCATTGGCCGAGGCCCGAGAAAACCGGGATTATCGTATCGAAGAGCAGCGGGCAAGGTCGCGCCTGCCGTCACGGCATCCATCCTTCCTCACAGAAGAACGGCGGACGAGGCTGCATGCCCCGGCGGGAGCGGCGTCCATGATGTGGACACCTCTCCCGCTCTAGACGTGCACCTCGGCATCCGTCCCGCTAGCCCGCAGCGAGCACGCCCGACTTGCCCATGGCGCGCCGCGCCATCAGCTTGTTCAAGGCGCCCACATAGGCGCGCGCTGCAGCCACCATCGTGTCGGTGTCCGTGCCGCGACCGGTGAAGGACCGTCCATCCTCTTCGAGCCGTACACTCACATCCGCTTGTGCATCCGTGCCCTCGGTGACGGCCTTCACCTGGAACAATTGCAGATTGGCCGTATGGTCGACGGCTGCCTTGATCGCATTGAAGGTGGCATCCACCGGACCATCACCCGTGCACTCTTTGGTGATGTGCTTGCCGTTCACACTGAGCGTGATGGTCGCCCGTTGCGGGCCTCCGGTTCCAGCAATGACGGTCAGCGCTTCAACCTTGATCAGGTCGGCCGAGCGCGTGACCTGATCGTCGATGAGCGCCTCCAAATCCTCGTCATAGACGTGCTTCTTCTTGTCCGCCAAGGCCTTGAATCGCTCGAAGGCATCCTGGAAGGCATTGTCGGAGAGCTGATGTCCCAGTTCCTCCAGCTTCTTGCGGAAGGCGTGCCGGCCGGAATGCTTGCCCATCACCAGGGAGGACGATTTGAGGCCGATATCCTCCGGACGCATGATTTCGTAGGTCTCGGAATTCTTTAGCATGCCGTCCTGATGGATGCCGCTCTCATGGGCGAAGGCATTCTTGCCAACGATCGCTTTGTTATACTGAACTGGAAATGACGTCGCTGCGGCCACCAGCTTTGAGGCCCGGACCAGCATGCTGGCATCCACATTTGTCGTGTAGGGCAGCACGTCACCACGCACCTTCATCGCCATGACGACTTCTTCCAGCGCTGCGTTTCCAGCACGCTCGCCGATGCCGTTGATGGTGCATTCAATCTGCCGCGCCCCACCACGCAGGCCCGCCAGAGAATTGGCGACCGCCAGCCCCAGATCATTGTGGCAATGGACGGAAAAGATTGCCTTATCCGCGTTGGGCACGCGGTTGCGCAGGTTCTCGAACATCGCGCAATATTCTTCCGGTGTCGTATAGCCGACGGTGTCCGGCAAATTGATGGTGGTCGCGCCGGCCTTGATCGCCGCTTCGACGCAACGCGCGAGGAAATCGATGGGCGTGCGGGTCGCATCCATCCCGGACCATTCCACATTGTCGACCAGACCGCGGGCCTGGGTGACGGTGGCGATGACGATCTCCAGCACCTCGTCCTGGTTCTTCTTCATCTGATGCTCCAGATGGATCGGCGAGGTGGAGACGAAGGTGTGGATGCGTGGGCTCTTGGCATGGCGCACCGCCTCCCCTGCCCGCGCGATGTCGATCGGAATGGCTCGGGCGAGACCGGCAATGGTCGCCCGCTTGGTCTGGCGCGCAATCTCGGCAACTGCCTGGAAATCGCCTTCCGACGCGATGGGAAAGCCGGCTTCGATGATGTCGACTCCCATCTGGTCGAGCAAATCAGCGACTTCGAGCTTCTCCTCGAAGCTCATTGTAGCACCGGGCGACTGCTCGCCGTCTCGCAAAGTGGTGTCGAAGATGATGACGTGATCTTTGTCGCTCGTGGATACGCTGGGGCGCTGAATGTGTTCGACAGTCATGGAACTGGCTTCCTGAATCTTACGACCCGAGATGTCGGGCTATGATCTTGGGGGGCTTTATCAGTTCATCCCCTGAATACCCGCCTCGATCAGAAGCAGTCGATACTCAGGGGCAGCTAAGAAGGAGGGCGGCGGCTGGCAGCGCAAGCGTCCGGATGGCGGCGAGACGGATGTCTGCCGCGGCGGAAGCGTTACCTGCGATGTGGCTGCACGAGATCATGCGCGCCATGAATCCTGCCGATCAAGATAAGCGGAAGCCTGCGCTACCGCGAGAGGATTATTAAAGCGCATTTCCTCCCGTCACGCAACGGCGAGTTTCAGAGCCCATGGCAGTGCTCGGGGTCTTCACTCTTCGTAATTGCGGGTTTGCTCCTCAACCGTGCCTCAGGAGGAGCTTGAATAGGCAGTAGAAAATCTGCCGCAGCGATGGGGTGCTCGGCGGTGAAGGAAATGGTTCTTCTTACGGGTAGAATAGGTAATGATCGATTAGCCGGCGAAGCCGGTTGCGACCACCATATGGACGAAGGCGATGCGGGGCCGGAGCCGACATACTCAACGCCAGTTACTTAGATGACGTTCTAGGCGGCGGCTTAGGTGAGATTTTTTTCCCGTCCTCGCTCCCGGCAGCGGAGTTGACACCGTCTTCGATTACGACGTCCGGTGCTGAATTGGCGAACATGGTCGTCTGGATGTCACTGGCTTTGGCTCCCGGGAGGACGAAGCAGGACCGCTCAAGTGCCTTTCTCGGACTGGGCGGTGGCGTCAAGATCATCCTTGTCGGCGTTAGTAAAAACGATCTCTCGGCTGCAGATTTCCTCTCCGCCTGACTTCTGGACGATCTGCCCGAGATCCGCTGCTGTATTCCCGAAGTGGATCTCGGACAGTGGGTGTCGGTGAGATCAGTTGATCTGGCCAACCTCAGTGAAATGCCCGTCCTTTACGAGCATTTCGACGATAACGCCGGGAACGTCGCCGCGGCGATCAAAGGTGAGATTGCCGCCAGCGCCGGAATAATGAACGTCCTTGCCTTCGCTGATCAGCTTCTTGGCCTTTGACCATTCACCCGGCAGGATGGCCTCACCCTTACCGCTCGTCACTTCCCGCAATGCCTTGTTCAGCCCTGCCCTCTCCGCCTTTCCGCTCTTCTCGATCGCCAAGGCGGTTAGGAAAGCCGCGTCATAAGCTTGCGCCGCATAGACGGCGGAAGGATCGAGGCCCGCGTCCTTGGCTAGCTTAGTGAAGACGTCGGATCCTGGAATTTCGGGGCGGCCAGCTTTGGTACCAATCATGCCGTTCAGCCTGTCGGCGCCAATGGCGGTCACCAATTCATCCGAGATCATGCCGTCGCCGCCCACGAATTTGGCGAAATCGCCACCTTCTATCGCTTGGCGGATGATGGTTTGACCGGAACCCGAGGCATAGGCCAGAACGATCAGAGTGTCGGCTCCGGAGGAAGCAAGCTGTCCGAGTTCCGCGCGATAGTCGGCTTTGCCTTCCTCATGGGGCTCCTTCGCCATGATGACGCCGCCAGCCGCTGCGAAATGGGCTTCCAGGGCATCTGCGAAACCCTTTCCGTAGTCGTTGTTCACATAGGTGATGGCCACGTTCTCGATGCCCTTCTCCTTGAGCAACTTAGCCATGGCCTCGCCCTGGAAGCTGTCTGAAGGCGTCGTGCGGAAGACAAGGTCATTATCTTCCAGCAGCGAGACTGCAGGGGATGTAGAGGCGGGCGAAATCATCATAACCCCACCAGGAACGGCAGCGCTGTTCGCGATGGCGATGGTCTCGCCGGAGCATAGGGCACCGACAATGGCGATGACCTTCTCGGAATTAACCATGCGATCTCCGGCGGCGGCGGCGGCGGTTGCATCCACACAGGTCGAATCACCGCTTGGCATGTCGATCTTCTGTCCGTCCAGCACACCACCCTGATCGTTGATCTCCTTTACAGCGAGCTTTGCGCCTTCGAAGATCGGCGGCGTCAAGGCTTCAATGGGGCCAGTGAAACCGCCCAGAAATCCTATCTTCACGTCTGCCCAAGCAGCGGATGTGGTCAAGGCTGTTACGCATGCCGCTGCCATCAGAGAGCGCCTCAGGGTGCCGGTCATCTATTCTCCTCCTCGTCGTCTCGCGCCCGGGCTCGCTTCGGCGGCCGGTGTCTGAGGGCGATACTGGCCACTGGAAGGCCAACTTGTAAAGCGTCTGCGCGGGGGAGTTGTCAGCTGGGTTAAGGATTGCCATTTTGAGCTCTTCCATCGGACCCCAGGGAGTCGTCATGAAGCCGTTCTTCGTTCAGATAAAATGCACCCTGGGAAAGGCCTATCAGGTGGCTACCGCCATTGCCGACGCCGAGATTGCATCCGAGATCTATTCAACGGCCGGTGGATTCGATCTTCTGGTGAAGTTCTATTTGCCCGAAGGTGAGGATGTCGGCCACTTTATCAACGAGAAGGTGCACGTCATCCCGGATATTGTCGACACCTACACCATTATCACGTTCCGGGCGTTCTGACCGAAAGTCCGCCGCCGGCGCGATACTCCCTTGCTGCATACCGACGACCACACCGCCTAGCGCCACATCCGGTAAAAATGGTGTACGGGCCCATGCCCGCTCCCAACGCTCAGTGTGTCCGCTTCCGCAATGGCGCCGCTGAGATAAGATTTTGCCTCCTGCACGGCCTCCGCAAGCGGTCTGCCCAAGGCGAGGTAAGCGGCGATCGCAGCCGAGAGGGTGCAGCCGGTACCATGCGTATTGTTTGAACAAATCCGCTTTGCCGAAAATCGTGTGGACTGGGTGCCAACGATGAGCATGTCCACGGCATCCGCCGTCTGTAGATGGCCGCCCTTCAGCAAGACTGCTTGCGCCCCCTTGTCGAGAAGGGCGCGACCCAGTCCAACCATCGCAGCTTCGTCCGCTCCTTGCGTCCAGTCTCCGAGGACGATCGCTTCTGGCAGGTTCGGGGTGATGAGCGTTGCCAGGGGCATGAGTGTCGTGACCATGGCCTCGACGGCTTCGGCCCGCAGCAGATGATCGCCGCTCTTGGCGACCATTACCGGATCGAGCACCACATGACGTGGGCGATAGCGTCGGATGCCCTCAGCCACGGCATGGATGATCTCGGCATTGGCAAGCATACCAATTTTAACGGCATCCACTTCCAGATCATCGAAGACCGCACTGATCTGAGCAGACACGATCGCTGGCGCCATTTCCGCGATCGCCGTCACGGCGCGGGTATTCTGGGCGGTAACGGCAGTGATGACCGATGCGCCGTAAACACCCAGAGCCGAGAAGGTCTTGATGTCCGCCTGGATCCCTGCGCCGCCTCCGGAATCGGACCCGGCGATCGTGAGCGCGATAGGAATGCTCATTGATGCACAACCTCTTGTCTTGGTTGGCATCAAGAAGGCGGGCGCCGAGGCAATTTGCAAGTACAGATCGGGAATTGTGCCTTCAACTGTCTGCGCTGAACGCGTCCTCCACAATCACCGTCTGAGTGCCGCCATAGCCATTGAAGCGCGTGGCAGTGGCCGAACCGTAAGCACCAAGAGTGCCAAATTCCAGATAATCGCCGTCCTGTATATCCGCCGGCAGGGACAGTGGGGTTGGCAGCCTGTCCAACGGATCGCAAGTGGGCCCGAAGATGCTGAAGTCCCGATGCCCTGAAAAACTTCGTCTTATCAGCCGTACACGGGGCAACAACTGCTCCGTCTGGCTGTACTCCATCAGTGTTCCATAAATCCCATCATTCAGGAACACTTCGCCCGTCTCCGGCTTGACCAGCTTCACGCGCGTCAACAGCGAAACGGCCTCCGCAACCAGTGCCCGGCCGGGTTCCGCTTCAAGACGGGGCCGCCACTGCGGAAATTCCTCCTCGACTGCCGTCCGAATGGCTGCAAAGAACAGGTCCAGTTCGGGCGTGTCCAGCCGAGGGTAGGCAACCGGAAATCCCCCGCCCACATTTAGCGCGTGCAGACGAATTCCAGCCCTTCGCGAAATCTCTGCCGCGCCCTTGATATGGTGTGAATAGGCCGAAGGCTCGAGACATTGCGACCCCGGATGAAAGGTGAGAATGGGTTTGTAGCCTAGGCTGCTCACGAGCTGGAGCAACTCCGCGGCTTCGGCTGGAGTGGCGCCGAATTTCGAGCCGAAGCTGTGGACCGCCGCCTGATGCGGTGGGAGACGAAAGCGGACGGCAATCTCCACCGTCGTATCAGCCCCGATAACCGCGACGATTTTCTCGAGTTCACCGGCGTGGTCGACAGCAAATCGTCGGATCCCGAATTCCCGGTACGCGTCACGGATCTCCTGCGCCGATTTGACCGGATTGTGGTAGTGGCAGACTGCCCGTGGTGCAATGCTCTTGACCAGTGCGATCTCCGATACCGAAGCCGTGTCGAAAGTGATCGTTCCTTGCGCCATGACGCGCAGGATGCACTCAGAAGGGTTGGCTTTGACAGCGTAGCTCACCTCTCCCGGAAACCCTAAGATGAACCTGTGGAGTGCGGTGGCAAGCCGCGAAGGGGCGACGCAAAGTATCGGTTCGTCCGGCTCCAGCAGGTCTGCTGCCTCAGCAGCATCTCTGTACGCCGCTCCATATGTTTGCGCATGCGGCACCTGCGATGAATGTGTCCGCGCAAGGGTATCGGATAGGGTCAGGTTCACAGGCGCACTCTCGAATGTGGATCAGCTTCGCCCCAACACTCGGTCAGTTTCCGCCCGACAAATAGACGACAGATTGCGCGACTTTGACGGATTGCCCGTGAATCTGTCATAAGCTTGCCCCAACATGTCGAACGCCCTCACTGCAAAAGATCAGGAACTCCTTTCGGCACTACGTTTGAACGCGCGGGAATCAGTGACCACACTGGCCCGCAAATTGGGCCTGTCACGCTCCACGGTTCAGGACAGGCTCAAGCGGCTTGAATCCCGAGGTATCATTGCAGGCTACGCCGTAAAGCTCGGCGATCAGGTCGAACAGGCGGCTTTAAAGGCTTTTGTGACAATAGAAATCGAGCCGCGCCGTAGCCTGGATGTTGTCCGCACACTGGGCAAGCTTAGCCCCGTGGAGCAGCTTTATACAGTCAGCGGAAAATACGACATCGTCGCGATGTTGAGAACCAATTCGACTCAGGATCTTGACCGGCTGCTCGACGAGATCGGGCAGATTCAAGGGGTGACCCGGACGGAATCGGCCGTTGTGCTCTCGACTAAAATTGATCGGCGCTGATGCCTTTTGCATGGATCCGCCTTGATCCCCATTTACTGAAGCCGGAACACATCGTGACCGGATCTAGCCTCGAGGAATCGCGCGTATGACAATGCTCCGAACCCTGCTCGCCAGTATGGTGGCCTGCATCCTGATCTCTCCTGTGCAAGCACAGGAGAGACAGGTGCCGGAAACGCGGCAGGAATTGCAGCTTTCCTTCTCGCCAATCGTAAAATCCACGGCACCGGCGGTGGTGAACATTTATGCCCGTCGTGTGGTCCGCTCCCAGGGTATGAACTCGATCTTTCAGGATCCATTCTTCCAGCGCTTCTTTGGTAATAATGGCGGCTTTGGCGTGCCACGCGAGCGCGTTGAGCGGTCTTTGGGATCCGGTGCTATTGTCAGTTCTGACGGTCTGATCGTGACGAACAACCACGTCGTCGGTGAGGGATCTGACATTTTGGTTGTGCTGTCGGATAAGAGAGAATTTGAGGCCAAGGTGCTGCTGTCAGATGAACGCACCGATCTCGCCGTCCTCAAGATTGACGCAGAGGGAGCCGCACTCCCCAGCCTCGCCTTCGACGACAGCGATGATCTGGAGGTCGGAGACCTGGTCCTGGCCATCGGCAATCCGTTCGGCGTGGGCCAGACGGTGACCAGCGGCATTGTATCGGCGGTGGCACGCACAGCCGTGGGCATCAATGACTACCAGTTCTTCATCCAGACCGATGCCGCCATCAATCCCGGCAATTCCGGAGGGCCCCTGGTAGACATGAACGGACGCCTCGTCGGCATCAATACGGCGATTTATTCACGCTCGGGCGGCTCCATCGGCATCGGCTTCGCCATTCCCGCCGACACAGTCAGGCTGGTTGTGGAGTCTGCCCGCGCCGGGGGTAAGATCATCCGTCCCTGGTTGGGCGTGGAATTGCAGGACATCACTCCCGACATCGCGGATTCCCTTGGTATGAAGCTGCCCAGCGGCGCCGTTGTGGTCGATGGCCATCCGGCCTCCCCCTTGCTCAAGGCGGGACTGAAACGGGGCGATGTCGTCATCGATGTGGACGGCAAGTCGATCGACAGCCCAGCCGCGGCGACCTACCGTTTCTCGATGTTGCGGGTGGGGTCGAGCGCGAAGGTCGATTATCTCCGCGACGGAAAGCGGCGAAGTGCCGACGTCACCTTGATCGCCGCTCCAGAGGTGCCGCCCCGCAATGAGACCACCTTGACCGGTCGAACGCCCCTAAGCGGTCTTGTCATTAGCAACCTGTCACCGGCCTTGGCCGATGAACTTGGCGTCAAGAAGCCGCAGAAAGGGGTGATCGTCACTGATCTGAAACGCGGCCCCGCGAGTCGCCTGGGCTTTCGTCCGGGAGATGTGTTGCGCGAGATCAACGGCCGTGAAATGGCTTCGGTCGATGATGTCGTTCGCGCCATCGCTGACGGCACCAGTGGCTGGGCAGTCACGATCGAACGCGATGGACGGGTGATCTCATCTCGCTTCGGCGGCTGAGGCAAGGTATGTCGACGGCATGAGCAATCTGTTTGAGGCGGCTGGACTGGAGCGCGAGGCGCCGCGGCCTTTGGCAGATCGCTTGCGTCCTGAAACTCTGTCGGAAGTGGTCGGCCAGGATCATCTGGTCGGCGATGACGGCATCATCACCCGCATGTTGCGGGCTGGACGGTTCTCTTCCGTCATTCTTTGGGGACCACCAGGGACAGGCAAGACAACCATCGCCCGCCTTCTGGCGCGGGAAGCCAATCTTGTGTTCGTACAGATGTCGGCGATATTTTCCGGCGTGCAGGACCTCAAGAAGGCGTTCGAGTCGGCGCGCGGTAACCGACAGCAGGGTCGTGGCACCCTGCTGTTCATCGACGAGATTCACCGCTTCAACCGCACCCAGCAGGACAGTTTTCTGCCGGTGATGGAGGACGGCACCATCACCCTGGTCGGGGCGACGACGGAGAACCCCTCCTTTGAACTGAACGCCGCTTTGCTGTCACGATCACAGGTGTTGACGCTACGTCGCCTTGATACGGGTGCGTTGGACCTGTTGCTGACCCGCGCCGAAACCTATGAGGGGCGGCCTTTGCCCCTGGACCAGGATGCCCGCGCAGCCCTGTTGCAGCTTGCTGACGGCGATGGACGCTACTTGCTGAATATGGCGGAAGAAGTCTTTGCGACCGTAATCAGGTCGGAAGACAGGCTCGATTCTGCCGGCCTTGCTGACATCGTGCAGCGTCGCATGCCGCTTTACGACAAATCGCGTGACGGTCACTACAATCTCATTTCGGCACTACACAAAGCCGTCCGTGGATCCGACCCGGACGCCTCGCTCTATTACCTGGCACGGATGCTTGTCGCCGGCGAAGATCCTCTCTATCTGGCGCGCCGCTTGGTCCGAATGGCCATAGAGGACATTGGGTTGGCCGATCCCCAGGCCCTGGTGCAGACGATTGCTGCTAAGGATACCTATGACTTTCTCGGCTCTCCTGAGGGCGAGTTGGCCCTCGCGCAGGCGGTGATCTATTTGGCGACCGCGCCCAAATCGAATGCGGGCTATAAGGCGTTTAAGGCAGCCACGCGAAACGCCAAGGAGACCGGATCCCTGTCTCCACCGATGCACATCTTGAACGCGCCGACCAAGTTGATGAAGGGCCAAGGCTACGGGTCAGGCTACGACTACGACCATGATGCACCTGACGCCTTCTCGGGCCAGGACTATTTTCCCGACGGCATGGGCCGTCAGAAGTATTACGAGCCCCCTGAGCGCGGTTTCGAGCGCGAGATCCGCAAGAGGCTCGATTATTGGGCGAAGCTCAGGCAAACCCGCCAGGCAGACGGCAAAGCGGACGCGTAGCAAGGGACCGGGACGAACGGCATGAGCGGAGTAGCTATTATCACCGTTTCGAGTGACGAGGACGGAATGCGTCTGGACCGCTGGTTCAAGGCGCATTACCCGGAGCTCAACCATGGCGCTTTGGAGAAGCTTCTGCGAAAGGGTCAGGTGCGCCTTGATGGCAGCCGCGCGAAGGCGGCCGATCGGATTGCGAAGGGCCAAGCGGTGCGGGTTCCTCCGCTGACCCAAGCCCCGGCCAATAAGGCTTCACCGAAGATCCGCCCCGAGGACATACGCCTGCTCCAATCGCTGGTCATCCATCGCGACCCTGAGGTGCTGGCCCTGAACAAGCCCTCGGGCCTTGCCGTCCAGGGTGGCACGAAGACTGAGCGACACATCGATGGCATGCTGGACGCACTGGTTTTCGATGCCGAGGAACGGCCCCGGCTCGTTCATCGGCTCGACCGCGACACCAGTGGTATCCTTCTCCTCGCCCGCAACCGAACAGCTGCTGCTGCTCTGGGCCGCAGCTTCAAATCGAGGGAGGCCCTTAAAGTCTATTGGGCCTTCGTCCGCGGCGTGCCCCGACCCCATTCGGGAACGATCGACGCGGCATTGAAAAAAGCCGGACGCGCCGGTGACCAGCGTGTCGAGGTGTCTGATCCCGAGGATGAAGAGGCCCAGAACGCGGTTACCGACTACACAGTCCTCGCGCACGCCGGACAAAGAGCGGCTTTCGTCGCCTTGAGCCCTCGCACGGGGCGCACTCATCAATTGCGGGCCCACATGGCCGCGATTGGTCATCCCATCCTTGGCGACCGTAAATATGGCGGCGAAGACGCCTTTATTTCGGACGATCTGGATCCAGTTCTCCATCTTCATGCCCGGGGACTTACTTTACCCCATCCCCGCCGCGGCGGGCTCCGCCTGATCGCTGAGCCTCCGGCGCATATGTGCAAAGCTCTGCGATATTTTGACTTCGAACCAGGCGCGGAAGATCCATTCAAGGTCTTTGCCGAACGGGGCTAGCCTACCGTCACCGTCTTCCTCTACACTTGCGTATCGGAACCGGTTGGGGGCAGCTCGGAACCATGCACAACGATCCGCAAACGGCGTCTTCCTCCTCGGAGATCGGGCCGGCGAGACGCGCTTTTTACCTCTGGAAGCTTCTCAAGCTCTATGGATCGGGGTACCGGCGCAATTTCGATTCTGCTCGTGCGGATCGGGAGCTGGAAGACGACCGGCGCCTCGCCAGCCGCTATGGGGTGGACCTGACAACATCCCGCGTCCTGGAAGTCGGCTTTGGCCAGTTTCCCTTCCGTTTGCTGTGGATGCATGGCGCTAGAATGGATGTTCGGGGTCTTGACCTTGAGCTTCCGCAATATCGGCCGGGGACCTCACGGCTCATGGACATCGCGAGAACCAATGGAGCGGTCCGGGCAGCGAAGACGGCGGTAAGAAGTGCTCTGTTCGATAGATCCATCTGGCGCGATTTCATTTTGGCCTGGGAGCGGAGTTTTCAGACGACGTTTGAATTTCCCTGGTCCCGCATGCTCGTCGGAGACGCCGCCCTGCCGGAGACTTGGGCGAGGACGACAGGCGAGTTTGATGTCATTTATTCGGAGGACGTGTTCGAGCATATCCCGCGGCCGCAATTGGAAAGGGTCCTCCTGCGCATGGCAGAAAACCTCGCCGATCACGGTATCGCCATTATCAAGCCTCTGATTTTTACAGGCATCACCGGCAGTCACGATCCGGAATGGTATGATGACGAGGTGAGACGGGGTACACCCGATCCTGGGGCCGCTTGGCAGCATCTGCGTCGATCGACTCCACTGGCCGACACGGTTCTGAACAGACTGTCCCGTCGGGAATTTCGTGAGGTGTTCTCGCACAAATTCGACATTCTCGAAGACCGCGCCCTCGAGCCTGATCTCGGACGCGCCTACCTCTCGCCCGAACTTGCTCGCGAGCTCAAAGCCTATCCGGAGAATGAACTGTTTTCCAATAAAGTGTGTTTTGTCTTGCGCAAACGTCGGCCGGATAGCGTCTAAGCTTTTGCCGTTTCGGGTGCACTCTGTCCATAAACCGCGTCTGCGCGGGTCTTGAAGGCATGCGCGATTTTGCCGAAGGCCTTGTCGAACATGACCGACATCAGGATCTGTAGCGGCATCGACCGCATTTGATAGGCGACTTTAAAATCGATGCGCGAGGCCATGTCCCCGAGAGGCACGAAGGTCCAGTCCGCCTGCAGTTGCTTAACGGGT
Source organism: Rhodoligotrophos appendicifer (assembly GCF_007474605.1). NCBI lineage: Bacteria > Pseudomonadati > Pseudomonadota > Alphaproteobacteria > Hyphomicrobiales > Rhodoligotrophaceae > Rhodoligotrophos > Rhodoligotrophos appendicifer. The sequence continues at coordinate 215,585 of NZ_VHKL01000007.1, read as the reverse complement.
CCCGTCGTCGAGATCGACGTGATGTGAAGGTGCTCCGGATCCAGGGTAACGTCGCTCCGGAACGTTTCATGAAGGTGGAGCTTTTCATATCCCACGATGAGCGAAGCATCGACGCTTTCGCGATTTGATGGCAGTGGCTTACGCCCGTGGATGATTGCCTTTTCGCACAGTGGCACGAATTCGGGATAGCGTTGGATGTCTGCGGCTAAAGCGAACATTTCCTCCGCGGAATAAGGCATGCGGTAACTGGTTTTAAAATCGCGCATGATCTAGCCCACCGCCGAAGCGGCAGCCAGCTTTGCCTGACGCGCCGCCCTCAACCGCGCGAAATCGTCTCCGGCATGATGCGAAGAGCGCGTCAGCGGGCTTGAGGAGACCATCAGAAAACCTTTGGCATAGGCAATCTGCTCATAGGCCTTGAACTCGTCGGGGGTGACGAAGCGATCGACCGCGATATGCTTCCGCGTTGGCTGCAGATACTGCCCGATCGTGATGAAGTCGATCTGTGCGGCCCGCATGTCGTCCATCACCTGCAGCACTTCTTCCCGCGTTTCGCCCAGCCCGACCATGATCCCCGATTTTGTGAACATGGAGGGATCAAGTTCTTTCACTTGCTGAAGCAGCCGCAAGGAGTGGAAATAGCGCGCCCCAGGCCGCACTTTCAGATAATGCGAAGGGACGGTCTCGAGATTGTGATTGAACACGTCGGGGCCGCTTTCCACCACAACCCTCAGGGCGCCCTCTTTGCGTAGAAAGTCGGGCGTCAGGATCTCTATCGTGGTCAGCGGGTTCAGCGTTCGAATTGCCTCCACCACGGCGGCGAAATGCTGAGCGCCGCCATCATCGAGATCGTCACGGTCGACGGAGGTGATGACCACGTGGGCAAGGCCGAGCTTCCCAACAGCGGCTGCGACGCTTTGGGGCTCGTGGGGGTCAAGGGCCAGCGGCAACCCGGTTCGCACGTTGCAGAAGGCGCAGGCCCGCGTGCAGATCTCGCCCATGATCATGAAGGTCGCGTGCTTCTTCGACCAGCACTCGCCGATATTGGGACAACCTGCCTCCTCGCAGACCGTGACGAGCTTGTTTTCACGAACGATCTGCCGAGTCTCGTTATAGACGGCCGAGCCCGGCGCGCGCACACGGATCCAGTCAGGCTTCTTCAGCACTGGACTATCGGGCCTGTGCGCCTTTTCGGGATGCCGGACCGTACGTTTGTCGATCGTGTCGATGAGATTGACCATTAATTCGGTCGCTTCGCTTTATCGACGCCGGAAAATCCCGACGATGAACAGGAGGATGATGGCTCCCGCCGTCGCAACCAGCAGTGATCCCCAAAAACCCGGTGCAACCTGGAGCCCGAGCTTCGTTGACAACCAGCCACCGATCACGCCGCCGATCAGGCCTACCACGAGATTTGTCAGCAGCCCGTGATCCCGGCTGGTGACCTTCTCTGCGATCCACCCTGCGATCAGTCCGATGATGATCCAGCTGATCCAACCCACACCTTCCATGATCATCCTCCGACAGTCAGACGCGGAACGGCCCGCAACGCCGTTCACATGTGGATGACGCGTCCATAAGCGTCAAGCACCGACTCATGCATCATTTCAGACAGGGTAGGATGGGGGAACACACTATGCATCAGCTCCTCTTCCGTCGTCTCGAGGTTCATGGCGATGACGAATCCCTGGATCAGTTCAGTCACCTCGGCCCCCACCATATGGGCGCCCAGGAGCTGGCCTGTCTTCTTGTCGAAGATGGTCTTGACCATGCCCTCCGGTTCGCCCAGTGCAATGGCCTTGCCATTGCCGATGAAGGGGAAGCGTCCAACCCGGACGTCATGCCCCGCCTCTTTGGCTCGCGCTTCCGTCAGGCCGACCGAGGCGATCTGCGGCTGGCTGTAGGTGCAGCCCGGTATTTTCAGTTTGTCGAGAGGATGTGGCTGAAGGCCGGCAATCTGCTCGATACAGACCACGCCCTCATGCTCCGCCTTGTGCGCCAGCATCGGGGTTCCAGAGACGTCGCCAATCGCATAGATGCCCCGTTCTGCAGTCCGGCCGAACGCGTCAGCGATGATGAGGCCGCGTTCGATCTTCACCTTCGTGCTCTCGAGTCCAAGATCCTCCACATTGCCCACTACGCCAACCGCTGAAATGACACGATCGGCGGTGATTTCCTGGCTTGACTTGCCATCGTCGATCATCGCGGTCACGCTGTCGGCAGCCTTTTTCAGGCTTGTGACCTTGGCGCCTGTAATGATCTTGATGCCCTGCTTCTCGAAGCGTTTACGGGCATGTGCAGCAATCTCCGCATCTTCAACCGGCAGGATCTGCGGGAGCACCTCAACGACCGTGACGTCCGAACCCATCGTCCGGTAGAATGAAGCGAATTCGATACCGATGGCGCCTGAACCGATGACCAGCAGTTTTGCCGGCATTTTTTCCGGCACCATGGCCTCGAAATAGGTCCAGATCAGCGCCTTGTCGGGTTCCATCCCGGGCAATGCGCGTGGCCGTGCGCCCGTCGCCAAGATGATATGCTTGGCCTTGTAATCGCCAACCGGCTTGCCGTCCTTTGTCACCGCCACCGTCCCTGCCCCCTTGAGACGACCGCGGCCGTCGATCACGGTGATCTTGTTCTTTTTCATCAGGAAGGCGACGCCGCGGCTAAGCTGTGCCGCCACGTTGCGGGAACGTTTCACCACGGCGGCCGTATCAAAGCGCACATTCTCCGCCGATAGTCCGTAGTCGCTGGGATGCTGCAGATAATGATAGATCTCCGCCGAGCGCAGCAGGGCTTTGGTCGGGATGCAGCCCCAGTTCAGGCAGATGCCGCCGAGCTCCTTCTCTTCGACGACGGCTGTCTTGAAGCCGAGCTGGGCCGAGCGGATGGCGGTCACATAACCGCCGGGGCCCGAGCCGATGATGATCACGTCAAAGGAGGTGTCAGCCATGGGATGCTCCTAGACCAGCATCATCGCCGGTTCTTCGATCAGGCTCTTGATCGCCTGCAGCAACTCGGCGCCAAGAGCACCATCGACCGCCCGATGATCCGTTGAGAGAGTGAGTGACATCACGCTGCGGATGACAATCGTATCATCGAGCACGACCGGTCGCTTCTCTCCGGCTCCGACGGCCAAGATTGTTGCATGCGGAGGGTTGATCACGGCAGCAAAGTCCTTGATGCCATACATGCCGAGATTGGAGATGGCGGTGGTGCCGCCCTGATACTCGTCCGGCATCAGCTTTCGCGCCCGCGCCCGTACGGCATAATCCTTCATCTCGTTGGAGATTGCGGCGAGCCCCTTCGTTTCCACCTGGCGTACGACGGGCGTGATCAGCCCGCCGGGAATGGCGACCGCAACGCCGACATCCGAGCGACGATGCTTCAGCATCCCTTCGTCCGTCCAGGTCACATTTGCCTCCGGCACCATCTGCAGGGCCTGACCCATGGCTTTGATGACGAAGTCGTTGACCGAGATTTTGTAGCTCGGCTTTCCGTCCTTGTCCGTGGGAGCGCGGTCGTTCAGCCGTTGGCGGGTCTCTAGCAATCCATCGATCACGCAGTCGAGGGTCAGATAGAAATGCGGGATCGTCTGCTTCGACTGGGTCAGCCGGCGGGCGATCACCTTTCGCATGCCGTCATGGGGGACGATTTCGTAGCTGTCATCGGCGAAGAACTTACGAATCTCGGCATCCGGCATGGCCGCCGCGAGCTTAGGTGCCTGCGCCGGCTGAGCAGCGGCTGCGGCGGTCGTGGCCGTCGGCGTCTCAGTCTTGGTCTTCTCGACATCCGCCTGGACCACCCGGCCATGGGGTCCGGAACCCACGATGGAACCGAGGTCGATCCCGGCTTCCTTTGCCAGCCGTCGCGCCAGGGGAGACGCGAAAATGCGTTCGCCTTTTGCCTCGGTTGCCGCTGTTTGCGTCCTGCGTTCTTCGCGCGGAGCAGCTTGCGGCGCAGGTTTCGCATCCTCCTCAGGAGGGGGCGTCCGTTGAACGGGCTCCTTCACGGGTGCAGCGCTGGGGGCGGCCTTGCTTTGCGACTTCCCGCCGACCGATGCCGCGATGTCGGCGGCCTTTTCCCCCTCGCCCAACAGCACGGCGATCTCGGCATTGACTTTAACGCCTTCCGTGCCCGCGGGGACGAGGATCTTCCCCATCGTGCCCTCGTCGACCGCTTCCACTTCCATGGTGGCCTTGTCGGTCTCTATTTCCGCAATGACGTCCCCGGAGGCGATCTTATCCCCCTCCTTGACGAGCCATTTCGCGAGCTTGCCTTCCTCCATGGTGGGAGATAAGGCGGGCATCAGGATGGGAGTGGGCATGAGTGCGGGTCCTGCTGCGGAATTATCGGTAGAGCACCTTGTGCACGGCCTCGATCACCTCATCGATGGACGGCAGCGCCAGCTTTTCGAGATTTGCCGCATAGGGCATGGGGACATCCTTGCCATTGACGCGGGTGACCGGAGCATCGAGCCAGTCGAAGGCCTCGTCCATCAGCCGTGCCGAGATTTCAGATCCGATCGAGCAGACCGGCCAGCCTTCTTCCACTGTCACGCAGCGGTTGGTTTTCTTGACGCTGGCGATAACAGTCGCCATGTCCAAAGGGCGTAGCGAGCGCAGGTCGATGACCTCAGCCTCGATCCCGTCGGCAGCAAGTTTCTGGGCGGCTTCCAGCGCGTAATGCATGCCCATGGAATAGGACACGATGGTCACCTGGTCACCGGGGCGAACCACCCGAGCCTTTCCGATCGGCACCACCCAATCATCCAACTTCGGTACGTCGAAGGAGCGCCCGTAAAGCAACTCGTTCTCGAGGAAAATCACCGGATTGGGATCTCGGATCGCGGCCTTGAGCAGGCCCTTGGCATCGGCGGCCGAATAGGGTGCAACAACTTTGAGTCCTGGCACATGGGCATACCAGGAGGAATAATCTTGGCTGTGCTGGGCAGCGACCCGAGCCGCGGGTCCATTGGGGCCGCGAAACACCATCTGCGCGCCCATTTGTCCCCCCGACATGTAGAGTGTCTTGGCGGCCGAATTGATGATCTGGTCCATGGCCTGCATGGCGAAGTTGAACGTCATGAATTCGACAACCGGCTTGAGCTTGCCGAACGCCGCTCCCACCGCGAGACCGGCGAAGCCGTGTTCTGTGATTGGCGTATCGATCACCCGCCGGGGTCCAAATTCCTCTAACAGCCCCTGGGTGACCTTGTAGGCACCCTGATATTCGGCAACTTCCTCTCCCATGACGAACACAGCATCATCCGCGCGCATCTCTTCCGCCATTGCGTCGCGCAGCGCCTCTCTCACCGTCATGGAGACGAGTTCCGTGCCCGCAGGGATCTCGGAATCGGCCAGATCCGCCCCATCGCCGCGATGGTTGGACCCGTGCGACCTCTGCTCGCTTTTTTCAGTCTTGCCGGCAGGCGCTTGCGCATGCTCCGGATGTTCCTCTGCAGTCTTCGCCGCAGGCGTTGGCTGAACGGCAGAAGCCGGGGGGGCCTTCGGTTCAGGCGCAGCGGCGACGGCCTTTGCAGGCGCCTCCGTCGATGTCGCCTCGCCCTCCCCCGCAAGCGTGGCGATCGGCGTGTTGACCTTCACCCCTTCAGTGCCTGCCGGCACCAGGATTTTGGCGACGGTGCCTTCGTCGACTGCCTCGACTTCCATCGTGGCTTTGTCGGTTTCGATCTCGGCGATCACATCTCCGGAGGAGACTTTGTCTCCCTCTTTGACGAGCCATTTTGCAAGCTTGCCCTCCTCCATGGTCGGTGACAGGGCGGGCATCAAGATTTGCGTGGTCATGAGAAACGGAATCCTGCCGCGGGGATGGGATTAAGCGCGCTCTGCGGGAGCTTCGACATAGATATCGGTCCAGAGTTCCGAGGGATCGGGCTCCGGATCGGCCTGGGCGAATTCGGCGGCTTCCGTCACCTGTTCCCGGATCTTGCGATCGATCTCCTTGAGATCATCCTCACTTGATTCCCCGCCTTCGAGCAGGCGCTTCCGCACCTGTTCGATTGGATCCTGCTCCTGGCGCATTTTCTGCACCTCATCACGGGTACGGTATTTCGCGGGATCGGACATCGAATGGCCGCGGTAGCGATAGGTTCGCATTTCGAGGATGATCGGCCCTTTTCCGGTCCGGCAATGCTCGACAGCGTAATCGCCCGCGCCCTTCACGGCGCGTACATCCATTCCGTTCACCCGCTCGCCTGGGATACCAAAGGCTTGGCCTCGGTGATAGAGCTCCTCAGATTGCGCTGCCGCGCGAACGATGGACGTGCCCATCGCATACTGGTTGTTCTCGATGACGTAGACCACCGGAAGCTTCCAGAGCGAGGCCATGTTGAAGCTCTCATAGACTTGGCCCTGATTGGCGGCGCCCTCACCGAAATAGGTGATCGCGACGTTGCCATTGTCTTTGTACTTGTTGGAGAATGCGAGGCCGGTTCCGATCGGCACCTGTGCGCCTACGATGCCGTGTCCACCGAAGAAGGACTTCTCCCGGCTGAACATGTGCATCGAACCGCCCTTGCCCTTGGAGTAGCCATTTCGGCGCCCCGTAAGCTCGGCCATCACACCCTTCGGATCCATTCCTGTCGCCAGCATGTGACCATGGTCGCGATAGGAGGTTACCACCTCGTCGCCCGGATCGAGAGCCATCTGCATCCCAACAACAACAGCCTCCTGCCCGATATAGAGATGACAGAAGCCGCCGATAAAGCCCATGCCGTAGAGCTGGCCGGCCTTCTCCTCGAAACGGCGGATCAGCAGCATGTCGTGGAGGGCCTGCAGATCTTCGCTGCGCGAAAAATTAGCGATCGCGATTTCTTTTGGTGCCGGCGCTGCGACGGCCTTCCGCTTCGGCGCGTTCGCTTTGGTATCCTTGCTGCCGCTTGCAGGTCTTGGCTTTCGCGCCGCCATCACTTTCTCCAATCGAAGCTCTGAATTGGAAGATAGCGACTCCCCGGGCGCATTACCATAGGTTTAAGTTGCTAAAAATGGAGACCTAAAGCCCTGTGAAACAAAGAGTTTTTCAAATTAACCGAAATTCAGTTAAATCCCATGCTTGCGGCGCTTCCGTCCGCATTCAGAGGAATTGATCGATCATTCTCATTTGCAAATCCCAAAAGGAGCCGAGCCTCCTCGTCGAGCATATCCGGGTCAATGCTCTCGGGACGCAGAAGAACCACCTGCTTCTCTAGTCTGCTCCGCTGGAGCTTCAGCTCACCCAGGGATTTTTCGAGACGCTTCACCTCAATATTGAGGGTGGCCACCCGCTCGACCCCGCGGCTGCCGTGCAGCCCATGCCAGGTGAAATAACCCAGGGCACCCATGGCCCCAAGCATAAAGAGGAGGCCCGTCTTATAGTTCTTGCGCATGGGTGTTTTGGCCCGATGAGATCGTGCCATGAGGATAGGGCGGAAGGGTTAACACCCTGTTAGACGTCGCAAGGGAGAAACCTTCAGCTGCGCCGTTCCTCGATCACAGGCACGCGGAGCGCGACGACCATAGTGGCCTGGGCGTCCTCAAGTCCTGTATTTGCTATTTTATGGGATCGGTCGCCACGATAACGCAGGGTTTCGCCCATCTTGATGTCCCGGGTCTCCCCTTCGATCGTCACGCTGAGTGTGCCCTTAAGAACCGAAAGATGTTCTACGCACCCTTGCTGATGCGGTTCCGATTCAAGAGTCCCTCCAGGCTTAGCGTGAAAATCATAGACCTGGAACATTTCCACCAGGTCCAGTGCCCCGATGATGTGCAGGGTGCAAAGACCGTCTTCACTGGTCAGTGTTGGCACGCCCGCACGCGTCTGGTGTTGCAGAAAATTCTGCGGACTGTCGGTTTTGAGCACTTCGTCCAGGGTGATGTCGAGCGCCTTGGATAACCGCCAGACCGTACTAATGGTTGGATTGGTTTCGTTTCGTTCGATTTGCGAGATGATTGACTTTGCGACACCCGACTGTTCGGAAAGCTCTCCCAGCGACATGTTATAGGCCTTGCGCAGGCGTTGAATGGTTTTGCCAAGTCCAGGAGCGGCCTCATTCTCCGCGGTTTCTCCGGTGACGCGGCGGCGACGAACTGACATATGAATGGTCCCCGAAAGGCTGTTTGTTCAATGAAACGAGCATGACGCCGAGACCATGACGGCAGCCTTGGCGGCTACCGTCGGCGGCGGCATGCATGTCAATCGACACTGTTCGTAGCATCAAACGCCGTAGCGAAAAAAGGAACGAAGTGAGTGGCTGCTATTCTCCTGGTCGGACGAATGCGCCGAGTGGCTTCCTTTGCTTTCCATCGTCATCGAAATTTTCGTCGGCAAGCCAAGCCTGAAATCCCATGCGGATGTCCGGCCAATCGTCGTTCGTGATGGAAAACCAGGCCGTATCTCGATTCCGGCCCTTCACGATCATGTGCTTTCGAAAGATGCCCTCGAAACGGAAGCCATAGCGCTTGGCGGCAGCGCGCGACGGAGCGTTCAGACTATCGCACTTCCACTCGAACCTCCGACATCCGAGATCCTCGAAGGCGTGCTTCATCATCAGGAAGATCGCCTCCGTCGCAGCCCGTGTCTTCTGCAGCTGCGGCGTAAACCAGATGTGGCCAACCTCCAGCACCCCCAGTTCAGGACGAATGTTGAGATAGGTGGCCACGCCTTCGGCCTTCTGGGACCGTCGCGGCACGATTGCGTAGAATTTGGGATCTGTGCCGGCGGCCTGCGTTGAGAGCCAATGATAAAAGCTTGTGTAATCGGTCCACGGTCCGTACGGCAAATAGGTCCAGATTTCGCCATCCGGGTCGCTTTTTGCATCGAATCCTTCGAACAAGGGCATGGCGTGCCGTGAGGGGTCCAGCGGTTCGAGCGTGACGGTTCTTCCGAACAAAAGCCGATTGTCCGGCCGCTTTCCGGGCGGCAGCGGATCGACCTTCAGTCCCACAGGCTGGCGGGGACCTGGAATGTCGTCCGCTGCGGCACGTTTCGGCGTCGAGGCCGGCGCGGCTTTTGATCGGGTGCCTTCCGCTCGCTTTGCCCGAACGCCGTCCTTCTTTGGTGTCGAGGCCATGGTTCGTGCTCTCAAACGTCGATGCTTTCGCCGCTTGCCAGCACCTTCACCTTGCCGCCCTGCTCCCCGAGCGCGGACACGAAGCCCTCTGCCGACTGCACCAGCGGCGGGAAGGTCTTGTAATGGCATGGGAGGATCGTCGAGAAGTCGAAGAACTTCTTGCATGCGAGAGCCGCGACCTTGGGGCCCATGGTGAAGCGGTCGCCAATTGGCACGATGCCGATGTCTGGACGATGGATTTCGGCGATCAGAGCCATGTCGCTGAAGATGTCGGTGTCGCCCATATGATAGATGGTTTTGCCTTCTTTCGTGGTGATCACAAGACCGCACGGGTTACCAAGATAGATCGTTTCACCATTGGCGCCGCTGGTCGAGGAGGAGTGATCGGCCCTCACGAAGGTGACGTCGAAATCGCCGGCCGAGATCTTGCCGCCGGTATTTGCATATTCAGCTTTTTCCACGCCCTTGCTTTGCAGGAAGGCGGCAAGTTCGAAGACTGCGATCACCGTCGCACCGTTCGACTTCGCGATCTCCACTGTATCGCCCACATGATCGTCATGGCCATGGGTCAGAGCGATATGAGTGACGCCCTCGGTCGCGTCTTTCTTGTCGCCACCGAAGGCGGCCAAGAACGGATCAATCAGCAGCGCACTCGATCCCGTATCGATACGAAAGGCGGAATGCCCGAGCCAGGTGATTTTCATGTAAGGGTCCCGATCATCTGTGTGGCAATAGTGAGGTTCGTGCCAACGTAACGAATGCTTCGGCGTTTTCAATGAACAAGTCTACGCTGCCGGATCTGACGATTTTCGAACTCAATGCGATGTTGAAACCGGGCGAGCGTCTCATGGGCCTTGATCTCGGCACGAAAACCATTGGTGTCGCGATGTCGGATTCCACCCGATCCATTGCCACGGCACGCGAAACCGTTATCCGGCGCAAGTTCAGTCTGGATGTCGCACGACTGTTGGAAATCGCCGCCGAGGAGCCAGTAGGCGGCATCGTCCTGGGCATGCCCATCAACATGAACGGCACCGAAGGGCCCCGTGCCCAGTCGACTCGTGCCTTCAAGCGCAATCTTGGGCAGTTCACCTCGCTGCCGGTGCTGCTCTGGGATGAGCGCCTCTCGACGGCCGCAGCAAATCGCACGCTGCTGGAGGCCGATTCCAGTCGCGCCCGCCGCGCCCAGGTCATAGACAAGATCGCCGCAGCCTACATCCTTCAGGGGCTGCTCGACCGGCTGAAGGGTCTCTGACAAAGACAATTCACCGAAGGTGCTGATATCTCCATCAATGCGCTTGCTGATGGATGGGGCAATCTCTATAGATCCCCCTTTAATGACCCTTGCCCAAAACCGGCCAAAATCGATCCTTTCCCAACCTCATTTGTTGGGAGTGGAAGGTCTTTCTCCAAGCGAAGTCATGAGCTTACTTGATTTGGCTGATAATTACGTCGAGCTCAGCCGCCAGCGCGAGAAGAAGCAGTCCGTCCTCCGGGGCCGAACTCAGATCAATCTTTTCTTCGAGGCCTCCACCCGAACCCAAAGTTCGTTCGAGCTCGCGGGCAAGCGCTTGGGCGCAGATGTGATGAATATGTCCGTAAAGGGATCATCCGTCTCCAAGGGCGAGACGCTGCTCGACACGGCGATGACCCTCAACGCCATGCATCCGGACCTCCTTGTGGTCCGCCACGCGTCGGCCGGGGCGGTCGAGCTTCTGGCACAAAAGGTCGGTTGTGCTGTGATCAATGCCGGTGACGGCTCACATGAACACCCCACCCAGGCACTCCTCGACGCGCTGACCATCCGTCGCCGCAAGGGCCGCATCCAAGGCCTCAGGGTGGCGATCTGCGGCGATGTCCTGCATAGCCGCGTGGCCCGTTCCAACATGCTGCTGCTGCATATTCTCGGTGCTGATGTGCGCGTGATCGCCCCAAGCTCTCTGTTGCCGCATGCGGTTGAACGCTACGGGGTTCAGGTTTTCTCGCGGATGGAAGACGGGCTTGAGGGCTGCGACATCGTCATGATGCTGCGCTTGCAGCTCGAGCGCATGAACGGTGCATTCGTCCCCTCGGTCCGTGAGTATTACCGTTATTTCGGTCTCGATGAACACAAGCTCAGCCTGGCGAAGGCCGATGCGCTGGTGATGCATCCCGGGCCCATGAACCGCGGTGTCGAGATCGACAGCGCGGTTGCCGATGGGGTTCAAAGCGTGATCCGGGAGCAGGTGGAGATGGGTGTTGCCGTGCGGATGGCAGTGCTTGATGCCTTGGCCCGCAACCTCCCCGGGGGTGACAATTCATGATTCTGCCGGCCGGTCAGACGGTAGAGAATGGCGCCCGCGCCTATATCAACGCTCAAATTGTTGATCCGTCCACCGGTTACGAGGGACGCGGAGGCCTCATCACCGAAAATGGCGATGTCACAGCCTGTGGCCCGGACGTGACGGCCGATTCGGTAGGCGATCTTCGCCGTGTAGATTGCAGGGGCTTGACCCTTGTGCCTGGCCTCGTGGACATGCGCGTCTTCACCGGTGAGCCAGGGTCCGAACACCGCGAAACCCTTGCCTCGGCCTCGGAAGCGGCGGCGGCTGGCGGGGTTACGACCATCATCGTGATGCCCAATACCGAGCCGGTGATCGATGACGTCGCCCTGGTCGACTTCATCCTGCGTCGTGCTCGCGATACAGCCATCGTGCGGGTGGCCCCCATGGCAGCCCTGACCAAGGGGCTCAACGGCCAGCAGATGACCGAGATCGGTATGCTCCAGGAAGCTGGCGCCGTGGCGGTCACCGATGGCAACCGACCGGTCGTCAATGCTCGTGTCCTGCGCCGGGCCCTCTCATATGCCCGAGACTTCGATATGCTCGTGGTCCAGCATGTCGAAGAGCCTGAGCTCGCCGCCGGTGGTGTGATGAATGAGGGCGAGGTGGCAAGTCGTTTGGGCCTCTCCGGAATCCCGACTGCTGCCGAAGTCATCATGCTGGAACGCGATCTGCGATTGGTCGAACTCACCGGCGCACGCTATCATGCGGCCCAGGTTTCCTGCCGTGCTTCGCTCGACCTCATGCGCCGCGCCAAAGACAATGGACTTCCCGTGACCTGCGGGGTTTCGGCCAACCACTTGGTTCTGAATGAGCACGACATCGGCGCCTACCGCACGTTCTTCAAGCTGGCCCCTCCGCTGCGCTCTGAGGAAGACCGTGCAGCTTTGGTGGCGGGGGTTGCCGACGGCACAATCGACGTCATCGTCTCCGGCCATGACCCGCAGGAGCCTGACACCAAGCGACTTCCTTTTGCGGAATCTGAGTTTGGCGCCGTGGGGCTGGAGACCTTGCTGCCGTGTCTCATGGGGCTTGTGCACGCTGGGGCTGTTCCCTTCATTCGCCTCATCGAGGCGTTAAGTACCGGACCCTCAGCGATTCTCGGCATGGGCGTTGGCGGTCTTCGTCCCGGCGCACCAGCGGACTTCACCTTGATCGATCCGGAACGCTCCTGGCGGGTCGAGGCCAGTGGATTGCGATCGAAGTCGAAGAATTCTCCTTTTGAACATCGTGTTCTGGAGGGCTGCGTTATGGAGACTGTCGTTGCCGGCCACTCCGTTTATAGTCGCGACTCCGGTGCCGGAACCGCGTTATGAGCGCGGATTGGCCTCTCGACTTCTCCACGTCTCTTCTTCTGATGCTGCTCGGCTACGTCTTTGGCTCGGTGCCCTTTGGTTTGCTTGTCACCCGCATGGCGGGTCTCGGTGATATCCGCTCCATCGGCTCCGGCAATATCGGCACCACCAACGTTCTTCGGACCGGTTCCAAAAAGCTGGCGGCCCTGACCCTTGTCCTGGACGCTGCGAAGGGCACAATCCCGGTCTTGTTCGCCGCCCGCTGGGGACCTGCTGGTGCCGCCTTGGTGGGTGTGGCGGCATTGCTCGGACACCTTTTCCCCATCTGGCTGAATTTCAAGGGGGGCAAGGGCGTCGCGACCTTTCTCGGCATCATGTTCGGCTTTGCCTGGCCGTTGGGCCTGATTTTCATCGCGGCTTGGATCGCTGCGGCATTTCTCACGCGCTACTCATCCGTCGGGGGTATCTCTGCAACCGCATTGACAGCAGCGGCATGCGTCGCGTTTTATGGCGGCTGGCCCGCTACCGCGGCCGTCTTTATGGGGGTAATCGTCATCATCGCGCATCGCGAGAATATCGCAAGATTGGCGCGTGGTGAGGAAACCAAGATAAAATTCGGTCGCTGAGGCGGGATGATGGGGCGAGCATAAGCTTGCTCCTGGCGACCGGGGGGCCGTCATGACCGCAAAATGCTTGAGCCGCGCTGAGCGGATAGACTGGCTGCGTCTGATCAACAGCGAGAATGTTGGACCGGCGACCTTCCACGCCCTGCTGTCCCGCTACCATACGGTCGCGCGCGCAATCGAGCGTCTGCCAGAGCTCTCTGCGCGTGGCGGCCATCGAGGGACTTTGAGGATCTGCGCCAGGGAACGCGCTGAAGCCTATCTCCAGCGTGCTGAAGAGTTCGGCGCCCGAATGCTCGCCTGAAATGAACCCGATTATCCTCAGTTGCTCCTCCATATTGATGCCTTTCCCCCGGTGATTTTTGTGAAGGGCGAACTCAGCCTTCTGCAGCGGAGTACAGTCGCGATTGTCGGTTCGCGCGACGCTTCCGCGGTGGGCCGAACACTGGCTCGCCGTCTTGCGGCGGAACTCGGGCATTTCAACATCACCATCGTCTCAGGGCTAGCGCGCGGAATCGATACCGCGGCCCATGAGGCGAGCCTCGCGAGCGGGACCGTGGCGGTGCTCGCAGGTGGGATCGAGATTGTCTATCCCCCCGAAAATGCAGCCCTTGCCAGTGAGATCGCCATTCGTGGCATTTTGATCAGCGAGATGATGCCCGGCACCGTACCGCAGGCGAAGCACTTTCCTCGTCGCAATCGCTTGATCTCGGGCTTGAGTTTAGGGGTCTTGGTGGTGGAGGCGGCTGAGCGGTCCGGATCGTTGATCACGGCCCGCATGGCGTTGGAGCAAGGCCGGGAGATTTTCGCGGTTCCCGGATCGCCGCTCGATCCGCGAGCGGCCGGAACGAACAGGTTAATTCGCCATGGCGCCGCTCTTGTAACCTCCGCACGGGACGTAATGGAAATTCTCGAACCTATGGGGGGTCTCCCTCGCCAAAAAGGCTTTGCCGGCCATGACGAGGCCGCCTTTCCCCTGAGTGGCGCCCCTCAGGCCGGGCCGAGCGAGGTGGAAACAAACGAAGCTGATCGACGCCGGGTTCTATGCCTTTTGGGGCCCGCGCCGACCGACACGGACACTCTGTTGCGAGAGACCGGCTTGGATCCCGGGTCACTCTACGGTGTCCTTCTGGAGCTCGAACTGGCAGGTAGGATCACACGGTCGGGTCGGCAGCACATCGCTTTGACGGCGCTGGCCGATGCCTAGGCCTGGTGGAGGTTTGCCTGCTTCGTTGAGGCGAACCGCAGCTTCAGTGCCTCACAATGCGCCTCTTGGAATACCATCTCCAGCAGGTAGCCCAGAAATGGCTGATTCACCTCTGCAGACATGTCCCGCAAAGACAGAGCCATGTCGGCGATATATTCCACCACCGCGGCCTCGCTTGATCCTTTCGACTCAAAGGTCTGGTTGGATCGACGTCGAGCGACGGCGACCTCCTTGCTGCACTCCTGACGTGCCTTTCTGGTTTGGGGAATTGCCATCTCTCTCGGTGCTGTCATCTGTGCGCCTGCTTCCCGAATTCGCGTCTGATCCTGACGCAGGTTCTTAACGAGCGGACCCTACGCTCGCAATAGTTTAAATTGCAGGAAAAGCAATTTATACGTGCAAACTGGTTTGGAGCCCGAGCGGCCCTTGAACCGTGTCAGAACTGTCGTTTTAAGGGCCGAGCTTTATGGTCTCGAGTTATACCTCAGAAGGTGGCGGAGTCGTGTTCGCAAAGGCGCGAAAACATGCACCGTCTTGCCGTCGCCGGGCGGAGCCGCTATGAGCGGCCTAATCGCAGGACTTGCGCTTTGCTTGCATCGACGCCATTTCGCCTCCCGGGCAGTGCAGCATCGAATGCTCAATCAGGATCTTCATGACCGTCGTCGTCGTCGAATCACCGGCTAAGGCCAAGACCATCAACAAATACCTCGGCAGCAATTACACCGTGCTGGCGTCCTTCGGTCACGTGCGAGATCTGCCCGCCAAGGATGGCTCCGTTCTGCCTGACGATGATTTCTTGATGTCCTGGGAAATCGATGCGAAGTCAAAGAAGCGCATGGATGATATTGCCCGTGCTCTAAAGCCCGCGAGCAAGTTGATCCTCGCCACCGACCCCGATCGTGAAGGTGAGGCGATCTCCTGGCATGTGCTGGAAATTCTCCGCAACAAGGGAGCCCTGAAGGACAAGAGCATCGAGCGCGTCGCCTTTAATGCTGTAACCAAGTCGGCCATCCTCGAGGCAATCAGTAACCCGCGGGCGATCGACGACGATCTGGTGGAGGCCTATCTGGCCCGGCGTGCGCTTGACTATCTGGTAGGATTCACTCTCTCGCCGGTCCTATGGCGCAAGCTGCCGGGTGCCCGCTCTGCCGGGCGCGTGCAGTCAGTCTCCCTCCGCTTGGTGTGCGACAGGGAAATAGAGATCGAAGCTTTCAAGCGCCAGGAATACTGGACCATTGAAGCCGCGATGAAGACGGCCGCGGGGGCGCCTTTCGATGCCCGTCTGGTCGAGATCGCGGGCAAACGGCTCGACCGTCTGGAAATTGGTGAGGGCGATACGGCCAATCGGATCGTTTCGGCAATTCGGGACGGGGCCTACACGATTGAGAAAGTCGAGAGCAAGCCGGGCAAGCGTAATCCGCAGCCGCCGTTCATCACCTCAACCCTGCAGCAGGAGGCCTCCCGTAAGCTGGGGTTCTCTTCGAAGCACACCATGCAGCTCGCCCAGCGTCTCTACGAAGGCGTCGATCTCGGGGGCGAGACGGTCGGCTTGATCACCTATATGCGAACCGATGGCGTTCAGATGGCCGAAGAAGCAATCACTTCTGCCCGCAATGTCATCGCCGAAAATTTCGGCCGCGAATATGTCCCTGGCTCCCCGCGTCGCTACGTGACCAAGGCACGCAATGCCCAGGAGGCTCATGAGGCGATCAGGCCCACCGAACTCTCCCGTCTGCCCGAGCAGGTGCGGCGCGTCCTCGATGACGATTCTTATCGGCTGTATGAACTGGTCTGGAAACGCACCATCGCCAGCCAGATGGAGAGTGCCGAGATCGAGCGCACCACGGTCGACATTGCCACTGCTGGCACCGATGGGAGGCGCTACGTTTTGCGCGCGAACGGATCGGTCCTCCGCTTTGACGGCTTCCTGAGGCTCTATCAGGAGGGTCGCGATGACGAGGATGATGATGACGGCCGGCGCCTGCCCTCCATGGCTCAGGGCGAGCGGGCTGCTCTCGTCAAGCTCGAACCGATCCAGCATTTCACAGAACCGCCGCCGCGTTACACTGAGGCCTCGCTGATCCGCAGAATGGAAGAGCTGGGGATCGGGCGCCCCTCGACCTATACGGCCATTTTGACGACCCTGCGCGACCGCGGATACGTCAAGCTGGACAAGAAGCGCCTCATACCGGAGGACAAGGGCCGGCTGGTGACCGCGTTCCTCGAAGGGTTCTTTAAGCGCTACGTTGAATACGATTTTACCGCCAATCTAGAGGAACAGCTCGACCGCATTTCCAGCGGCGATATCGACTGGAAATCGGTACTGAGGGAGTTCTGGACGGATTTCATTGCCGCCGTCGAGAACATAAAGGATCTGCGGGTCTCCGAAGTGCTTGACGAGCTCAATGAGATCCTCGGACCCCATATCTTTCCGCAGTCGGCAGAGGGCGGCGACCCGCGCCAGTGTCCCAATTGCGGCAATGGCCGTCTGAGTCTGAAGACGGGCAAGTTCGGCGCCTTCATCGGCTGCTCCAACTATCCCGAATGTCGGTTCACCCGGCAGCTCGGCGAAAGCGATCGCGAGGCCTCCCCCGCGGCATCGCCTGAGGGACAGCTTTTGGGGGTGGATCCGGAGACCGGCCTGAATATTGCCTTGTTCGACGGCCGCTTCGGCCTCTACGTCCAGCTCGGCCAGCCCGAAGGCAAGGAGAAACCCAAGCGCGGCAGCATTCCTAAGGGAACGAGCATTGAGGATGTGAATTTGGAACTGGCGCTTCGCCTCCTGAGCCTCCCGCGCGAAATCGGTTTGCACCCGGAGACCCGGCAGCCCATCACCGCAAACTTTGGCCGTTTCGGTCCCTTCGTGAAGCATGAGAGCACTTATGCCAATCTTGAGAGCCCGGAGGATGTCTTTACGATTGGGATCAACCGGGCGGTCGATCTCCTTGCGGAGAAGCAGGCCCGTGGTGGTAAGCGTCCTGGAGCGGCGGTCATCAAGGAGTTGGGCGAACATCCGCAGGGTGGCGGTCCCCTTCAGGTGCTTAGCGGCCGCTACGGCCCCTATATCAAGTTCGGAAAAATCAATGCCACCCTGCCCCGCGGTATGGATCCAGAGAATTTAACTGTCCCGGAGGCCGTGGCCATTATCGACAAGAAGCAGGTATCCACGGGCGGAAAGCCTGCAGCCAAGCCCAAGGCTGCAGCGAAACCGAAAGCAGCGGCCAAATCGAAGTCAGCGGCCAAGCCCAAGGCTTCGGGCAAATCCAAGGGGACCCCGAAGGCTCCGGCCAAATCAGAGGCCAAAACGCCTCCAAAGCAGAAGGTTTCAGCGAAATAATCGACAAGCCAAAAAAACAGCGGAAAGCTCAGACCCCAGAGACGGTACGCAGTCTTCCAGGTGAGGCCCAAATACTGGAGTTTCTGAGCCAGCAGAAAGGACGTGTGGGCAAGCGCGAAATTGCCAGAGCCTTTGACATTAAAGGCGCACAGCGCATTGAGCTGAAGCGACTGCTGAAGGATATGACTGAGCGAGGCTTGGTTGGGCGCGAATCACGAAACTTGCAGTCTTCGGGTCGCCTCCCGCCGGTGACGGTGATTGAGGTGACCACAGTCGACGATGATGGCGATCTGATCGCTATGCCGGCGAACTGGGATGCGGACCGCGACGGGGCTGCACCTCTCATCACTATCCCCTTCAAGCCGACCAAGGAGCGGGGCGCTGAAAATCGACCACTTGGTCTCGGTGACAGGGCGCTGGCTCATATCGATGGGGGTCCGGGCAGTGAGAATGATGCCCCCTACTCCGCCCGTATTATCAAGAAGCTCGAAGGCGGTCCCAGTCGGGTGCTGGGTGTATTCCGTATTGCCCGGGGTCGCGGCATGCGTGTGCAGCCGGTCGAGAAGAAGAACGCGAGCGAACTCTCCGTCCTTCCTGGTGACGACATGGGGGCAAAGAGCGGCGAGCTCGTCTCCGTCGACATCGTCGGCGGCCGCGGCAGCCTGCGGCGAGCGCGGGTCCGGGAACGGCTGGGTGACATGTCGGACCAGCGCAACATCAGCTTGATCGCCATTCACCAGCATAATTTGCCTAACCGATTCCGCGAACGCACCTTAGCGGAAGTCGACTCCCTCGAGCCGTTCGATTCAAAGGGCCGTACAGACCTTCGCCACGTGCCTCTGATCACAATCGATCCCGTTGATGCCCGTGATCATGACGATGCTGTTTGGAGCGAGCCCGACGAAGATCCTGCCAATCCCGGCGGATTTCGCGTCATCGTCGCCATTGCCGATGTTGCGGCCTATGTTCGCCCGGGCTCGGCTCTCGACCGCGAAGCGCGTGACCGTGGCAATTCTGTCTATTTCCCCGATCGTGTCGTGCCCATGTTGCCGGAACGGCTCTCGGCCGATCTCTGCTCCCTGCGTGCTTATGAGGATCGCCCGGCTTTAGCCTGCACGATGGTCTTCGATGCCCAGGGGGAGAAGCGGTCCCATCGGTTTGACCGCGTGACCATGCGCTCGGCCTCCAAGCTTTCTTACGAGCAAGCCCAGGCCGCCATCGACGGTCGCCCCGATGACACTAGCGGACCACTGCTTGAGATCGTGTTGAAGCCGCTCTGGGCAGCCTACGCTGCCCTTTCAAAGGCGCGACGGCGGCGCGGTCCTTTGGAACTTGACCTTCCGGAGCGAAAGCTGGTCCTCGATGCCCATGGTCTGATCGAGCGCGTCGTGACCCCAGCGCGGCTTGACGCGCACAGGCTCATTGAGGAGATGATGATTCAGGCCAATGTGGCCGCTGCCGAGAGCCTGGAGAAGGCCAAGTTGCCCTTTATCTACCGCGTCCATGACGCCCCGTCGGTAGAGAAGCTCCAGGGGCTTGCTGAGTTTCTCTCCAGCATAAACATCCCCTTTGCCCGCGGCCAGGTCGTTAAACCGAAGCAGTTCAATCAAATCCTGGAGCGGGTTAAGGGTCGCGACGATGAGCACCTGGTCAATACGGTCGTGCTCCGTAGCCAGGCGCAGGCAATCTACACGCCGGAGAATCTCGGCCACTTTGGCCTGAACCTCAGGCGCTACGCTCATTTCACCTCGCCCATAAGGCGGTATGCGGATCTGATTGTTCACCGCGCCCTGATCACGGCTCATGGCTTCGGCAAGGATGGTCTGTCGCCCCAGGACATCGAACAGTTGGAAGAGACGGCGGAATTGATTTCTGCCGCCGAACGCCGTGCGATGGCCGCTGAGCGGGACACCGTGGACCGGCTCATCGCCTCGCATCTGGCGGACAAAGTGGGGGCGACTTTCTCGGGCCGTATCGGTGGCGTCACCCATGCTGGGCTCTTCGTCACTTTGGCCGAAAGCGGAGCAGACGGCTTCATTCCGGCGGCGACCATCGGAAAAGATTATTATGCGTATGACGAGACGCGGCACGCGCTGGTCGGACGGTCGACTGGCGAGACGTTTCAGTTGGGCGATGTCGTGGAAGTCCGGCTTGTGGAAGTTACCCCCGTCGCCGGCGGTTTGCGTTTCGAAATATTGAGTCACGGCCGGCCCGGAACACCGTTCGCCGGCGGTCGTCGCTCCAGCCTCCCCGGTGTAGGACGAGGAAAGTCCAGGTCGGGAGCGGGCGCGCGCTCCAGTGCCGCCGCTTCAAAGTCCAAGCGCCGTTCAAAAAAGGGCTAAAGGGCGCGAGTTGCAGTTGTTGCGTCATCCTGCCGCGCGGCGTGTGCTGATCTTAACGACGCGCTCCGATCATGGCCATGCTGCACCATGAGCTCCGAGACCCCTATGACTGCTTCTCGTCCGCGCGACCTCGGCATCTCCATGCTGCGCGGTAGCCTTCTCTGCTGTCCCGCCTGCGGGGCCCGTTCGCTCTTCGGCCGCTATCTCAAAGTTGCGGACAGCTGCTCGGCTTGCGGTGAAGAGCTGCATCATCACCAGGCGGATGATGCACCACCCTATTTCACAATCTTCATCGTCGGCCACATCCTAGTACCCCTGGTTCTCGTTGTGGAGCAGATCTGGTCACCGCCGCTCGCTATCCAGACCCCTATTTGGCTGTTCCTGACCCTAGCTTTGACCCTGACCTTGCTGCCTATGGTGAAGGGTGCCGTGGTGGGCCTGCAATGGGCCCTGCTCATGCATGGCTTCGAGACCGCCTCCAAGGCGCCTCTAGGGATACCGTCGAAGGCACTGCGGACGGATGACCCTGCGGTCGCCCCATTGAGTACTTGACAGCTCTTCCTGCGACAGGAATGAAAGCGTCCATGTCGACGCGCAAAGTCTCCGGGACCCCGGATCCCAGCTCAAGTCATTTGGAAGGCCGCTTCAAGGGCAATCGGAGCCTGAGGCCGAAGGATGCCGCCACGCTCATCGTTCTTCGAAACGATGGCGGTGAACGCAAGATCATGATGGGCAAGCGCCATGAGGCGCATAAGTTCATGCCCAATAAATTCGTTTTTCCCGGGGGAAGGTTGGATCCGGCGGATTGTCGGGTGCCGACTGTGCATGGTCTCCATCCTGCGGTCGAGGACCGTCTTATGGTGAAGATGCGAGGCCGGCCGACCCGCTCCCGAGCCCGCGGCCTGGCGATGGCCGCCGTGCGCGAGGCCTTCGAGGAGACGGGGCTGGTCATCGGCAAGCCGGCCGACAAGCATCACCGTACATCGGACAAAGCTTGGCAGGCCTTCTTCAGCACCGGCTATGCTCCCGACCTTTCCGGGTTACGCTATTTCGCTCGCGCGATCACACCGCCCGGTCGCACGCGGCGCTTTGATGCACGCTTCTTCGTGGTCGATGCGAGCTATGTCGCCAACATCGAGACGCCGCATGTGGTGAACACGGAAGAGTTGTTGGACCGCTATTGGTTCACTTTCGAGGAGGCCCATGCCCTCGACCTCCCTTGGATCACAAACGAAGTCCTCAAGATGCTGGGTCAGGCGCTGGGGGAGACAGGGCATATCGATCCCGCTCGTGGTGTTCCCTTTCAGCGCATGTCCGGTTCGAACTGGGTTTTTGAGACCCTGTAACGAGGGCGCTTTCCCTTGACATTCTGCACATCTCCGAGCGATAAGCAGCCAATGTGAGCGCGGGCGAGATCCGCGCTTCAACCATTTTGGAGTTGCCCCATGGCGAAGCCGACCACTTTGAAAATCAAGCTCGTCAGCACGGCGGGAACTGGTTTTTTCTACACCGCGAAGAAGAATTCACGCACCATGACGGAAAAGTTGGCGCTGAAGAAATACGATCCCGTCGCTCGGAAACATGTCGAGTTCAAAGAAGCGAAAATTAAGTAATCTTGCCCTGATCGCGACCATCTGAAGGGAAAGGCATCGCACAGTGCGGTGCCTTTTTGCTAAGATGGACCTATACGCTCGTGCCGTCACAATGACGCCGAAGCAATCAGCCATAATGGCTAAAAATAAGATCATTCCCCCACGGAGGCATTATATGTCCGCAGCCGAAGACTATCGTCACCAGATCACCAGCATTTCCTATCGCAACAAGGCCTTCATCAACGGCAAATATGTCGATGCCGCCTCAGGCAAGACTTTTGATTGCATCAGCCCCATTGATGGCCGGGTGCTGACGAAGGTTGCCGCCTGCGACAAGGAAGACGTTGATCGCGCGGTGAAGGCGGGCCGGGCCGCCTTCGAATCCGGCAAGTGGTCGAACATCGCACCGCGTAAGCGCAAGAAGATCCTGCAGAAATTCGCCGCGCTGGTGGAGCAGCACAAGGATGAGCTCGCTCTCCTTGAGACTCTTGATATGGGTAAGCCGATCAGCGAGTCGCTG
The DNA here is from genome assembly GCF_007474605.1 of Rhodoligotrophos appendicifer. Lineage (NCBI taxonomy): Bacteria > Pseudomonadati > Pseudomonadota > Alphaproteobacteria > Hyphomicrobiales > Rhodoligotrophaceae > Rhodoligotrophos > Rhodoligotrophos appendicifer. The sequence goes on along the minus strand of NZ_VHKL01000007.1, from coordinate 193,278 downwards.
AACTCGGATATGGGCGGTGTCGTGAACTGCATGGAGTGGTTCGCGGAATCCGTTGACAAGATCTATGACGAACTGGCTCCGCGGCGCCCAGACTCGGTTTCCATGATCACCCGCGAACCGCTGGGCATCGTCGCCGCGGTGGTGCCGTGGAACTTTCCGCTGATGATGGCCGCGTGGAAGTATTCCCCTGCCCTGGCGGCCGGAAATGCCGTGATTTTGAAGCCTGCGGAGCAATCGCCATTGACTGCTCTGCGCATCGCTGAGCTGGCATCGGAAGCAGGGATCCCCGATGGGATCTTCCAGGTCGTCCCTGGTTTTGGCGAGACTGCAGGCCAGGCCCTCGGCATGCACATGGACGTGGACATGGTGGCCTTCACGGGCTCGACTGAGGTCGGCAAGTACTTCCTGAAGTACTCCGGCGAGAGCAACATGAAGCACATCAGCCTGGAATGCGGGGGCAAGTCGCCAAATATTATCTTCGCTGACGTGCACGATCTCGACTACGCCGCCAAGGAGGCAGCAGCAGGCGTCTTCTACAATTCCGGTCAGGTCTGCACCGCTGCGACGCGTCTTCTCATCCAGCAAGATGTTCGCGACGCCTTCCTTGAGAAGGTCGCAAAATATTCCGAGGCCTGGGCCCCCGGCGATCCGCTCGACCCCAAAACGCTTATGGGTTCCATGGTCGACGAGAGCCAGATGTCTCGCGTGATGAGCTACATCGATGTTGGCCAGAAGGAAGGTGCCAAGGTTGCCGTTGGCGGCAAGCAGGCGCTCAGCGAGACGGGCGGCTTCTACGTTCAGCCCACGGTTTTCGAGGCCGTGAACAACAATATGCGCATTGCCCAGGAAGAGATTTTCGGGCCGGTGCTCTCCACAATCACCTTCAAGGACGAGGCGGAAGCGGTCGAGATCGCCAACAATTCGATCTATGGTCTGCAGGCCAACCTCTGGACCCGGGATGTGAAGAAGGCCCACAATGTGGCTCGCGCCTTGCGCGCCGGCACCGTGAATGTAAACGCTACAGACGGTGGTGACATCACCGCTCCCTTTGGCGGTTACAAGCAATCCGGCATCGGTCGCGACAAGTCTCTCCACGCCTTCGACAAATATACGCAGCTGAAGCACACCTACATTCATCTGCGCTAGAAGCTTGAGCGGGTTTGTCGCCGGGGGCCAATAATCGCCCCTGGCGGCGCCGCATGCTTCCCCAGTGACGCGGCCGCCTGCAGCTGCAGCTGTTCAGCGTTATTCGGCCGACTTGCCTTGCTAAGTGCTCTTTCCGGAACCGAAAGCGCTTTGCGGAGCTAAATCGTTGACTTGACGCGCGCTTAGAGGCCTGTCGCTTCGTCGACGCCGATCATGATGTTCAGATTTTGCACGGCCTGGCCCGACGCGCCTTTGCCGAGATTGTCGAGCAGGGCAACGAGCCGGGCTTGCCCGAGCTCCTCATTGCCGAACACGAACAGCTTCAGCCGGTTCGTGCCATTCAGCCTCTCTGGATCAAGCGACGACAGGGCCTCTGTCTCCTCTCGCGACGCGACCTCCACGAAGTAGCTGTCGCGATAAGCCCCCTCCAGAATGTCGCGGATCTCGTCCGGTCCCGTGGCACCGGGCAGAGCCCACAATTGCAACGGCACCTCGACGATCATGCCCTGCGCGAATCGCCCGACACTCGGCGCGAAAAGTGGGGGATGGTGCAGATCGCAATAGAGCTGCATCTCGGCGATGTGCTTGTGTCCAAGACCGAGCGCATAGATGCGGAAATTATCCGTCGTATGGTTCGAGGCGGCCGGGTCTTCGAAGGCCGCAATCAGGCTCTTGCCGCCGCCGCTGTAGCCGGAGACCGCATTGACCGTTACGGGCCATCCTTTGGGAACGATGCCATGTTCTACCAGCGGCCGGAGAAGAGCGATCGCTCCAGTCGGGTAACACCCAGGATTGGTGACGCGCTGGGCTGCCGCAATGGCCCGATGCTGGCCCGGCGCCATCTCCGGAAAGCCGTAGACCCACCCCTGGGCCGTGCGATAGGCGGTCGACGCATCGATCACACGGACATGATCCCGTGCAATCAGAGAGACCGCCTCACGTGCCGCCTCATCCGGGAGGCAGAGAATGACGATATCTGACTCGTTGATTGCTTCTCGCCGTGCCGATTCGTCTTTTCGGGCCGGGCCCTCGAGCCGGATCATCTCGAGATCGGTTCTGCTGTCGAGGCGCGAGCGAATCTGCAATCCCGTCGTTCCTGCTTCTCCGTCGATGAAAATTTTCGTGCTCATGACTGGCCTCGCATCGATGAATGGGCAGCGACCAACTGAGCCTGCCCGCGACCTGCAATTCTACTCCACTCCTACGACTGAAGTGGGATCTAGCGGCCTCGACCACAAACGAAAAGGACCGGATCGATGATCCGGTCCTTCTTGAAAAGTCCGAAAGTAGCCGATCAACGCTTCGAGAACTGGAAGCTCCGGCGCGCCTTTGCCTTGCCGTACTTCTTCCGCTCGACGACGCGTGGATCCCGGGTCAGGAAGCCGTGCTTCTTGAGCGCCGGGCGAAGTTCCGGCTCGTAATAGGTCAGCGCCCGGGACAAGCCATGGCGCACGGCGCCCGCCTGACCGGAAAGCCCGCCGCCCACAACGGTGCAGACGATGTCGTACTGATCCTTGCGGCCTGCCGCTTCCAGCGGCTGACGCAACACCATGCGCAATGCCGGGCGTGCAAAGTAAGTCTCCACGTCACGGCCATTCACCGTGATCTTGCCGGGTCCGGGCTTTATCCAAACGCGCGCGATGGCGTTCTTGCGGCGACCGGTAGCATAAGCCCGGCCTTGGGCATCGATCTTTGGCTCCGGCAGCGCATTGGCATCCTGCTCGAGGCCCATGGCGGCGCCCAGCTGCTCGAGTGATTGAGTCTCGGCCATTGGCGTCATCCCTTCTTCGTGTTCTTGGCGTTCATGGCCGCGACATCGAGCGCCTCAGGCTGTTGTGCCTCGTGCGGATGTTCTGCGCCGGCATAGACGCGCAAATTCTTCAACTGATGACGGGTCAGCGGGCCGCCCGGCATCATGCGTTGGATGGCGAGCCGGATCACCCGGTCGGGAAAGCGGCCGTCGAGGATCTGATGCGCCTTGCGCTCCTTGATTCCTCCGGGAAAGCCCGTATGCCAGTAATAGGTCTTTGCCTGGCGCTTATTGCCAGTGAGGACGACTTTTTCTGCATTGACGATGACGACATTGTCACCGCAATCGATGTGGGGCGTGAAGATCGGCTTGTGCTTGCCGCGCAGGCGGTTCGCTACGATCGCTGCAAGGCGCCCGACGATGAGGCCCTCCGCATCGATCAGAATCCACTTCTTCTCGACCTCCGCGGTTTTCGCAGAGAAGGTTTTCATGAAGTTTCACCCATGTGGATGTGCATTGTAACGCGTGGCGGCGGCAGCGAATTAACCTGGTCGCGACAGCCGAGCTCGCGCTGTGTCTAGCGCAACGTTTACGTTCGGTCAAGCGGAGAAGCCTCGGAAGGCCAGGCGAAATCAATGCTTTAAGAGAAGGGTATTCTATTACCTCTATTGCGCTGTATCCATGTAATAGGTGCATTCTGCATGGGCGACGAGCCTGCCGTCTTTATCCTCTAGCTGTATGGCGCCCACCGACAGAGTCTTGCCGTGCTTCAACAGCCGGACATCCGCTACCAGGTCGCCGGATGCAGGTTTGCGTAGGAAACTGATAGTGAGGTTGGTCGTCACCGCGAGTCTTGCGCTTTCACCGTGCAGTGCAAGCAGCAAGACATAAACCCCGAGATCAGCCAGATGCATCATCGTCGGTCCCGAGATCGTTCCTCCGGGCCGCAACTGGCTCTCATGAGCGTGAAGTCGCACTCTTGTGTGATCGGCTGTCAGCACCTCGATCCGATAGGTCCAGCCATTGTTAAAAGCCTGCGGAAAGTCAATACGCAGGAAAGCCAGGATGTTCTCTGGACCCCACTTCAGTCTTCGTTCTCGTAGCGACATTCACCCTCCACGGAAATATCATCACCTGCACAACCCAAGTCTTTGCGTCCGAGGGCTGCCTCACTTATGTTTCCTTCGGACCGTCCTGAAGGGAGGGTTCGGTGCCCAGACCGTCGCCGGAGTGTCGACCTCATGATTTCGCGTAATATCGCCGCCGCTGTGCTGAGCTTTAGCCTCTGTGCGGTGATGCCGGCAAGCATGGCCTATGCACAAGCACCTTTGGTGACCGAGGAGGGAACGGACTACGGCGATATTGCACCACTCGTGCAGGTCGACCTCGATCCTGACGTGGCCTTGCGTGCCGTTGATGTCTATTTGACGCTTCGCGATACGATCGGAACGGACCAGCTGGAAGCTCTGTCGGAACAGTCGAGTGACGAGAGTCTGACCACCTTGGTACCGGAGATGAAGGGCATATTGGAGAAATATGGCTTTGCCGATGAGGACGCTTGGCTTGAGGTCCTGCAAAGCGTGATTTTGGCATATGAGGCCTTGCAAGACGACAGTTTGGAGCAGGCCAAGCAGTCATTGGCGGAAATCCAGGCTGACACGAGTATGTCACCCGAACAGAAGGGGCGCGCCGAAGCCATGCTGCGCTCCATGATCCCCTCCGATACAAACATGGAAGTCATTCGTAAGATGATGCGTGACCCGACCGTGGGTGCAAAGCTCGCCCAGGTCTTGGAGGAAATGTAGCGGATGAGTGCGGCTGAGAGAATCCAGTCTTCAGATACCGCTGGGGACCTTGAACAGGATCTGCAATCGGGCGTCCTGCGAGTAGTCATGAACCGGCCGGAGCGTCGCAATAGTCTCTCCGAAAGAATGATAGAGGCCCTTCAGTCTGCTTTAGATCAAGCCTCCAGCAATCCGGCTGTGCGGGTCGTCATCTTAGCTGCGAAGGGCCCTGCTTTTTGCGCCGGCCATGACTTAAAGGAGGTTCTGGCACACCGCGCCGACGCCGATGCCGGTAAGGCTTATTTCACTTGGCTCATGAATTCCTGCTCCCGCATGATGCAATCCATCACCGCGTGTCCGAAACCCGTGATTGCCGAAGTCCACGGCGTAGCGACGGCGGCAGGCTGCCAGCTGGTCGCCAGCTGTGATTTGGCACTGGCCGCAGAGACCGCTCAGTTCGCGACGCCCGGCGTCAATATTGGTCTCTTCTGTTCGACCCCGATGATCCCCCTCTCCCGTAACGTGGCGCCGAAGCATGCGATGGAGATGTTGCTGACCGGCGACATGATTTCAGCCAATGACGCTGCGCGTATCGGTCTGATCAATCGGGTGACGGCGCCTGACGACCTGACTCGCGAGACCAGAGACTTGGCCTCTAGGATCGCCTCCAAATCCATGGCAACGATCGGTCTCGGCAAGGCCGCCTTCTACCAGCAGCGTATCCTCCCATTGGCAGAGGCCTATGCCTATGGTTCGCATATAATGGTCGAGAATATGGGCTTCTCTGATGCTGGGGAAGGCATCGGTGCCTTCGTTGCCAAACGTCCGGCCCGCTGGACCGATAGCTAGGGCTATGAACCACGATCATTATTCCGAAGATTACCTCCGCGGCATCCTCACGGCGGTGAAGACGATTGCGCTCGTGGGCGCCAGCAGCAATCCGGTGCGGCCATCGTATTTCGTCCTGAAATACATGATCGAGAAGGGTTACGACGTCGTGCCCGTTAATCCTCGCGAATCAGTGGGTGAAATCCTCGGCCGTCCCCTTTTTGCAAGCCTCCAGGAAGTGCCGCATCGGGTGGACATGGTCGACATATTCCGAAATTCCTCTGCAGCTGAGTCTGTTGTCGACGACGCGATTGCTCACGGAGCCAAAGTTGTCTGGATGCAATTGGGTGTTCGCAACGACGAGGCTGCGCTGCGCGCCGAGGCTTCAGGGCTCAAAGTTGTAATGAATCGGTGCCCTAAAATGGAATATGCCAAACTCTGTGGCGAATGGAGCTGGGTCGGCGGTAATCCGGGCCGCATCTCCACGAAGCGCCCAACTCTTTCGGGCAACCGGGTCCAAAGCCTATCGATTACTGCCCGAAAAGGTTATTGACGCGCACAGTGTGTTGGGCCAATGGAAGCAACTAAATGACATACCATCTATTGGCCCAGCATTTATGATGCCTCAATGACAAGTGATCCTCTTTCTCTACGCGGAAGACTCGGCTCACAGGTTTGGCAGACCGCCAGGCAGTGGCGGCGTTCCGTGGATCGCCGCCTTCACCCGTTTGGCCTGACTGAGGCGACATGGCTGCCGCTGCTCAAGTTGTCGCGCGCCGCCGCACCCCTTCGTCAGAAGGATCTTGCCTCTGCCCTATGCCTTGACAGTTCTTCCGTGGTCCGCCTGCTTGACTCCCTTGAGGCGGCAGGCCTCGTCATCCGGCAGGAGGAGGATGGTGATCGGCGGGCCAAAGTGATCATGCTGACGGAACAGGGTCGAAGCACGGTAGATCAGGTCGAAGCCGTGGCCCGCGAAGTCAGGGACGAAGCACTGCTCGGCCTCTCCGACGCCGACGTTGTTACCGCTCTCCACGTTCTTGACCACGTCCATAGTCGGCTCGCGGCTTCTGAGCCAGGATCGACGGATGGCGACTGAGACCATCGAGGTTCAAAAGGAGCCAATGGATTCTCGAGCCGTCATCCATGCGCCCTTGTGGATCCTAGCCCTCGTGACCTTCAGCGGCACCTTGGCGATGCATATTTTCGTTCCCGCCCTGCCCTATGCCGGCGCCGACCTCACTGCCTCCAGTGGCACGATGCAGCTCACCATCAGCGTCTATATTCTGGGTCTCGCCGCAGGGCAGTTGATCTATGGACCACTGTCGGATCGCTTCGGACGCCGCCGCACGCTCATGGCCGGTCTGGTCATCTACTCTCTGTCCGGACTTGCGGCGGCTCTATCACCTGACGTGGACAGTTTGATCATCGCGCGCTTGTTCCAAGCGCTGGGAGGATGCTCCGGAATGGTGCTTGGTCGCGCCATGGTGCGCGATACCGCCAGTGCTCAGGATGCCTCCCGCCGCCTCGCGATGATGAACTTGATCGTTATGATCGGCCCTGGTGCGGCTCCCATCATCGGCAGCCTGCTTGCCTCCGCCCTGGGCTGGCGCTCGATCTTTTTCTTCTTATGCGCTTTCGGCGTATTCAGTATCCTATTCTGCCTCCGTCTTCTTCCCGAGACCAGCACATCTGGAAACAACGCGGACTTCCGAACTTTGGCTCGCAATTACGCGGCGCTCGTGAAATCCCCAGCCTTTCTCGGATTTGCAATCGGCGGCGGCTGCGCCACGACCTCACTTTACGCGTTTATCGCAGCCGCGCCCTTCATCTTCGAGGATCATCTTCACCAGACCGCTCGGCAGGTCGGCGTGTATCTGGCAATTCTCATCTCCGGTGTCTGGCTCGGCAGCGCGATCATGAGCCGCCTCGTCACCCGAAGTTCCATCAAGCAACTCCTGATCGGATCCAGCTTGATCAGCCTGTCCGCGGCAGCTGTCTATCTCTGCATTGTGTTAGCAGGGGGGCTGTCGGTGATCGCAGCGGTGGCCTCGATCTTCGTCTTCAGTGTCGGCGCAGGAATCGCCTCTCCCGTTGCCTTGACCGAGGCGATCAGCGTCAATGCGAAGGTGATCGGTTCTGCTTCAGGCCTCTATGGCTTCACGCAGATGATGATCGCGGCGCTCTGTACCGCTTTGGTCGGGCTTGGCCGCGACCCCTCGATTTCGGCAGGAATTGTTCTCGTGGGTGCCGCTCTGGTCGGGCAGTTGGCTTTCTGGTTTGCGCTTCGATGGAAACGCCTCGGCGGTGCGGCTTGAAGTCTAGAGCTCATCCAATCGGCGGATGGCAGCTTCTGTTTTGACCACCAGGGCCTCGGCGTCCGTGCGTCGCTCTTGCTGCTCCTCGACGACATGCTCTGGTGCCTTCGCCATGAAAGCTGCGTTGCCGAGCTTCGCATTGATCTTGCCGATTTCATCCCGCAGTTTCGTCAAATCTTTTCCTAGCCTCGACTTCTCCGCTTTGAGGTCGATCACATCGGCAATCGGCAGTCCGACGACGGCATCGCCCAGAACGATCTGAACGGCACCCTTCGGCATGGTCTCCGCCATGGCGACCGCTTTCAACCGCGCCAGCCGTCGGATCTCCGCATCCCACGCCACGACCCTTTGACGGATCGTGGCGTCGGCGCCGACGATCACACATTCGATCTGCGCCCCCGCCGGGACATTCATCTCGGCCCGCACGGAGCGGATTTCGCTGATCATTCTGATCACCCAGCTGAGCTCTTCATCGGCAGCCGCATCTTCTGGATCGGTGAGCGAGGGCCACGGCGCCAGGATGAGCTGGCTACGACGCGGCGCACCGGACTCGCCAAGACGTTGCCAAAGCTCTTCCGTCACGAAGGGCATGAAGGGATGCAGCAGGGTGACGATCTCGTCGAGCATATAGGCGGCCGTGGCTCGAGCTTCCGCCTTTGCGGCAACATCCTCGCCATTCAGCAGCGGCTTGATCAGCTCGACATACCAGTCGCAGAAAACGTTCCACACGAACTGATAGAGGGTGAGCGCGGCGTCGTTGACGCGATATTGCTCGATGGCTTGACTCACGCTCCGAGCGGCGCGGTTCGCCTCCCCGATGATCCAGCGATTGACGCTGTGCTGCACGTGCCCGGGCTCGAACTCGGGATCGCGTATGCAGCCGTTCATCTCGCAGAAGCGCGCCGCGTTCCACAGCTTGGTCGCAAAGTTGCGGCTGCTTTCGATGCGCGCTTTTGATGGTTTTACGTCTCGGCCCGGTGTGGCTAGAGAAGCCATCGTGAAGCGCAGCGCATCGGCCCCGAACTCATCGATCAACTCAAGCGGATCGACGACATTCCCTTTCGACTTCGACATCTTCTGCCCGCGTTCGTCACGAACGATGCCGTGGATGTAGACGTCCGGGAAAGGCACGTCCTTCATGAAATGCAGGCCCATCATCATCATCCGGGCAACCCAGAAGAAGATGATGTCGAAACCGGTTACCAGAGCACTGGTCGGATAGAATCGCTTCAGCTCCGTCGTCTGGTCCGGCCAGCCGAGGGTCGAGAATGGCCACAGCGCTGATGAGAACCAAGTGTCGAGGACATCTGGATCGCGGTCAAGAACGACGCGGCTGCCGTAATAGGCCTCCGCCGCAGCGAAGGCTTCTTCTTCTGTTTCTTCGACGAAGATCTCGCCGTCGGGCCCATACCAGGCAGGAATCTGGTGCCCCCACCACAGCTGGCGCGAGATGCACCAGGGCTGAATGTTGCGCATCCAGTCGAAATAGGTCTTCGACCAGTTGGCAGGTACGAACTTCGTCTTTCCTGTCTCCACAGCCTCGATGGCCGGTTGGGCGAGTGTGGCTGCGTCCACGTACCATTGTTCGGTCAGAAAGGGTTCGATGATCACATTGGAGCGATCCCCGAACGGCACCATATTCACATGGTCATCGACCTTGTCGAGCAGACCTGCGGCTTCCATCCGAGCCACGATTCTTTTGCGCGCTTCGAATCTATCGAGCATGTGCAAGCTTAAGGTCTCACCGAGTTCGTCGGACGCTTGCAAGTCCTGCAGGAAATCGTGATTGCTCTCGATGTCGAGCCGCCCATGCTGGTCAAAGATGCTGATCTGGCGCAGATCATGCCGCTTGCCCACCTCGAAATCGTTGAAGTCGTGAGCCGGCGTAATCTTGACTGCACCAGAACCCTGCTCTGGATCGGCATATTCATCAGCCACGATCGGAATTTCTCGGCCGACCAGGGGGAGCACGACGGACTTACCCACCAGGTCCTTGTAGCGCTCGTCCTCCGGATGCACCGCGACGCCGGTGTCACCCAGCATCGTCTCCGGCCTCGTGGTGGCCACCGTGATGAAACGGCCCGGTTGGTCTTTGATCGGATAATTGAAATGCCAGAGGTGCCCCTTGGTTTCCACGGACAGCACCTCCAGATCGGAGATCGCCGTCAAGAGTTTTGGGTCCCAATTGACGAGCCGCTTATCCTTGTAGATCAGTCCCTGCTTATAGAGTTGAACAAACACCCGCACCACTGCGAGTGAAAGCCCCTCATCCATGGTGAAGCGCTCGCGGCTCCAGTCGCAGGATGCGCCCAGTCGCTTCAGTTGGTTGATGATCGTTCCGCCGGAGATGGCCTTCCATTCCCAGACGCGCGCGATGAAGGCCTCGCGTCCCATGCTCCAGCGCGAAGGCTCCTGGCGCTCCTGCAGCTGTCTCTCGACCACCATCTGGGTAGCAATACCCGCGTGGTCCGTCCCCGGCTGCCACAGCACATCTTTGCCGCGCATGCGTTCGAAGCGGACGAGAATATCCTGGATTGTGTTGTTGAGTGCATGTCCCATATGCAGCGAACCAGTCACGTTCGGCGGTGGGATGACAATTGAATAGCACTCGGCGCCTTGCCGCAGACCTGCCTTGAAGGCGCCGCTTGCCTCCCAGGATTCGTAGATCCGACCCTCGACGTCCTGCGGCTTGTAGGTCTTGTCCAGCATCGACGCCTCTCAAATGAAACCGAAAGAACGCATGCTGCGAGGTGCCCCGCGCAACAAGCGTCAGAATGGCCTTAAATAACGATTGTGGCGCAGGTGGCAACCGCCTGCGCATTGGAGAGGTCGTTCACATCCTCGGCGAGCGGCTTACGCGCCCCGTCGGATCAACCTTTCGATCTCGGCCTGCACCATGCGTTCGACCACGTCGGACAGGTTGTTGTCGAGCCAGTCTTTGATGGCCGGCCGCATTAGGTCCTTGACGACATCTTCGAGGGTCACATTCGACTTCGCCCTGACTTCGGCGAGTTGATCTGTGAGTTTTTCGAATGCTGCACCGACCAGCCGATCGATATCGGCGGCGACGAGCGGCATGTCCGATGCGGCAGCCTTGACCGGTCTCGGAGTCTCGCGAGATCGTTCCCCCATGAGAATCTCACTGCCCGCGATCGGGCCGTCCAAATCTCTATCTCTCCGCATGTCGGCTACTCCACTTGCAGTCTCCGGCACCACAGTTTCAGCGGCGACCTGGTCTTCGGCTTCGCGGTTCATCTCTCTACCGGGCACCGTGTCTTCCCCGCTCGGGGTGGAAATCGCGGGTGCAGGTTCGCCCCTTTGACCGAAGGATGGCCGCAAAACTGAAGGCTCTTCAGGGCTGGTAACACGTCGAAGCGGCGCCCGATGGTCATGGTCTCTCGCCGCCCGCGAAATCTCCAGGACGTCTTCGGCCAGTTTGATCACCTGGTCAGAAGGAGTCCTCCGGTCATCGGAGATGATACGGCTACCGGCGCGGGCACCGCGTTGGGCAACGCCATTCCCGCTCTCTGTTGCAAATCTGCTGTCCTCGTCGATCGCTCTGCGGATCGAAGCAAGGATCTCCTCCATGGACGGTTCGTCTAATTGGTCGAGTTTACTCATCGCTTCAGACCAGCGCTTTCAGGCCTGCGCAAGATGCGCAAACGAATCAACTACATTGGATTAGAATCCCGCAAAACTCCTCCCGGAGCAAACGCTGCTGAAGGATTTGCGAGCAAGATCCGTGGAAAACGTCTCGCTGCGATTTATTCCGCGCTAGGTGTGTCCAGGCCGAACCAAAGGTTGCGCACCTTGTTGTAGTAGATGCTGGGATCGTAGATCTGGACCGGGAGCTTCAGATCCATAGCGTTCAGCCTGCCGACGGCGGATACGAGCGCATAGCTGGCAACGACCGTGTTGACCTCCGCCTGGACGACCAGAACCTGTGCCCGAACCAGCTCCGATTCAGCGTTCAACACATCCAGCGTGGTACGCGTGCCAGCTTCCGCCTCCAGCCTCACCCCCTCATAGGCGAGTTGCTGTGCGCGCACTTGCTCCCTCGCCGAGACTATGGTTTCCCGTGCCGAGACCAATTGGTTCCAGGCCTGGACGACCACCTCTCTTACGCTGCGCCGCGTCTCGACGATTTGCATCTGCAACTGATTGCGGGTCTGCTTGGCTTGTCGCACATTCGCATACTCTCCGCCGCCTTGGTAAAGTGGGATCTGCAAGTTGCCAAGAACTTGAACTTGATCGGTTCGGATTGCTGTGACCGAGTTGTTGGAGGAATAGTAATAATCCGCGCTCAGGCTGACGGTCGGCATGAGCACCCCCTTCAGCACCTCGACCTGGTAGCCTTGCGCCTTTTCCAGGAATTCGGCGTTAATCACATTCGGATTGTTGCCCTCCGCGACCTGGATCGCCCGATCGATAGTGTCCGGCGCCAGCTTGGAGGCGGTGTCCGGGAAGGTGAGGCTTCCAGGCGCCTGTCCCACGATCTGGATATAATCGCCCACGCTGATCGCCAGATTGGCTTCGGCAGTCGAGAGGTTGGATTGTGATTCCGCCAGCCGCGCTTGAGACTGGGCTACGTCGGTGCGGGTATTGTCGCCCACCTCGAAGCGTGCATTCGTCGACCGCAGCTGCTCCTGCAGCACCTGTACATTCTTGCGCTGCAGATCCAGAATCCGTCGGTCGCGGATCACGAACATGAAGGCCTGGACCGCACTGAATAGGACCGATTGCTCGGTGCCGGCCAGTTGCGCCCGGCCGGCTTGTACGTTGGACTCCGCTTGGCGGGTATTGTTGACGGTTTGGAAGCCGTTGAAGATCGGCTGGTCGAGACCGATGTTGAAATTCCCGGGATCCGTGCTGAACCTCTGGGTTCCGCCCCCGGCCGAATTCCTCAGCCGGCTTTTGGTGTCGGAATAACCGTAACTGCCATTGGCGGAGACCGTCGGCCGCCAGCCTGAAAGCGCTTGCGGCACATTTTCATCTGTTGCCCGAAGTGCAGCGCGTTGGCCGAGCAAGGTCGGATTGGTCTGATAGGTTTTCGCCAGAGCCTCCCGCAGCGTCTCCGAGAAGGCTGGCGATGCGGTCATGATTGACACGAAGCCCACGGTCGCCATCAGGAGGCCTTTCACCTTTGACGGCCGCGCGCGCCAAGGCTGATCATTCCGCGAAGCAGCAGGTGCCAAACGCACTTCAACTGTTCCGCCACGCGACTGACAACCCATCTCACCACCTCTGCGCAAGCGTACTCTCGACCAGGTGGGACACCCTAGGCGAGCCAAATTCAGACGAAAACCGACCCTCTTCTCACCGCCGGACAGGCATCCCAATGTGTGACGAATGTCCTGCCCCTCCTGTTTTCCGTCTTCCATGGTTAAAACGCTCTTTATAGACGAGAGAATTTTGTATTTTATATAATTGTATTACAAAACGACATCAAAAACTTGGGACGATTGCTTTGGAAGTCAAGAGAATTAAAACACAAAACTTGGACGGGCGACGTCAAACCCGCTGAGACGTCCTACCGACGCGTCGAAGGCCACTCGTTGACTGGTTGCCGATCCATGGCGGGAGAACAAAGTCGCCTTGCCAACCGGGCCGTGATCAATGACGGCCACGAGACGGCCGCCATCCTTCAGTTGCTCCAGCAAGGATGGCGAGACCTCTTCCACCTGGCCGTTGACAAAGATCACATCGAAAGGCGCCTCCCTTGCGTAGCCCTGCGCGAGGGGTCCCGAGACGACGGCCACATTCAGAATGCCATTCGTCGTCAGATTGGTATTAGCAGACCTTGCCATTTCTTCGTCGTCTTCGAGGGCGACGACCGAGCGGGCTAGACGGGAGAGGACGGCGGCAGAATAGCCGAGGCCGCAACCGACATCGAGCACAAGATCCTCTTCTCCGATGTCGGCGAGCTGGACGAGTCTGGCGAAGACCATGGGCTCCATCAGATAGCGCACGTTACGACCCTGTGACGGGACTGAGAGCGCGAGATCCTCATCGATATAGGCCAGCGCCTGCCGTGACGGAGGCACAAAGAGCTCGCGCGGAATGTCCCACATGGCCCCGTTGATCCGGGCATCCGTGATCCCGTTCGGACGCAACTGCGACTCCACCATATGACGTCGCTTGGTTGCATAGTCGATCATGATCCGCTTCTCTGATAGGCGCGAGGAGCCCGCAGGCTCGATTTTGCTGAAACCCCTTCGAAGGAATACCGGAATGGCCGGAGGTCGCCAACTGCAAATCGCGCCGTATTCGTCGCGCCGCAGCAACACTTACGCAAAACCCGACCAGATGCTGATCCCTGCCCGCCGCGCGGACAGGACCCCTAACTTTCCCGGTGGGCCGGGCGAGATGATTTGACGTGTTGCGCGAAGGGATCTCTGTGCTAGATAACGCCGCAGCAGGGCCTCGTGGCAGAGTGGTTATGCACCGGACTGCAAATCCGTTTACTCCGGTTCGATTCCGGACGAGGCCTCCACCATCCAAGAGACGTGCGTTATGGAGTCACCCATGGTGAGAGCACGCCGCTGTTCACGTATTCGTGCGATGCGTCCGGACATGCGGTTTGGCTTCCGTGACATGTCTATGCCAAGCGCTCGGCCACCGCTTCTTGAACCGGCGACCGAGGCGCACCGTGAGTCGGCGGCGTCCCCGTCGCACCATAGGAAGATCAAAGGACAGGACGACGAGCCCGAGGGGAATCATCCAAAAGCCGAGGATCGGAAGAAAGCCGAGCACCCCACCTGCGACGAGTCCTCCGCCAATAGCGATGCGCGCCAGCTTCGATTGCGGCAGCGGGAAGGCCTTGTTGCCATAGCGGAGTTCGGTCATGCCGACTAAGGTGGGATATTCGGCCCTGGTGGGCAATGGCAGGCGCAAAGAAAACCACATGGCACAAACCCCCTTTGCACTTGGCAGAGCGCCCGGGCATTGATATAGGAGCCCCATTGGCGAGCGAGCAGTCACGCACCTCGCCTGTTCCGCGGTAGCTCAGTGGTAGAGCAGCCGGCTGTTAACCGGCTGGTCGTAGGTTCGAATCCTACCCGCGGAGCCAACATTTTCAAAGACTTAGCTTCCTGAATCGCCCGTCGATTTTATGCTTAGGTACGCTATAAGTACGCTAGCCCAGCGCAGTATGCTGAACAGAGCAGCCGTCATGAGTTGCAGTAATCCCTGACAATGATGCCGCCGAAGCGCGTGATATTGTTTTTTACCGGGTCTGATCAGGCTCAACGCCAGGCCTGGAGGGGAGAGCATCCTGCCCCCAGCCTGCTCTCCCGCCCATCGAGACAGCTTCAATGACGTTATTGGATCTCATCAGCCTCATCCCCCGCTTGCTTCGGGGTCCAGGGAGGCAGGATGCTGAGAACATACTTCGCACTTCAGCGAGATGGGTGGCGCTTTCAAGTGAATGACGAAACCTCAAATGAGCGATTTGACAGCCTTGAAGCCCCTGAGCAGCAGCGATCGTGGCTGGAATATGAGCAAACTGGCGAAGAGTGCAGCGTGCTGGTCCGGAACGAGAAAGGGGGATGGGTCTTCAGCTGGGCCTCGACCTGTTGCTTTAGCTCCTGTTGAGTGCGAGATCGCCCGCGCGCACTCGTCTACCGAAGCGGACGGACGTCCACAACGCCGTCTCTGGACACACACCGTTCGGAACGATTGGGCGCAGGCGGCGACGGCTAAATTCGTCTTTCGCTCCGATGCTCTAGGTGGCAGTAGGCGGTTTGAGAGGTGGTGTCCCTTCGCGTTTGCCCAGGCGCGGAAGTACCTCTCGGCCGATCTCCTCCAGCACCTCGCCCGCGGCGCGCCGGCCATATTTGAAGTTGAGAATGACGTGATTGACGCCAGCACCGGCAAGTTCGTTCAGGAAGTCGAGCATGAAGTTGCGGCCGGCTCGGAATCCGAGATGAAGTGGCCGAGGGGGCTCGGCCGGTTCTTCGGCCAGATCGACATAGAGCGACTGAACGAAGGGCTTGAACACACCAGGCGACACGGCCTCCACTGCTGCGCGCCATTTCGCGACCAGTTCCGCCTGCCGTGCGAGGTCGCGTGGATAGGTGATCCAGCCGTCCGCATGCTCGGCGATCCACTCAAAGCTCTGGCGGCTCGAACTGGTGATCAGGATCGGCAGGCGCGAGACGGGTTTGGGCACGAGGTCCGCCGTTCCTGTCATGGCGCCATAGCTCGATTGGACGCTTGGAAATTCCTCCGTGAGTACCCTACGGATCATTGCCAGGTTCTCGCGAAAGAGGACGTCGCGCTGATGCAAGTCGACCCCGAACGCTGGAAATTCGACGGGGCGATCTCCCGAGGCGACGCCGAGGACGAATCGCCCCCCTGTCAGCTGATCGACCGATGCGGACGCCTTTGCGGTGTGGAGCGGGTGGCGCAAGGGGAGAATGATGGAGCCTGTCGCAAGCGCAATCCTTGAGGTATGGGCCGCGATCCAGCCCAGCCACACCCACGGATCGTAGACTTGGCCAAGGTCTCCGAAACTGGGGTCGCGTAGAGGCACGTCTCGCGTCCAGAGGCCGGCAAAGCCGAGCTCCTCGGCGCGCCGGGCGAGACGCGGCTGGTCGCGCATGCTGGGCTCGTCCCTCTCGAAGGCCTCGATCGGGAAGAACACCCCCAGCGAGAGCCGATCAGGTGCAAACATGCGCCGGAAGCTGGCGGAATCATTGACGGACGTAGCTTTCCTGGCCTTCAGCATAATGCCTCATTCTGGGCGAGGAAGCACATCGGCGCCATGACAATGGTCAGTCCTTCACGGCGCGAGAGAAGAAACTGCGCCAGACAGGCTGGCCATGCTTCATTGCTCTAATCTCGGCGATTCACCGTGATAATTATGTCGGGTGCATCAACTACAGTGCTCGTAATCCCGCGGCCAAGTTCCATCGCCTTCAAAGGGAAGCTCGATCAAAGCCTCAAGTCCATTGTCAGGGCGATCGCGAGCAACGAACTTTCTCTCCCCTGCCACCGGGATCTCACGCAGCTCGGACCGCTGCAACAACGCTGCTTGCGGCGCACATCATGGGGAGAATGCCGATGCACGGCGGATGCGGACATTGTTGC
This sequence comes from Rhodoligotrophos appendicifer, assembly GCF_007474605.1. Lineage (NCBI taxonomy): Bacteria > Pseudomonadati > Pseudomonadota > Alphaproteobacteria > Hyphomicrobiales > Rhodoligotrophaceae > Rhodoligotrophos > Rhodoligotrophos appendicifer. Next base: position 176,365 of record NZ_VHKL01000007.1, on the reverse strand, counting down.
ACGAAGAGGCCGGTAGCCGACATCGGGGCTCGGCGGCCGTGCCCATTGCCGCAAAGGCTGCCTAAACCAATGGCGGGCAAGAACGAGAGGGGAAATGGAATGACAGCGTCCGGCTGAGAATGAAGAGTGCGCGAACGTCCGCCATGGAGGCGCAAAGCGGTCTCTATGCCCCGCCGATTTCGCCTTCGGGTCAAAATAAGCCGTGCATCAACCCAGCTGTCGAGCCATTGGATATAAAGGCGCGTTTCGTAAATATCTGCAAATGGCGCAGACGCTCCGCCAGTGGCACCCTTGTGCGTGGCGCCACTGGCTTCAGGTTCATCACCGATGGACGATCAGGTCTTCTAGCCGGATCGGGAAGCGCCGCACGCGTACGCCGGTTGCATGCCAGATCGCGTTGGCGATCGCGCCCACCGTGCCGGTAACGCCAATCTCGCCGACGCCTTTCACACCGAGTGGGTTGACGTAAGGGTCTTCCTCCGGGATCAGGATCGTGTCGAGTGAAGGCACGTCCGCATTGACCGGGACATGATACTCGGCAAGGTCGGCATTCATGATCCTGCCGGTCCTGCGGTCGGTTATCGCCTCCTCCTGCAGGGCGAAGGAGATGCCCCAGATCATGCCGCCAAAATATTGACTGCGCACGAGCCGGGAATTGATGATGCGGCCGGCGGCAAACGCGCCGACCAAGCGCGTCGCCCGCACCTGACCGAGATCCGGATCGACCTTCACCTCGGCAAAGACGGCGCCATGCGAATACATCGCATAGGCCGAGGCGATCGCGGGGTCGCGCGCCGCCTTTGCCGTGCCGACGACCTCCGCGCGGTCGGCACGCGCGAGAATGTCGGCATAGCTTTCGCTACGCTCCTCGTCGTCGCGGCGACAAAGCCGGCCGGAGCGGGCCACCACGCCGATATTGCCGGCGCCGAAAAGCGGCGATGCCGGATCGGCGGTTGCGAGTTCGGCCAGCTTGGCGATTGCATCCTCTCCGGCATTGTGGAGGGCCAGGCCCGCGCTGGCGGTATGGCCGGAGCCGCCGGCTATGCCGCCATCCGGAAGGTTGGATATGCCGGAATGGAACTCGACTTGATCGGGATCGAGGCCCAGCGCTTCAGCCGCGATCTGGGCAAGGGCTGTCCACGAACCTTGCCCCATGTCGACGCCGGATGTCTCGACCAACGCGGTTCCGTCCGCCCGCAGCGTGGCGCGTGCCTCAGCGGGGAAGTGCGGACAAGGGAAGACTGCCGTTCCCATGCCCCAGCCCACGAGGAACCCGTTCTCGTCGCGCATCCGGCGCGGCTCCAGTGGCCTGCCTTCCCAGCCGAAATGCTTGGCGCCTTCCGCATAGCATTCGCGCAATGCCTTGGACGAAAATGGCTTTCCGGTGGCCGGCTCGGTCTCCGCGTAATTGGCGAGCCGGAAAGCAAGCGGATCCATACCACAGGCTTGCGCTGCCTCGTCCATCGCCACTTCGAGCGCCGCCGATCCTGATGCTTCGCCGGGCGCGCGCATCGGCCCGGGCGTACCCATGTCGAGCCGCAGCCCCTCATGCTCGGCAAGGATGGCCGAGCATGCATAAAGGGGTAGGGACGCGTTCGCAGCCGGTTCCAGGAAGTCGTCGAAACTGGAGGTGGCAGCTACAGCGTGATGGTGAAGCGCCGTTAGCCGGCCGGCATTGTCCGTGCCGATGCGCAGCTTCTGCCAGGTCTGTCCGCGATGTCCAACGGGACCGTACATCTGCGCGCGCGTGAGCACCAGCTTGACCGGCCGCTTCAGCATGCGCGCGGCAAGGATCGCCAGGATTTGCGGCCCATTGAGGATGGCCTTGGAGCCGAAGCCGCCACCCAGGAAGGGCGAGCGGATCAGCACGTTTTCGGGAGGGATACCGAAGTAAGCTGCATAGGAAGCCGCACTCAGCGTCAAAGCCTGGTTCGGCATGTCGAGGGTTACCCGATCGCCATCCCATTCCGCAACGACGGCATGCGGCTCCATCGCGTTGTGGTATTGCGCCGGCGTGAGATATTCCGCCTCCATGATACGGGCGGCAGCCGCGAAACCTGCCTCGATGTCGCCATGGGCGGTGCGTGGTGGCATGCCGACGCCGATCGCGGCCGGCGAGAAGCGCTCGCCGCTCTCTTGGTCGGTGCGTGCACTGTCTGCCTCATATTGCGGGTTGAGCAGCGTCGCTCCCTCCGTCGCCGCTTCCAGCGTTTCGGCGATCACGAGGGCGATCGGCTGGTTGACGTAGCGCACGGAGTCATTCTGCAGCACCTCGACGCGGAAGCCGAAGGGCGGCATTTTTTCGTTCGGGTCATGCGCCAGCGGCGGTCGGTTGGCCGGGGTGATGACCTCCACCACGCCGGGATGAGCCATAGCAGCCTCAACATCAAGCGCCGTGACCCGTCCGCGCGCGATGCCGCTGACCGCCGTCACGGCATAGAGCATGCCTTGGGGATGGTTGTCGGCGGCATAAGTGGCGCGGCCGGTGACCTTGAGCACCCCGTCACGGCGCGTCAGCGGCTGGCCGGCGTTGGAGCCGTGCCGATATCGGGGGCGAATTGTATCAGGCGACATGTTTCGCTCCGGAAATCGTGGAGAAGGGCGAAGCCGGCAGCGCGGGCATAATTGCCGGCGTCCCCGCAAATGCAAGGTCCAGGGCACGCACGACGATGCGGCGCGCCAGTTCGATCTTGAAGGCGTTGTCGCCAGATGGCTGCGCCTCGGCGAGCGCAATTTCTGCAGCCATTGTGAAGGCTTCTTCGGTGGCGGGTCCGCTCGCGAGGAAAGCCTCCGCCTCACGTGCGCGCCATGGTTTTGCGGCGACGCCGCCGAGCGCGATGCGCGCGCTGCGGATCGTTCCGAACTCGACCTCGAGCATGGCCGCCGCCGAAACGACGTCGAAGGCATAGGAGGTGCGTTCGCGCAGTTTCAGAAAGCGCGCATTGCGCGAGAAGGCGGCGGCCCCCACGGGAAGCCTGAGGGCGATGATCAGCTCGCCGGGCGCCAGCGCCGTTTCCCGTTCCGGCGTGGTCCCGGGCAGGAGGTGCAGCGCATCGATCGGGATCGCACGGGCGCCCTGCGGGCCCTCTACCTCCACGACCGCATCAAGCGCCGCCAGCGGCACGCAGAAGTCGGAAGGATGGGTCGCGATGCAGTGCTCGCTCCAGCCAAGCACGGCATGGAGACGGTTCTCGCCCTCGCGGGCATCGCAGCCGGTGTCCGGCATGCGGCGGTTGCAGGCGCTGCCCAGGTCATGGAAATAGGCGCAGCGGGTGCGTTGCATCAGGTTGCCGCCCACTGTCGCGACATTGCGCAGCTGTGCCGATGCGCCTGAAAGCAGTGCCTCTGCGACGGCCGGGAAGGTCCGCGCGAAGCGCTCGTCATAGGCAAGGTCCGAATTGCGGACCAGGGCGCCGACGCGCACGCTGCCATCCGCCAGCCATTCGATACGATCGAGTCCAGGCAGGCGCGTGATGTCGATCAGCCGCTTCGGCCGCGCCGTCCCCATCTTCATCAGATCGAGCAGGTTCGTTCCGCCCGCAAGATAGGCGGTGTCCGACTCGGCTCCCGCGGCAATAGCCTCCGATACGCTCGCCGGCTGTAGATAATCGAAACGGTTCATGCCGCGTTCCTCCGGCGGCGCCCTTCTTCACTCGCGTCGGCAAGCATCTTCTGGGCTTCGAGCACCGCTTCGGTAATGCCCTGATAGGCGCCGCAGCGGCAAATATTACCGCTCATCAGCTCGCGGATCCGCTCGGGGTCGTCTCCCGCATGTCCTTCTGCGATTAGCCCCAAAGCGCTCATGATCTGGCCCGGCGTGCAGTAGCCGCATTGGAAGGCGTCATGGGCGATGAAGGAGGCCTGGACCGGATGCAGTGTTTCATCCTCGGCAAGCCCTTCAATAGTGGTGACCTGGGCTCCGTCGAGGCTGGCAGCCAGCGCAAGGCAGGAATTGATGCGCCGGCCGTCGACGAGAACCGTGCATGCACCACACTGGCCCCGATCGCACCCCTTCTTGGTGCCGGTCAGATCAAGCCGCTCGCGCAACAGGTCGAGCAACGTTACGCGCGGGTCTTCAAGCGCGACTATGCGCTGCCGACCGTTAATGGCGAGGCTGATGGAGAGTGACATGGAGTAGCCCATTCAGTGTTTGTGATATATGGATCGAAGCCGCCGAGTGCGGAGAGATGAGGTCGCGTGCGGAGTTTTGATGCCGACTACCGTCGCGGGGAATGCGTACCCTATGCGGTTTCCCAATGAACTATATATACGGAGGATGCCTCCGTTTATCAAGGGGGATTTGGTCCTGGTCGGGATGAATGGCACCTGAGAGCACGACACGGACCCGCCGCAAGCCCCGCGCGGATTCCATCCGCAACCGGGAGCGCCTGATCGAGGCGGCGACGCAAATCTTCAGTGCGGGTGGCCCACAGGCAAGCCTGGAGGCCGTCGCGCGGGAGGCGGGCGTCGGGATTGGCACGTTCTATCGCCACTTTCCCACACGCGAAGCGCTGTTCGAAGCTGTCTACCGCCATGAAGTGGACCTTTTAGGCGACCTTGCCGAGCAGCTTGCCAACGACGAACCCGTCGAGGCTCTGCGAAAATGGCTCCATGCCAATGTCCGCCTCGTCGCTGCCAAAAAAGGGATGATTGAGGGCCTCCAGCTGGTCGCGCATGGCTCCTCGGAGCTGAAGGCGTATTCCTTCGAGCGGTTAACCGGGGCGATCGGACTGCTGCTCGATCGCGGTATCGCGGCAGGTGCGATCCGTTCCGACGTTTCGGCGGAAGACCTGCTGCGCACGCTTGTCGGTATCTTCTATGCGCAGGTAATGACCGACTGGCAGCCGACCGCGCTTCGCCTTGTCGATGTTTTTGTCGACGGGCTGCGCAAACGCTGAGATCGGTCCAATACTGCTTTAGACTATTTCCCAGAGGCCTGTCCAAGTTGGGAGGACATCGCCGCCGACGATAGCCCCAGCAGGCGATGGCAGCTTTCTCTGTGCCGTGGTTTAGTAACCGAAGTCCGCTTTCGACCTCGCTATGGTCGATTGTGTGAGCTGGTCGGATCGGCAGCTTCTGGTATGCTGAACACGACTGACCAACGACCGAAATTGCGGCGCAAAGTGGACGAGCAAACTTTCGCTGCGACTCTCGTGCTTTCCGCTGGGGAAAAACTCCTTACTCGCTACGTGGGCCCGGCAGATAATGGCCCAGCTTTCCGCCAACTGTTTTGCATCTGGTCAGCAAAAAATTGCGCCGCTGGGGTGAGCGGCAAGGAAGTTCGCCGTACCAGCACCATCGGGGGAGCAGGTAAAGGTTCGCTTACATTTATGGAAACTAAAGATGCCGAGGTTATAGCGAGCTCGGTCCACTGGATTGGGACCATGGCCAGCATATCGCTGTAGGCGAGTGTCATAATCAGGGTCAGGGCAGATTGAGTTTGAATGACCAGTGTTGGAGGCGGAAGACCATTTCTCGCAAAGAGAGTATCCATTTCTTCGTCAGCTTTATGAGTAATTGAGGTCATTACCCATTCCGCATCGACCAGTTCACGCAAACTGCGGGCATTCGCCAGGGGATGGCCGGCGCGCCCAAGTACAGTGCGCGTGTTGTCGAACAATTTCTCTACCAACAACTCCTTAGGAGTGGCCTGGCTCGGCTGCGGCCCAATGTAGAAGTCGACGGACCCGTCAATCAAACTAGATTCCAACGTGGGATAAAATCCCTCAATCAGTCGCAATTTTACGTCCGGATATCGTTGGCGGAACAGTTTCAGCGAGCGTGGTAACATGGCGATATGTGCTGCAATCGACAGACCAGCGGTCACGCTGCCCCCTAGCCCTCCCCTGATCTGATCGACTTCCTCCTGGGTTCGCCTGACCTCGTTGAGGATGACGTTCGCGCGCTTCACGACGGCTTCGCCAATCGGTGTGAGCGCCATTCCCCGGGCCCGGCGTTCGAACAATGGAGCGCCGAGTTCGTGTTCAATCTCGGTGACGCTGCGTGTCAAAGCAGGCTGCGAGAGCCCTAGAGCACGGGCTGCAGCTCTCAGACTGCCTCGGCTCGCAATTGCAGAAACGTTCCTCAGCTGATTGAGCTTCATGGCTCATCATGCGATAACTAAAAGGCATCGAAAAGACGTTTTTGATATCTTACTGTAACCACCTGCCCGTCCTAAGGTCCCCGGAATACGACAACGGCACAGACCGTTGCGATGGAGGACCAGCTGGATGCGCTTTGTGGCTTTCAATGACGGGACCCTCGACGGTCTCGCGGTCGAGGGTGAGAATGGAAGTCTGCGTGGACTGCTGGCCTCGGACAGCCGATTCCCCGGTCATCTCGATCACCTCGTTAATGGTGGCACATCAGTGCTGCAGGCCGCAGGACAGGTGCTTAGGTCCGGCTCGGCAATCGATCCTAGTGGGATCTCCTACAGGCCTCCCTTTGCCAATCCGGGAAAGATTGTCTGCGTCGGACTAAACTATGCGGACCATTCCGCAGAAGCGGGCTTTAAGGTTCCTGACTACCCTTCGCTCTTCACACGATTTGCCTCCAGTCTCATCGGCCATCAGGCGCCAATCCTGCGCCCTCGGGTCTCCGACCAATTGGATTTCGAAGGCGAACTCGTCGCCGTCATCGGATCGCCAGGCCGGCACATTCCCAAGGCTTCCGCTCTCGATCACGTGGCGGGCTATTCGGTGTTCAATGATGCCACGGTGAGGGACTACCAGTTCAAGTCGACGCAATGGACGATCGGCAAGACCTTCGACGGCACTGGCGCATTCGGACCGAGCTTCGTAACCGCGGATGAACTTCCACGCGGGTGCAATGGGCTTCGGCTCGAAACGCGTCTCAACGGTGCCACCGTTCAAAGCGCCCCCATCGACGACATGCTGTTCGATGTGGCCACGCTCATCTCTCTGCTCAGCGAGGCCTTCATTCTGGTTCCCGGCGATATCATCGTCACTGGGACACCGGCTGGGGTCGGTTTCGCGCGAACGCCAAAGCTTTTCATGAAGCCGGGAGATGTCTGCGAAGTGGAGATCGAGGGCGTCGGGCTGCTCAGAAGTCCGGTCGCAGACGAAATTTGAAGACAAACCCTCGCATTACGACGGGGGGATAGCAGGAAGGCAAGGCCGAGATGACGCAAATTCGCAGTGTCGCGTTGCCGACACGCCGGGCAGGTGAGCTTGGCGTCCACTCGCTCGATCATTTCGACCTGACGGTCCCCGACCTGAAGGTTGCTGACCATTATTACGGCGCCTTCGGTCTAGATCTGCATCCGCAAAGGGAGAGCCTCACCGTTCACACGGCGGGCGGCAGCCATTGCTGGGGCCGAATCTCGGAAGGACCTAGAAAAAAGCTGAACTATCTATCCTTTGGCGCTTTTGCCGATGATGTTCCGGCATTTAAGGCGCGCCTCGAGGCCCTAGGCGTGAAGCTCCTCGATCCTCCGCCGGGTGTGGATAGCGCCGGATTGTGGTTTCGCAACCCGGACGGCCTTCTCATCGAAATCAAAGTGGCAGAAAAGTCCTCGCCGAACGAGAAGTCGAGCATCGATCTCTCCTCGGCTCCTGCCGGAGCACAAGGGGCGCCGAAGCGCAGCCAGGTGTCCTTGGTGAGACCGCGACGTCTCGCGCATATCCTGATTTTTACCAGCGATGTGGGCGGCGCCATCAAATTCTACACTCGCACCCTAGGATTGCGGCTCGCCGACCGATCGGGCACGGAATCGCGTTCATGCACGGCATCCACGGCAGCGATCATCATTTGATTGCCCTGGCGCGGGCAGAGGGCACCGGCCTCCATCACCTGAGCTGGGATGTGAGTTCAGTCAACGAGATTGGCCTCGGTGCGATGCAAATGGCCGATCGCGGGTTCACCGAGGGCTGGGGTTTGGGGCGTCACGTTTTGGGATCCAACTACTTTCACTACGTGCGCGATCCCTGGGGCAGCTATGCGGAGTTTTCCTGCGATATTGACTACATCCCGGCCAACTGCGACTGGGATGCCGGCGATCACGCCGCGGAGGATGCATTCTACGTTTGGGGCCCAAGGCCACCGCAGGATTTCGCGTTCAACTACGAGGCCGCCTCGTCGAGTGATCGATGATGTCTGAGCGTCGCCAGGAGATGGGACAGTGATCCCGGATCGAACGCAGGTCCTTATCGTGGGCGGCGGCCCATGCGGCCTGATGCTCGCAAATGAGCTTGGCCGGCGCGGCGTCGATGTGGTTCTCGTCGATCTCAAGGCCTCGACGGCGGTAAACCCGCAAGCAAATGCGACCCAGGCGCGATCCATGGAGCACTTCCGGCGTCTGGGGTTCTCAGAAGAGATCCGCGCCCTCGGTCTGCCGGAGGACTATCCCACGGACATTGCTTATTTTACGCGCTTTTCGACCTATGAGATCGCCCGTGTCGAGCTTCCGTCCGCGCGTGACGCCAAGGTGGCTGTGCGGAACACCAACGGCTCGTTCAGCGCTGCAGAACCGCCGCATCGGGTTTCACAGAAATTCGTCGAAGGCGTTCTAGCAAAACATGCGAAGTCGCTGGCCACAGTCTCCGTGAATTTTAACTGGGCCCTGACGGATTTTACCGATACTGGCCATGATGTTGAGGCAAGACTTGTCAACACCGTCACCGGCGAAACGCGAACGATCCGGGCGCTCTACCTGTTCGGAGCAGACGGCCCGCGAAGCTTGGTTCGGCGCCAGTTGGGCTTCGATTACATTGGCGAAGGCAGTGCCGACCGTGACTTCATGGGTGGGCGGATGTTGGCGATGTATATCCATGCGCCACAGTTCTACGAGTTTTGTCCGCATCCGCGGTCTTGGATGTACTGGACCTTCAACGGCGAGCGTCGCGCCTTGATGGCCGCCGTCGACGGAACCGGCGAATTCGCCTTCCACACCCAGCTGCGCAATGGTGAGAACGTCCAGGAGATCGACGACAAAACTTGCCTTCAATACTTCGAGCAGGCGATGGGGATAAGCATTCCCCTGACCATCCTGTCGCGCGATTCCTGGCTGGCGGGCCGAACGCTCGTTGCCGACAGATTTCACAGCGGCCGCGTATTTCTCGGCGGTGACGCGGTCCATTTGTTCACGCCCACCGGCGGAATGGGCTACAACACCGCGATCGAGGATGCCGTCAATATCGGCTGGAAGTTTGCCGCTGTCGTTAAGGGTATCGCGCCACCGTCCCTGCTGGACTCCTACGAGGCAGAACGTCGTCCGGTCGCTCAGCGCAACACCATGCATGCGCGCCGTTTCGCCGATTCCGTGGGTCTCTATCGCCCGTCACCCGCAATCGAAGACGACACCTCTGCCGGGATCGCCGCGCGCCGGCGAGCGGGTGCATATCTGAGCGCTCATGCGCGCGCCGAGTTCAACATTCCCGGCTTCACCTTCGGCGGACGCTATGACGGCTCTCCCATCATTGTGAGCGACGGGACGCCCGCACCACCGGATTCCCCGACGGCCTATGTTCCAACCGGTAACCCCGGTGGACGCGCCCCGCATGTGTGGCTGAAGGACGGGCGCTCCTTGTTCGATCTGTTCGGCTTCGAATGGACCTTGCTTCGCCTTGGCGGCAAGCCCACCGATCCAACCCCCTACGTGCAGGCGGCTGCGAAGCTCGGAGTCGAGCTCAAGGTCGTCGATTGCAATGACGAAGAGGCCTTCGACCTCTATGAGGCAGACCTTGCCTTAATCCGGCCGGATCAGGTGGTGGCTTGGCGCAATTCGTCCCGAAAAAGTGTGTCGGCTGAAGAAGTGTTGGGGCGAGTGACAGGAAGACAGGCCGTACAGCAATAAGGGGCGGAAAGAAACCGCCGGCCTCGCTGGAGGGAGGGAAACACTATGTTAGCGCAGCAAATTCTCAATGGCGTGGTGGTCGGATGTATCTACGCCCTGTTCTCCCTAGGATTCACTCTGATTTTCGGCGTCATGAACATCATGAATCTGGCCCATGGCGCAATTTTCATGTGCGGCGCCTTTGTGGGCCTCTATGCGCTGACCTTGGCAGACTTGCCGATCGCGGTCGCTTTCGGCGCAGCGATCATTGCCGGGGGACTTGTCAGCATGCTGCTCGATTTCGTCGCATTTCGTCCGCTGCGAGCACGGGGCGGCGACGAGTTTGGTGCGGTGGTGTCCAGCATCGGAGCGGGTCTCGTGATCATTAGCGTCGCGCAACAGGTTTCGGATGCGCAGATCATGAGCTTCCCCTTCGGGTCGTTTCCCGTCGTGATCTACAAATTCCTCGGACTTCGCATAAGCCTGCTGCAACTCACGGTCATCGGAATCACGGCCGTGTCTCTCATCTTTCTCTATTTCTATGTTTACAGAACCAGCATGGGCCGAAAGATCAGAGCGATTTCGGTCAACGAGGGGGCCTCTCTGATCTTGGGCATCAACCCCGCCAGCGTTTATGCGCAGATCTTCTTCATCGCGGGGGCTTTTGCCGGTGCGGCAGGCTTCATTATCGGACTGACCTTCAATTCGGTCCAGTTCCTCATGGGCGAGTCGATCATGCTGCGCGGCTTCGTGGTCGTGATCCTTGGCGGTCTTGGAAGCATACCTGGAGCAATTGCTGCGGGCATCTCGCTCGGCATCGTGCAAACGCTTCTGGTGACCTATGTCTCGTCGGAACTGAGCGATGCGATCCTGTTCGCCCTGCTGTTCTTGACCCTGTTGCTTCACCCGACCGGCTTCTTCAAAGGGCTGCGGTCCGAGATGCGCGTGGTGCGGCAATGACCAACTTCTTCCTCGCCTATATTCCACTGGCCGAGCTCATCATTCTCAGCTCAGGGTTGGCCTATAGCCAGTACATCGTGCTCCGTGCCGGGGTCTTCTCCCTCGCGACGGCCGGATTTGCGGCCATCGGCGCCTATGCGGCTGCCAATGTGGTTCAAACGCTAGGATTATCGCCCGTTCTTGGCGGAATCTTCGGCACAGCCATGGGCGCGCTGGCGGGGCTCATGTTGTCGCTGCCTTTGTCGCGTCTACGAGGTGCCTTCCAAGCCATCGCCACCGTGGCTTTTATCGAGATCATGGTGTCGCTTATTCTCTATGCCGAGCCGATCACCGGGGGCGCCCTGGGCATGAATGGGATCCCGAAAAGCATTGCACTTCCTGGGCTGCTGGTCTTTCTCGTGCTGGTCTATGGAATGATCCAGGTGGTCGTCTCCTCAGGGGTGGGACGCGCCTTCGATGCGATCCGGCAGGACGAGACGGTCGCGGTCTCGCTCGGGATTTCGGTGCAGCGATATCAATGCCTGGCCTTCGTCCTGAGCGGCGGGATTGCGGGTCTGACAGGAGCGCTGATCGCCTTCAACACCTACAGCCTTTCGCCCGAGCAGTTCGGCTTTCCGATGTTGGTCGCAGCTTTGTCCGGCGTGATTCTGGGTGGTCGGATCTCCGTCGCAGGTCCCTTGGTTGGAGTGATGGTTCTCTCGATCCTGCCGGAGCTCGCGCGCCCGTTGGCCGACCAGCGTCTGGTGATGCAGGGCGTGATGATCGTCCTCGTCATCATCTTCATGCCGCTTGGCATTGTCGATACTGCGAGAACCTATTGGCGGAGCCGACAGGCCAGCGACGCAAAGGCCATCCTCGAGCGGAGGAAAATCGCATGACGGCCTTGCGGCTCGAAAGGATAAGCAAATCATTTGGTGGCGTTGCCGCTGTGGCAGACTTCTCCATGGAGATCGCGCCGGGGCGCATCACCGGACTGATTGGTCCGAATGGCGCCGGAAAATCGACCGTCGTCAACCTTATTGCCGGAATTCTCGGGGTAAATTCCGGTCGGGTTCTGCTCGACGGGGCCGATATCTCGAAGGAAAACGCGCACGCGATCGCCCGGCGTGGCGTCGCTCGGACCTTTCAGAACATTCGGCTGCTGCGTGAGGCAAGCGTGGTCGAGAACATCGTCATCGGCTTTCACCGCCACGAGCGAACGTCTCTTCTGACTAACATTCTCGGCCTGCCCTCGGCCTGGGCGGAAAAGTCCGACTTCTTTCACCGCGCGGATGCGCTGCTCGAACGGTTCGGCCTCGCCGCCTATCGCGACAAGCCGGCAGGCGCCCTCGCCTATGGTCATCAGCGCAAAGTCGAGATGATGCGCGCATTGGCAATGGCACCGTCGATCCTGCTCCTGGACGAGCCGGTCGCTGGAATGAACGACGTCGAGGCGGATGAACTGGGCACCATATTTCGCGAGGTGGCGGCCGAGGGCGTCGGGGTGCTGCTCATCGAGCACAATGTGCGCTTCGTCAGGGAGATGTGCAGCACGGTCTATGCATTGAACAGCGGCCGCCTGATCGCTGCTGGAACGCCGGACGAGGTGTGCGCCGATGCCGGCGTCATCGAAGCCTATCTGGGGGTGTGACCATGCTGACAGTGAACGATCTCACCTCCCGTTATGGCGGTATTACGGCCATTCGCGGGATCTCCATGTCAGTCCCCAAAGGCAGCATCACGGCCGTCATCGGACGCAACGGTGCCGGCAAGACGACATTGCTCAAGTCCATCTGCGGATTGATCAAGACGGCGGGCGGGGAAATTCTATTCGAAGGCCGGCCGATCACCGGCCTCCCCGCTTACAAGGTCGCTCGCATGGGCCTCGTTCTCGTTCCGGAAGGCCGCCAGATCCTGGCGCCGCTGACCGTTGCAGAAAATCTCGATCTTGGGAGGCAGGCGCTCGGCGGTCGCGCAAGCCGCGGCAGCGACGAGCTTGAGCGGGTCTATGCCCTGTTTCCGATTCTTAGGGAGCGGCACAATCAGGCTGGCGGCTCGCTGTCCGGCGGCCAGCAGCAGATGCTTGCGATCGGTCGTGCGTTAATGGGCAAGCCGAGAATGCTGCTGCTCGATGAACCCAGCCTGGGACTTGCGCCGCTCGTCACCTCTCAGGTTTTCGAGGCCCTCGTCCAACTCAACCGCGAGGGCCTGACCGTCGTCCTGGTGGAGCAAAATGCCCGACGTGCGCTCGATGTCACCGAGAATGCCTATGTGATCGAGCAGGGAAAGGTCGTCCAGAGTGGTGCAAGTCGGGAGATGGCTCAGGACCAGATGATCGTCGCCCATTACCTGGGCACGGCTTCAACCAAACAACTCTGACCAACAACAAACAGCAAGGGGAGACACCATGAAGAACCTATCCTTACACAGCGCTGCGCTCATATTCGGCATACTATCGGCCGGATCAGCCTTTGCTGACGAAGCCACCATAGCGGTTCAGCTGCCTTTGACCGGCGCGGTCGCCTCCTGGGCGGGGCCGCCGATGGAACGCGGCGTCGAAGTCGCGATCGATCATCTTGCCGCAGAGTTCGGCGACAAAGCCAAGTCGATCAAGATGATCATGCAGGACAATGCGAGTGATAAAAATCAAGCGATCACCCTGATGAACCGCTTCATCACCAATGACAAGGCCTCAGTGATCATCGGTCCACCCACCTCTCCCTTGGCACTGGCGGCCGCGCCGGTTGCAAATGCTTCGAAGACACCGGTCCTCGCTCTCGGGGTGTCGCAGAAGATCACTGAGTCCGGGGAATGGGCATTCAAGCTTTATCAGAACCCGCCCGAGGTGCTTGAATCTCTTGCGAAATACGCCGTTGAGACCGCCAAAGTTAAGTCAATCGTTCTCGTTTACGGACGTGATAACGAGGCGATGGTCGCTTACAAGAACATCCTGAAGGACTATCTCGCCGCCCATGGCGTGACCAACATCGCCGAGGAGTCCGTCCTCACTTCGCAGACGGACTTCATTGCCCTGGCGACCAAGCTGGTGGATATGGATCCGGAGATGATCTACCTAGGCGCCCTTCCAGAAGCCTCGGCGAACATCGTTCTGCAGGCGCGGCAGGCAGGACTTCCGGAGACGGTCAAGCTTGTGGGTTCGGATTCCATTGGGGCGCCTGACTTTATTCGCATCGGCGGCAAGGCGATCGACGGCACAATCTATCCCGCCTTTTATTATCCCGACGATAGCAACCCCGTGACCACAAAGTTTCGGGCCACCTTCAGGGAGAAGTTCGGCAGCGAGGCGGATCCCTATGCGGCGATCAGCTATACGGCAACCATGCTTGCCGGCTCGGCGGTCAGAAGGCCGGATCGGAGCCCTCGGCAGTGCGCCAGGCGCTCGCCGAGGTGAAGGATTTCCCCACCGTCCTGGGTACCGGCAAATTCACCTTTGATGCCAACAGAAATCCTATTTTCGGCATGCAGCTCGTCGTCATCAAGGACGGAAAGCCGGAACTTTTGAAATAACCGACTGGGGCAACCCCGTCACGATGCCGGCCGTCTAATGAAGAGAGACACATGAACGATAGACTGAAGGGTAAGGTAGCCCTCATCACGGGGGCGGCCGGCGGCCTGGGCCATGGATTGGTGCGGCGCATGGGGGAGAGCGGTGCAAAGCTCGTGCTGACCGATATTGACCGTGCTGAAGGTGAGGCCGCGCTCGAAATCTCCAGAACCGCAGGTGTCGAGGCGATCTTCCTGGAGCACGACGTTGCCGACGAGGCGAGCTGGGCAGAAGTCATCGGAGCTGCCGTCGCCCATTTCGGCAAGATCGACATCGCCGTCAACAATGCCGGGGTGGGCAGCTCCGCTCCCCGCGGCATTGAAGACGTATCGCTTGAGGAGTGGCGGCGGGTGATGCGCGTCAACCTTGACGGAGTGTTTCTGGGCTGCCGGACACAAATAGCAGCGATGAAGGAGACGGGAGGCGGCTCGATCATCAATATTGGCTCCACCGCGGGTTATGTGGGCACGAGAGGTGGCCCTGCCTACGGCACCAGTAAGGGCGCCCTGCGGACATTGACGAAGCATTGCGCCACCAGTTGCGCGCGGCTGGGCTACGGTATTCGGGTGAACTGCCTGCACCCCTCCTATGTGTGGACGCCCTTGGCGGCACGTCTGGCGACAGGAACGCCGGAAGAGGCGAAGGCGAAACTCAGGGAAATCCATCCCTTCGGCGGCCTTGGGGAACCCGACGACGTTGCCTGGGCCGTCGTGTATCTCGGGTCGGATGAGGCCCGCTTCGTAACAGGCTCGGACCTGATCATCGATGGAGGATTCCTGTCTGTCTGAATTTTGAGGACCGGCTGCTTCCACATCTAGGAGACCTAGGTGAGCGTAGACAGAGTTCTAATTGCGGACTCTATGGTCTTTCAGAGGAGGAGAGCTGGCCGTAGCGCAACGTTCCATTGGTCAGTAGCGGTTTGGTGTTGCTAGACGCACACGCCCAGCTTCATCGCTCGATGAGCTTGCCAAGCTGAACGACTGGAGCCCCGTCGCCAGCCTTCTCGATCCGATCCAGTCAGTCATCATGGATGAGGCTGAGGCCGCTTGGCCGCCCCTGGCGATGGTCAAGGTGCTGCTGCTCTCGGTCTGATACGATTTGTCGGACGTAAAGCTGACCGTGGCCCTCGACGACTGGGCTTCCTTGCTCCGAATCTGTGGGGTCTCCGGGAATGACAGCACCCGAGCGGAGCTCTAACACGTCAGGTATCGCAGACTGCCCGGCCTTGAGCTCGCATCTGAAGGCGAACTATTATTGTGCGTCTCCTGCCCTTCGCGTTGTGCTGGACTTGCGACTGCTGGCAAAATTGAGCTCAAAAGGAAGACACAGCTCCATGCTGCGCGTCGACGTGTCCCACGCGGACTCACAAATCCACTCGGCTTCCTCGATGGAAAGGTCCCTGTCAATTTTGATGTTCCATTGTTCAGGTCTGTCTTCTCCCTGGCGCTGAATAAAAACGATGATCTCCACGCCACTCGGTGAAATACCGTGCCTTCCAATTCGAACTTCCTTGAGGATCATTGATGTTTCTTGGAATTGCATGTTAGCTCCGTAGATAGGTCTCGGTCTGATCACGGTGAAACAGAACTGTAGAGCTTCACGAATAGAGAACCTTGTGCCCCCCGTCCTGATGATGCACGCTCACATCAGGACGTTTGGACTCAAAAGGCCCAGTTCCCATAGGGCGGTATCTAGGTCTATAAGGTTGGACTCTAAGAGATAAACAATTCTTGTTTGTTGAATTTTGTTTCCAACCTTTTCTGATGAAATCATTTTTGTTATTTTTTGTTTCCGGTGTACTCTACGATTGAGCGAAAGATGAATAATACTCGATATATATTTATAGTGGCGAGTGTCCGCCACCTCGATTTTGATCATTATTCGGCTTCAAAACCATTGACCAAGCATGGCCTCCACAAACGGGAGCACGTGAATGCTTCCCGCTAAGTGGAAGGCTGCCTTGGCACTTGAGCCGGTAAGAGGCGTTTAAGATGGCGCCCTAGGACGCTCTGGAAATCATCCATGAGCGTATAAACAACAGGCACATAGATCAGGCTGAGCAAAGTTGATGACAGCAGCCCTCCGATCACTGCAATGGCCATGGGGGCCCGTGTTTCGGTATCGGCCCCAATACCGATGGCAATGGGCAGCATACCGACCCCCATAGCCATTGAAGTCATAATGATGGGTCGGACACGCTTTCTCGCGGCATCCAAAAGAGCGTCTATGCGGCTCAACCCCCGGACCTCTGCGACGAGCGCATATTCGACCAGCAAAATGGAATTCTTCGCAGCAATTCCCATCAGCATGAGAAGTCCGATGAGAACCGAAAGACCAAGAGCTTTGTCTGTAACCATCAAAAAACCGAGTGCTCCCCCAACGGACAGTGGGAGCGCAACAAGGATGGTGATGGGCTGAATGAAACTTCGAAACAGCAAAGCGAGGGTCAAGTAAATCAGCAGGATGCCCGCGATCATCGCCGTCGCAAATCCTGAGAACAGCTCCTGCATCCGTGCTGTCTCTCCCCGCGAAAGTTCTCTCACGCCTGGCTGAAGAGATGTCATGACCGGCAGTGACTGGATTGCCTGATTGGCCTCGCCGAGAGTGAGTCCGGCGAGTTCCGCTTCGATGGTTTGGCTTCGGCTTCTTCCCACCCTTGATATCGTGTTGGAGCCAGCGCTGAAGCTGATGTCAGCCACGGAGCTCAGCGGCACAGGGCCCCCTCGTCCGTTGAGTGGGAGGATCGACAATATTGATGGATCGGCGTTGTCTGCATCGCTCAAGGCCACGACGATGGGGATCTGTCGATCTTCCAGATTAAACTTGGCAAGATCGGCATCGGCGTCGCCAATCGTGGCAATTTTGATGGTCGAGGCGATGTCGCTCGGTGTAATTCCGAGTTCCGAGGTGCGAGCGCTGTCTGGCCGAATGATCACTTCCGGTTTTGTGTTCGCGTCGGTCAACTGGGCATTTTTCAACCCAGACAGGCCTTTGAGCTGTTCCAGCAGGGCACTGCTGGTCTGCTCCAGGAGTTCGAAATTGTCGGAGACGAGGGTTACGGACACCTTGGAGCCGGAAAAGCCGTCGGCCCCGAATTGCAGTTTTACGCCGGCGATGTCAGCCAGCTTAGACGATGCCTCTCGCTCGAATTCCTGCTGCGAAACCGTCCGGTCGGCGCGCGGCACCAGATTGATCGTGATCGTCCCTGTATGCACTTCGGCGCTGGTCGAACCCCGGCTCGGACCGCTGCCGGATTCGGCAGCCTTGCCAATGGTAGCGAAGATGCCATCAATCGCCGGGTCCGATTTCAGCGCCGTTCGAACCTGTTGAACAACGGCAGTGGTCTCTTCGATGGTCGATCCTGGCGCCAATTCGACGGAAAGTGTCGATGTTCCGCGATCAGCTGCCGGCATGAACTCGGTCGGCAGCTGGGTCGCCAGGGACAGCGAGCAAACGAAAAAGAGGACGCCGGAGAAAATCGTGATCCAGCGGTGCCTGAGGGCAAGCCTTAATGCCCAGAGATAGGTGTGGACCCAGCTCGGAACATGGTCGGCTTTTGCAGCGGTCGACTTGAGCAGGTATGCCCCCATGAGGGGCGTGAGCATCCGAGCCACGAGCAGGGAAAACAGCACTGAGACGCAGATCGCGATTGCGAAACTGAGAAACATCTTGCCCGGTATGCCCGGCATGAAGGCCACGGGTAAAAAAACCGCCACGATGGTCGCTGTCGTTGCGACCACCGCAAGCCCGATTTCATCTGCGGCCTCGATGGCGGCTTGGTATGCAGTCTTCCCCGCTTGCTGCATGTGTCGAACGATGTTCTCTATTTCAACGATAGCGTCGTCAACGAGGATGCCCACCACGACCGACAGCGCAAGCAGGGTAATGTTGTTTAGCGACAGGTCGAGGATTGCCATGACTGCGAAGGTGGGAATCAAGGAAAGCGGCATGGCAATCGCCAATACCAGGGTCGCCCGGAGGTCGCGCAGAAAGGCCCAAACGATAATGATGGCCAACAATGCGCCCACCCATAAGGCCTCGAGCGCGGCATCGTAGCTCTCCTGGACGAATCCTGACGAAGAGCTCACCTCGACAAACTCGATCGTGGGGTTTTCGGCCTGCAGCAAAGCCACTTGCATCCGGACGCGATCAACGACATCGAGCTCACTCGAGCCGACCGAGCGAAAAACATTGAAGGAGACGACATTCTGACCGCTGAGAAGTGCAGCCTGGCGCGGCTTTTCCCAGGAATCGATGACGTGGCCTAATTCGGAAAGCTTGACCGAAGTACCCTGACTGGTTGCGATTCGTGTTTCAGCGAGCACCTCCACAGTCTCGGCCGATCCGATGGTCTGGATGGATTGCTCTTTGCCGCCGATCGTCATTCGCCCGCCGGGTTGATTGACATTGCTGGAGGCCAAGGTCTGGCTGATGCTCCCCGCGCTGATGCCAAAGGCTGCAAGGCGCTCGGCATCGAGCTCGACGCGAATGACCCGATCGACACCTCCCGACCGTTCGATTTTTGAGATATCTCCGACGCCGAGCAACGCCTTGGCGACGTCATTGTCGATGTACCAGCTCAGCTGTTCAGGCGTTAACGTCGGTGCTTCGACAGCGAATGTGAGGACTGAGTTTCCGGTAGCGCTGACCCTGGTGATGATGGGCTCTGTGGCTCCGGCGGGCAGATTGGCTTGCACTGAAGAGATGGCGTTGCGCACATCATTCGTTACGGTCTCGGGATCAGAATCGAGCGTGAACTCGATGGTCGTTATCGATGACCCTTCCGACAGGGTAGTGGACACTTCGTCGACACCATCCAGGGTGGCGACCGCATTTTCGATGACTTGAGCGATTTGCAGCTCAATCTCCCTCGGCGCGGCTCCGGGCTGTGTCACGGTTACGGTGACTGTTGGAAGATCGATATCCGGCATATTGTTGGTACGAAGCTGAGAAAAGCCCCACAAGCCGGCGACTGTCAGCGCTATGAATAGAACAAGGACTGGGACGGGGTTGCGGATTGACCAAGCTGAAATTGCGTTCACTGAAGAAGGTCCCGGCCGGTCGTGGCCCCTGCAGCATTCGCCACTGAATCCGTGACCCTGACGAGAGATCCTTCTGAGAGGAAGGCAGCCCCGGACGTCACCACGACCTCACCCTCGGACACTCCTGATGTCACGGCGATGCGGGTCTGATCTTGTTCACCAATGATGATAGTCCTCAGCGTAACCTTGCCGTTCGGTTCAACTACGAACACGCATGCTTTCCCGCCTCTCCAAATTACCGAGGATTGGGCCACGCTTAAGGAGGATGTCATCGCTGTTTCGATGGTGATCACGGCAAACATACCGGCCCTCAAGCCGCTATCGCGCGGAACCGTGATGTGGACCGTCCCCAGGCGGGTGGCAGGATCGACCTTTTGGGAAATCAAGGAGACTTCCCCCTCAAACCTCTCGCCGGAAGGACTTACGATCTTTGCCTTCTGCCCGATGTGGAGCAGTGCGATTTCCTTGTCCGATACAAGGGCTTCCACTTCTAAGCGACCCTCACGGATGAGAGACAGGAGAACTGTCCCGACCTGCACCGTGGAGCCCACGACTGCGGGCTTGCTCGCTACGGTTCCGTCAAACGGCGCGCGGACAGAGGTGCGATCGAGCTGAACGCGAATACGTCTGGCGACTGCTTCCGCCTGTGCCAGTTGGGCGCGGCTTGTCTTTACTTTCGTTTCCCTTTCTTCGGCAGTCTCTGCACTGATCGTTCTGCTGGCGAGGAGTCTCTCACCTCGGGCCGCAGTGGAGTTTGCTCGCTCCAACGTGGCAGTGGCCTCTTGAATGACCGCCTCCTGCTCAGCCAGTTGTGCCGCCAGAAGATCGCTGTCGAGGCGAGCCAGAATTTGATCTTTCCTCACCCACTCACCCTCAACCACGGACATTTCGGCGAGCCGGAGACCGCTTGACTCGGAGCTGATCGTTACCTCCTGCCAGGGAGCAACGGACCCACTGGCCGTAACGCTCCTTCGAAATGCTTCTTCTTTCACAACCTGAGTTGTTACTGTTGATGATGCTTCATGTGTCGTCATGCCCTGCTGCGAAACGTCGTCTGAATTTGACTTCGCGTATGCTCGCAGGAACAAAACTGATCCCAAGATCAGGATAACTGCAAATGTGGTGATGAACTGCGTTCGCATGCGATGACCCAATGACGACGAAGTCTGGGAATCCGGCCGATCATCGCGGGGGATGACCGGCCGGCAGTCAGCCGGATCGATACTGCTCTACCTGGGGGAGGTAAGTGGCAGCAGGCAACCCGGCTGCTTTCGACGCCTCAAGCGAACTTAGATGGCAGTTCGGCATTCGTTTGAGGACGCGAAATCAGTTCCGCAAGAGTTCTGAGATGATGGTAGTGAGCATGGCCGCCGGGTGTGAAGCGATCATGATGCCGAAGCCCACAAGCCGGACAGGACGGGCGCCCTGTCCTCCGCGTGAGCCGATGTGATCGCCGGTATCCGTCCACTCCGGGTTGATAGGGCCCCAGCGGCCGAGGTGACGTGAAAAGCTCTCCAAGACGGATCATTAGCCGCATTCGCCAAACACGTGGCATGTGGGCCCCTTTTCGCTGATGAACATGCACAAAAGATGAGCTCAGCGTTTTTCTGGGGTGCTTCGATTTGTTGCCGGAATGTGGCTGGCAAAGCCATTTTGTTTCCAGAAGTTGCTGCGCGCGTTGAGGAAATGTTTCGTTGCAAAATTGTCCACCTGAAGCGCGGCCGAGGCGATATTAAAGGTCTGAGGACAGAATGAATGACACAGACACACATCTTAGTCGTCGACGACGATAAGGAAATCCGTACTCTTCTTGGGCGCTATCTGGTTGGCCAGGGCTTCAAGGTGTCTGTCGCAGCAGATCGTCATGAATGTGAGAAGATGCTTGATACGGGCAGCTTTGATCTGATCGTTCTCGACGTCATGCTGCCTGACGGCTCGGGGTTGGAGATCTGCCGAGATCTTCGTAACCGGCGCCCTGCCCCGGCCGTCATCCTTCTGACGGCACTTAAGGAGGAAGTCGACCGCATTGTCGGATTGGAACTTGGTGCCGATGATTATTTGGCAAAGCCATTCAACCCGCGAGAGCTCACCGCTCGCATCAGAGCGGTGCTCCGTCGGTCGATCGGCCCCATCTCCGACCGGCCATCGGTCAATCTTTATCGGTTTGCAGGATACGTCCTTGAGCCGGAGACTCGAACAATTATGAACGCCGCCGGTGAGTACATCGATTTGACAGGAGCGGAGTTCGATCTTCTTCAAGTTTTCTTGGACCGACCCGGTCGGGTCCTTTCGCGGGATCAACTTCTTGATCTTACGCAGGGTCGAGAACGAGAGCCATTTGATCGATCGATCGATGTCCTGATCAGCAGACTCAGGAAGAAGCTTGGCGAGGGTCCCGATTGTATCCTTGTGAAGACGGTGCGGAATGGCGGCTATCAGCTGGTTGTCCGCGTAGTGGCTGACGAGCGCTTCGGATGAGCTCTCTGAAGACCCGAATGGCACTTCTTCTCGTCGTCGCCATCATCAGCGTCGTTGCTCTTGCGAGCCTCGCCGCCATCAGCGTTCTTCGAGAGCCGGCGATTGGGCAGACAATAACACCGATCGCCCAACAGCTTGCGCTGCAAATTGATCTCCTGTCCGGGTCAGATCCGGCGACCGTCGATCGACATCTGATGAACCATAAGGCCTTGGGGGAGGTTGATGAATGGACGACGCAAGTCATATCCCGAGCATTGCGTGCAATCGGTAAAACTCCACAGATTTTTGTCACCGACGATGCCGACCTGAACCATAAGCAAGTTTCGATTCGACTGGATAGTGGTCGGTGGCTGGTCCTGGGATTTCCAGATTTTTCTCCCCCCTCCAATACTTGGTATGTGTTCGGTGGTTGGATCTCTCTCATCGTTGCCGGCGCCGTTGCTGTTTCTATTTTTTTTGCGACGATCCTGACGCGCCCCCTGGAGATGATCGAGGCCGCAGTGACCTGGATCGGGCCGGATGGGATGCTTGAGCCTCTCCCGGAGGAAGGCTCTGGGGAAATTCGGGCCACGGCTCGCGCGCTGAACCAGTTGTCTAGCCGACTGAAGTCGGCCGTAGAAAGCCGGATGCGCCTCGTCGCGGCGGCCGGCCACGACTTACGCACTCCAATGACCCGTATGCGACTGCGTGCAGAGTTCTTGACCGAAAGTGAGCGGGAGAATTGGTTGGCCGACTTGGATGAACTTGAAAGGATTGCCGATAGTGCAATCATCCTTGTTCGCGAGAACGGGCGGCCAAGTCCGTGGGAGCTCCTTTCCTTGAAGACCCTTCTAAGCGAGCTGATCGATGATCTTTCACATCTGAACCTGCCAGTCTCAAGGGGAGTGCTGAATGAAATATTTGTCGAAGCGAACAAGGTCGGGCTGAACCGTGCCTTGCGCAATTTGGTTGTGAATGCCGCCACTCATGGGAAAAGATGCGAGGTGCATCTCCGCGAAGAGGAACACTCGGCGGTCATTGAAATCAAGGATTTTGGCCCAGGGATTCCTGCTGATCTGATTGACAAGGCCTTTGAGCCGTTCTTTCGCGTCGACCCTGGTCGGCGTCAGTCGGTGCCGGGGGCAGGCTTGGGTCTTGCGATCGCCAAGGAGATCATCGAACGATTGGGCGGAACGATCGTGCTCGTGAACATCGCCGAGGGCGGCCTGCTTCAGACCATTCAGCTTCCGAGCGCACCTTCACGAGAGGAAAGGCGTTTCCAGGCCGCGTAAAGGGGAACTCTTCATCCTAGCGTTTGCCGCCCTAGGCAGGGCGAAGTGCCGGTGTCGACTCCGCACCGGACGGTGCCATCATCTGCGCGGACAGTCCGCTTCCCGTTGCTCCACGGCACCGAACTTCTGCCCACGTGCCATGATGCCATTGCTGGAGCGGCTACAGTTTGGAATGAGAAGACCCCCGGCAGTGATGCGATCACGGCGAACGCGGTCACAGGGAACCGCCGCCGAGTCAACCAATCTGACCCGAATGAATCGATGAGGGTTCCAGCACGAGCCCCCTGCGATCCCTGTCGCTCCTCCACAGCTTCAGAGCAGACCGGTCCCAGCGCTTTCCCAGCCAAGCTGCACCGGATGTGCCGTCAAAACGCACGCCGGTATGCTCGCCAAGCCGAGTAGCCGCTCCGCGATTTCAGGCTCGTGAGATGACAGATATTCGGATTTCAGCGTCCATCTACTGTTTGAGGTAAGGAGGCTGTCAGGAAACGGAGGAAAAGGTCATGCACCGGGTCTCACGCTTCCCGCAGGACACGCAGGTGGTCTCAAAAAACCGCAAGATATCGCAGCAGAGATACGATTCCAATGATGATCACCACGATCTGAAGGATCTGACGAACTCGCCCATCCATTGGTAGCCGCTGTATTAGCCAAAGTACTAAAACGATCACCAGGAAGGTGATCAGAATGCTCACGAGAGCTGACATTGCCATGAAGTGTCCCCACTAGGGTGCAGATTGCACCTTCAGGAAGCTAGCCTGTGTGGAGATTTTGCGCCAACCAAAATGTCCCGAGGCGTAAGCGAGCCTTCCCGGCAATGTTAGAGAGCAAACGGGTCAACTGCAGCATTTCAGTGAGTGGGGAAACCAATCCATAGATTACCGGTAGACGAGAACCGGGATCTTTGAATGGGTCAAAACCTTCAACGTCTCGCTTCCAAGCACTATTGCAGACACTCCGCGGCGTCCGTGAGACGCCATCGCTATTAGATCACAGCCTTTTTGTTCTGCAGCCCGGATTATAGCCTGGTGGGGGTGATCATCTTGGATCTGCATCGTTTCATATGACACCTGAAGCTTATCCGCCATACGAGCCGCTTCCGCCAGAATCTTATTGGTTTGCTCGCGCACCTGCTGTTCGTGGCCTTCGCGTGTGCTCAACAACTGATGGGAGTCGATGGAAGCTGCGTGAAATGGCAGGGCAACAGTAAGAATGGTCACCTTTGCACCGAGTTCTCGGGCGAATGTAAGCGCCTTCTCCACTGCAGCGGCTGATAGCTCAGACCCGTCTGTGGGAACGAGAATGTGTTTATGCATTTCAACTTCTCCTTCGTAAGAATCTTGATGATTGCCGCGATTACCCTGCATCATTTTCATAGATGCGATCGCTCTCACCCCACGCTTGCGCCGCACTGGAGATGCCGCAATAAGTATCTGAGAGTTGCTACGACATTGCCCCTTCATGGGGGACTACGCTGGCATGTAGGGCCACCCTTAGTTTTGCAGGGCCAATATGAGGTTCAATTTTCAGCTCATCCGAGCGTCTTGAACAACTGGATTTCTTCTTCATGATAATTCGATCAAGAACCTCCCGTTACTTCCCTCAACTTTTCCTCCCAATAATTGTTATTCAGGACTTCAGCTGAATCAGTAGCTGTGCCTACAGCCTCAGCATTGATCTACATCAACATAGAAATACTTGAGACGTGATTCTGGCATCGGAAACGCCCACGACAATTTCTGCGAAGTCCGCCCGAGTGAATGCGCTGCTTCATGGATGACTTCAGGGCCGTTCTGTAGGGGGGAGCAGAGGATCGCGAAACCGAAGAGCGGGGACGCCTCTGAACGGGTGATCCTGTTGCAAGCTTCGGGTGCTGGCGCTAGCCAAGCTGACTGAGACGGTTGAACGGATTGACCCGGCAGCCTTAAATGTCGCGTTGAGCTTGCTCGAAGCTCAACAGGACTCAGCGGATATCTGGCCAATCGGCTGGCAATCCGATGTGACTATGCTGATACAATAGCTCCGTGCGGCCAGATATCAGCTGGGAAGATTTGGTTGCCGTCATAATGAGGCCGTTCTCTGATCGACAAGCTCGAATTCTTCATTGCACTCGCAAAAGAGCGGCATTTTGGGCGCGCCGCCATCATTTGCGGCGTTACGCAGCCTACCCTTTCCGCCGCGATCAAGCAGCTGGAAGACACTCTCGGAGTCATGCTGGTGCAACGAGGCTCCCGCTTCCAAGGCCTGACAGCCGAGGGACAGCGTGTCCTTGAATGGGCGCGGCGCATCGTCGATGACAGCCGTACGATGCGGGAGGAAATGCGCGCCACCCGTCACGGCTTGGCAGGGCATGTGCGTATCGCGGCCATCCCAACGGCTCTTGCCATGACCCCACGCTTGACGACACCTTTCAGGGAGAAACACCCAAATGTTACGTTTTCAATCCTATCGCGAACCTCGATCGAAGTGCTGACGCTGCTTGAGAATTTTGAAATCGATGTCGGCATCAGCTATCTCGACAACGAACCTCTCGGCCGGGTGGAAACTGTGCCGCTCTACTCCGAGCGCTATCAGTTGATCACGGCTGCCGGGACGCCCTTCTCCGAACATTCGAGCGTGAGTTGGGCCGAGGTGAGCCTACTACCGCTCTGTTTGCTGACGCCCGACATGCAGAACCGGCGTATCATCAATCATCATCTCAACGAGGCAGGTGCCGAAGCCAAACCTACGCTCGAGTCCAACTCAATGATCGTGCTGTTCTCTCATATCCGGACTGGAAAATGGTCATCGATCATGCCGCTCAATCTGGCCGAGACCTTTGGCTTTTCTGAGCCCATCCGTGCCATTCCCATTGTCGAGCCGGATGCGAGCCATTTGGTGGGCATAGTGGCCGCTCATCGGGAGCCGCATCCACCTTTGGTATCGGCGCTGCTCTACGAAGCACGACTCCTCGCCAAAACTTTCGCATGATCGATAGGAATTTTCTATCGACTGACGAGACGGCAGTATTGATGGGGCCCTCTCCTTTCGACTAGTTCTAAATAGGACTTATGAGAAGGAGGTGCCGCGTTATGCGGCCTGGAAATTCGCCTCTGATCGAACGTGTCATGGCAGTGGTCGAGAGACACAAGCCGTTGGAAGGTCCTCTTCTGCCGATCCTGCATGGTCTGCAGGATGAATTCGGCTATGTGCCTGTCGAAGCTCTTCCTCTGATTGCAGAGGCACTCAACATTTCCCGCGCCGAGGTCCATGGGGTCTTCACGTTCTATCATGACTTCCGACATCAACCTGCAGGGCGTCACATCCTGAAACTTTGTCAGGCGGAAGCCTGCCAGGCGATGGGAAGCGATCACATTCGGTACCAACTGGAAAGTGAGCTCGGTATCGGCTTGAAACAGACTGCACGGGACAATTCCGTCACATTCGAGCCGGTCTATTGCTTGGGGCTCTGCGCCTGTGCACCAGCGGCTATGCTGGACGGTGAAATGATCGGCCGCATCGATGCCAAGAGGGTAGCGGAGATCATTCAGGCGGTTCGGTCATGACGGTCAAGATCTATGTTCCTCAGGATTCGGGAGCTCTGGCTCTGGGGGCCGAGCAGGTTGCCGGCGCCATTAAGCAGGAGCTCGCTGCAAGAGGTGTCGATGCTATTCTGGTCCGCAATGGTTCGCGCGGCCTTTATTGGCTCGAGCCGATGCTCGAAGTGGAGACGCCGACGGGCCGGGTTGCCTATGGACCCGTCACTGCAAAGGATGTTCCATCGCTCTTTCAGGCGGGGCTGTTGAATGGTGGCCCCCATCCACTTTCCCTTGGCGATCCTCAGGAGATTCCGTTCCTTGCCAAGCAGACCCGCCTGACCTTCGCCCGTTGCGGTGTCATCGATCCTCTCAGCATCGAGGCATACGAAGCACACGGCGGCTGGCGCGGCCTCAAGGCCGCAATTGGCATGGTGCCTGAGGCCATCGTGGCACAGGTGACTGACTCCGGTCTGCGCGGGCGAGGCGGAGCGGGGTTCCCTACCGGCATAAAATGGAAGACGGTTCTGGAGACCGCCGCGGATCGAAAGTATATCGTCTGCAATGCGGATGAAGGCGACAGCGGCACATTTGCAGATCGCATGATCATGGAGGGCGATCCGTTCGTCCTGATCGAGGGCATGGCCATTGCCGGGCTTGCCGCTGGCGCTACAAAGGGCTTTGTCTATATCCGTTCCGAATATCCTCATGCCATCAAAGTTATGAGCCAAGCCGTCCAGCTCGCACAGCGCGCCGGATTTCTTGGCGGCAACATGCTCGATAGTTACCGCACCTTCGATATTGAGATCCGCTCCGGTGCCGGCGCCTATGTCTGCGGTGAGGAAACATCCCTCCTGGAAAGCCTTGAGG
Source organism: Rhodoligotrophos appendicifer (assembly GCF_007474605.1). Taxonomy (NCBI): domain Bacteria; kingdom Pseudomonadati; phylum Pseudomonadota; class Alphaproteobacteria; order Hyphomicrobiales; family Rhodoligotrophaceae; genus Rhodoligotrophos; species Rhodoligotrophos appendicifer. The sequence continues at coordinate 148,892 of NZ_VHKL01000007.1, read as the reverse complement.
GCCGTCGCGGCACGGTGCGAGCCAAACCGCCGCTCCCGGCGCATAAGGGTCTCTTCGGCAAGCCCACAGTCATCAACAATGTGATTTCGCTCGCCTCCGTGCCCATCATCATGGACAAGGGCTCTGCCTTCTACAAAGATTTCGGCATGGGCCGATCGCGCGGCACCATTCCCATCCAGATCGCCGGCAATGTACGTCATGGCGGCTTGTTTGAGGCGGCCTTCGGCCTGACCTTGGGCGAGATCGTCGACGACATTGGCGGCGGGACAGCAACGGGAAGGCCGGTCAAGGCCGTACAAGTCGGTGGTCCCTTGGGTGCCTATTTCCCCCGCAGCCTGTTTGATACACCCTTCGACTATGAGGCGTTCGCCGCCAAAGACGGTCTTATCGGACATGCGGGTATTGTCGTCTTCGACGACACGGCCGACATGTTAAAGCAGGCTAGGTTTGCGATGGAATTCTGCGCCATCGAAAGCTGCGGCAAGTGTACTCCCTGCCGCATCGGCTCTGTCCGCGGCGTCGAAACTTTGGACAGGCTGGCCCAGAACATCGAACCCGAGAAGCAGATCGCTCTGGTGACCGATCTCTGCAGCACGATGAAGTTCGGTTCGCTTTGCGCGCTTGGGGGGTTCACCCCATATCCCGTGATGAGCGCGCTTACGCATTTTCGCGAAGACTTCAGGCCGTCTTCCGTCCGCCAGGCGGCCGAATAGGAAAAAGTCCATGGGTCTCGTCCAAGAAATCGACTACGGCACACCCGCCGTCCGAACCGCGAAGCTAGTGACACTTACCGTCGACGGTTTTGAGGTTACGGTGCCAGAGGGCACCTCCGTCATGCGCGCCTCAATGGAGGCGGGGATACAGGTCCCAAAGCTGTGCGCCACGGATATGGTGGACGCCTTCGGGTCGTGCCGTCTCTGCCTTGTGGAGATCGAGGGGCGCCCCGGGACCCCTGCCTCCTGCACCACGCCCGTCACTCCTGGGATGGTCGTTCATACGCAGACCGGGAGACTGAAGGACATCCGCCGCGGCGTCATGGAGCTTTACATCTCCGATCATCCGCTGGACTGCCTGACCTGCGCTGCAAATGGCGATTGCGAGTTGCAGGACATGGCCGGTGCAGTGGGTTTGCGTGATGTGCGTTATGGCTATGAGGGTGACAATCACGTTCAGGCCCGCCGTGAGGGGGAGACCAATTTTCAGTGGATGGAGAAGGACGAGTCCAACCCCTATTTCACCTATGATCCGTCCAAATGCATCGTCTGCTCGCGTTGCGTCCGCGCTTGCGAAGAGGTGCAAGGAACGTTTGCTCTCACGATCGAAGGCCGCGGCTTCGACAGCCGCGTGTCTGCAGGAATGCACGAGTCCTTTCTAGACAGCGAATGCGTTTCGTGCGGCGCATGCGTCCAGGCGTGTCCCACGGCCACGCTGACTGAAAAGTCGGTCATCACCATCGGTCAACCAGAACATTCCGTTGTTACGACATGCGCGTATTGCGGCGTTGGCTGCTCGTTCAAAGCGGAAATGCGTGGCGAAGAGCTAGTCCGCATGGTCCCGTACAAGGATGGCAAGGCAAATCGCGGCCATAGTTGTGTGAAGGGCCGCTTTGCCTACGGCTATTCGACACATAAGGATCGCATCCTGAAGCCAATGATCCGTGAGAAGATCAGCGATCCCTGGCGCGAGGTTTCGTGGGATGAGGCACTGACCTACGCAGCAACTGAGTTTCGCCGCATCCAACATCAATATGGTCGTGGCGCTGTAGGCGGCATCACCTCTTCACGCTGCACGAATGAAGAAACCTATCTGGTGCAGAAGCTCATCCGCCAGGGCTTTCGTAACAACAATGTGGATACCTGCGCCCGCGTCTGCCATTCGCCGACTGGTTACGGTCTCGGCCAGACTTTCGGTACTTCCGCGGGCACGCAGGATTTCGACTCCGTCGAACATACGGATGTCGTGATGATCATCGGGGCCAATCCAACAGACGGTCATCCGGTGTTTGCGTCCCGGCTCAAGAAGCGGCTGCGGAAAGGCGCCAAGCTGATCGTCATCGATCCGCGCCGCACGGATATCGTGCGCTCGGCGCATGTCGAGGCGCAGTATCATTTACCGCTGCGACCCGGCACCAATGTTGCGGTGGTCACGTCCCTGGCCCACGTAATCGTCACAGAGGGTCTCTTCGACGAGGCCTTCATTCGCGAGCGATGCGATTGGGAAGAATTTCAGGATTGGGCCTCCTTTGTCGCAGAACCACAACATTCCCCTGAAGAGATCGAGAAGCTGTCGGGCGTCCCTGCTGCAGAGATCCGCGGTGCAGCGCGCCTCTTCGCGCGCGGCGGCAATGGAGCGATCTATTACGGCCTCGGAGTCACAGAGCATAGCCAGGGCTCAACGACGGTCATCGCGATCGCCAATCTTGCCATGGCGACCGGCAATCTGGGACGCCAAGGCGTCGGCGTTAATCCCCTGCGCGGACAGAACAATGTCCAGGGCGCCTGCGACATGGGCTCGTTCCCTCATGAGTTGCCGGGTTACCGCCATATCTCTGGCGACGCTGCACGAGATATCTTCGAGAAGCTCTGGAACGTCGAACTCGATAAAGAGCCGGGGTTGCGCATTCCCAATATGTTGGATGCGGCCGTCGATGGTTCCTTCAAAGGCATCTATATTCAGGGCGAGGATATTCTCCAGTCGGATCCGGACACTCACCACGTGGCCGCCGGCCTGGCTGCCATGGAATGCGTCGTCGTCCACGACCTGTTTCTCAACGAGACCGCGAATTATGCCCATGTCTTTCTGCCGGGATCAACTTTCCTGGAGAAGGATGGAACCTTCACGAACGCGGAGCGCCGCATCAACCGTGTACGCAAGGTGATGTCACCAAAGAATGGATATGCCGACTGGGAAGTCACCCAACGCTTGGCCCAAGCGATGAAACTCGATTGGAGTTACAATCATCCGTCAGAGATCATGGACGAAATCGCCGCAACGACGCCAAGTTTTGCCAATGTGTCCTACACCTATCTCGATCAAGTCGGTTCAGTGCAGTGGCCGTGCAACGAAGTCTCGCCGCTGGGTACGCCGATCATGCATATAGACGGTTTTGTGCGCGGCAAGGGTAAATTCATCCGCACTGAATATTTGGCAACGGACGAAAAAACGGGGCCGCGTTTCCCTCTGCTGCTCACTACCGGCCGGGTCCTCAGCCAATACAATGTCGGCGCACAGACGCGGCGTACGGATAATGTCGTTTGGCATGAAGAGGACAAACTGGAAATCCATGCTCATGATGCAGAGCAACGAGGTCTCCGCACCGGCGACTGGGTGAAAGTGCAAAGCCGCGCGGGCGAAACCACGTTGCGGGCGTTCATTACCGACCGGGTTTCACCGGGGGTCGTCTATACGACCTTTCACCATCCGAACACCCAGGCAAATGTCATCACAACGGATTTTTCCGACTGGGCAACCAACTGCCCGGAATACAAGGTTACTGCTGTGCAGGTTGGGCCATCGAACGGTCCTAGTGAATGGCAGCGGGAATATGACGAACAGGCGCGAATGAGCCGTAGAATTGTCCGGCCAATGCAAGCGGCCGAGTAAAATCTGATGTCCGCAACCGGCCGATCTGCGCTGTCGAACGTCGTGCGGCTGACGATGAGGCATGCCGGTGCCAGCTGCCAGGAGCGGACGGTGCCCGAGGAGACGCCCGTTGCCTTCTCCTTTGGTGGCAGCACGCACGCAGTGATGATGGCTTCTCCGATGGATCTCGAGGATTTCGCACGAGGGTTCTGCATCACTGAGGGAATCGTGGCGTCTGTCGACGAGATTGGTGAGATTTGCATCGAGGATCATGGCGCCGGATTGGACATTCAGATTGTCCTCAGAGATGCCGCCAATCGTCGCTTCGAGACACGCCGCCGGCGGCTCGCGGGACCTGTAGGTTGCGGTTTGTGCGGCATCGAGTCAATCGAGGAGGCCATGCGCTCGGTTCCCAAGGTCGGCTCTCCAGCCGTTTTCCTCAGCGACAAAGACGTCGTGCAGGCGGTCAGGCTGCTGTCTCAGATGCAACCACTGCATCGCCAGACCGGCGCCGCTCATGCGGCGGGGTTTTACACGCCGAATTCTGGAATCGTCATGGCCCGCGAGGATGTTGGCCGTCACAATGCACTCGATAAACTCGCCGGTGCGCTTGCCCTGCGCGATATAAAAGGAAAGACAGGGGCTGTCGTGATCACCAGCCGTGTATCGGTCGAAATGATCCAGAAGAGCGCTGCAATCGGTACGTCCTTTGTAATCGCCGTATCCGCCCCCACTGCCCTGGCGGTCCGCACGGCAGAAAACGCCGGCATTACATTGATCGCGTTGGTCAGAGGAGACGAGTTCGACGTCTTCACCTTCTCTCAATCGATCCAGGTCGGAGCCCCAATCATTGTCGCCTGATAAGCTGATTCACATGGCCAACCAGATCGCGGCCTTCTTCAGATCCAAGCCGCATGCGGAGGGCGTGGCTGGGGTCGCCGACCATATCAACAAGTTTTGGGAGCCGCGTATGCGTGCGCAGTTGTTCGAATTGGTCGATGGCGGCAATACTGGGTTCGATTCACTCGTGATAGAAGCGAGGCCAAATATGACGCCCGTCACCGTCGCGGCCCCTTCCTCTCCCTAGCAGTGTCATTCAGCGGAGTTTCAGTCGGCGCGCATTGGCTCTGACTGTGCGCCGATAGTCCTGGACTACCTTGTCGTGACCCGCACCCGCCATGATGGTCGCCGAAGCCAGAGCAGCCGCCGTTAGCTTCTCCATGACCATTCGGTTTGCTTCAGCCTGCCCTATGGCACCGCCTTGACTCAACCTTGCCATTCGCAAGGCGATGACATGCTGAGATTCAAGACCCAATCGCATCAGGTTCATCCAGGACTTCAACATTCATCTACTCTCCTCGGCGGAGCGACAACCCTCACCCGCCTCGATCGTTCCCTTCCGCGCCGGGGAACTGGATTGATTAACGAGCATTGCAGGATGGGAACATCGTCGGAGTCGCGATCGGTGAAGAAGGCGGGAAGGATACGCATCGGCATCTCCGGGTGGACCTATGCTCCCTGGCGCGGGACCTTCTATCCAAAAGCGCTTCCGCGCCGGCAAGAACTTGCCTTTGCGGCCCGAAAGTTCGACGCCATCGAAATCAATACGACATTCTACGGCCTACAGCGTCCCAAGAGTTTTGGCCGATGGCGCGATGAGACGCCCGAGAGCTTCGTGTTCTGCGTCAAGGGATCCCGCTATATCACCCACATGCTGAAGTTGCGGAATATCGAAACGGCTCTGGCTAATTTCATGGCCTCAGGATTACTGCGGCTGGGGACAAAGCTTGGTCCCATTCTATGGCAGTTCTCACCCCAAATGACCTTCGACGCAGACCTGTTTCGCTCGTTTCTCCAAATGCTTCCGACCACAACCGCGGCTGCACAGGCATTAGCGCTGCGACATGACAACAGGATGGAGGGACGCACTTGGCTTACTTGCGACACCGACGGACCTTTGCGCCATGCAATCGAAATACGCCATGAGAGCTTCCGTGACCCCAACTTCATCGCGTTGTTGCAGGAGCATGAGGCTGCACTCGTATGCGCCGACACCGTCGACTGGCCGCTCCTCATGGATCTAACAGCGGATTTCGTCTACTGCCGACTGCATGGGTCGGAGGAACTCTATGTCAGCGGATATGACGAGAGTGCCCTCGACCAATGGTCGAAGCGAGTCACAGCTTGGGCCCAAGGACGCGAGGCGCCGGATGGCCAGCGTGTTAAAGCACCATCAAAGCGGCGCCCCGGTGGGCGTGATGTTTTCGTCTTCTTCGACAATGACGCCAAAGTCAAAGCTCCTGCTAATGCAACAGCCTTGGCAAGGCGGCTTAATGTTCAGTTAGAGTGAAAAGGATCAACCGAGCATCAGTTGATTCCATTTTTCCTCATAGGCGATCGAATATTTGTTCGCCTCCTCTTCATTGAGGATAAGCATATCCTTGATATTCTTCGGCGCCATGACGAGGATCTTCATGGTTTCGGGATCAGCCGCTGCCGTTGCGGAGCCCAGAACGGGTCCATAGGTCTTCAGCGCCAAGAGCTTTTCCTGCTGCAGCTTATCCAGGGCGAAATTGATCGCCTCATTGGCGACGGCGGCATAAGGCGTCCCCTTCGGAATGACCCACCAGTTCGCCCAGGCGATGCCGTCCTTATATGTGAAGTCAATCGGAGCTCCCTCCTTGGATGCCGCAAGCATGCGGCCACTCCAGGCCGAGGATGCCGCTAGTTCGCCGGAGGAGAGGAGCTGAGGGGGTTGCGCGCCGGCCCCCCACCACACAGTTACATTCGGCTTCAGTTCTTTGATTTTCGCGAGGGCCTGGTCGGCTTTTTCAGCTGTATAGGGGAAGACCTCACTTGGTTTCAGACCCGCGGCGAGCAAGGCCGCCTCGTAATTGTAGTAAAAATACTTGTATAAGCCGCGGGGTCCAGCAAAGCGCTTTACATCCCAGAAATCTGCCCAAGACTGTGGTCCGCCATCGGGAAAGGCCGACTTCGACCAGGCGATAATGGTCGCGCCGGTGGATGTTGCAATTCCGTACGGCGACACCCAGCCTTGGTCCAAAGCAGAAGCATTTGGTATCTTGGACATATCCAGCTTCTCAAGGAAGCCCTGCTCCGCCCCCTGCCAAACAGTTCGCCCGCCGACGTCTACGAGGTCCCATTCAACCTTTCCGGCTGAGACCATTGCCTTGATTTTGGCAGTCTCCGTAGGGGAGGTATTAATGACCTCGATACCCTTTAACTTAGCGAAGGGATCAATGAACGCATCCTTCTCCGCATTGGAGAGCGCTCCTCCCCACGACGTAAACGTGAATGGCCGCTCCGCTGCTCGACCTCTTGCAGGGAAGACCGCGGCACCCGCTGCTCCTGCTGCCGCTGCGATGAGAAAATTACGTCTACTCAGACCCTTCATTTCGACCCTCCTCTTGCTTTAAGTTATAGGCACTGCTCGTGCAGTGCCGGGTTTCCACGTGACCCTCACACGGGAATTCAGGGAATAGACTCTGTCGGTGATCTGGCGGGCAGCGATGGTCTGGCCTCCCTCGAGCTTCAGCGTGTAGGCCGTCAGCTCGCCGAGGTAGATGACCTCAACGATCTCAGCAGAAACACCTTCCCCATCGTGAGTGACGATTAGATGCTCGGGTCGGAGCAGCAGCTGTGCCTCCGTACCTGGGGAAAGAGATGGCGCCGCTGTTACGGTTAAGGTCCGCTTGAACGCAGGGACCTCGATCTCAGCTTCCTCTCCAACAAGCCGTTTGATGACAGCTGGGATGAGATTGGATTCGCCGATGAAACCGGCGACGAAGGCGTTGCGTGGAGCGTTGTAGATCTCGGAGGCGCTGCCAAGCTGCTGCATGACTCCTTGACTCATAACTGCCACACGATCGGAGAGCACGAGCGCCTCCTCCTGATCATGAGTGACATAGATGGTGGTGCGACGATGCTCCTGATGGAGGCGTCGTAATTCAAGCTGCACCGAGCGACGCAATTGTTTGTCCAGCGCTCCCAAAGGTTCATCCATCAGCAATACGTCGGGTTCAATCACGAGCGCTCGGGCCAGGGCGACCCTTTGCTGTTGACCACCGGACAATTGTTGAATGGGACGCTTTGAGTATTCTTCCATCTGGACAAGGGCCAAGCATGCCTGCACTCGGGCGAGGATCTGATTCCTGGCCACACTGCGGACCTTCAGACCGTAGGCGACATTCTCTGCCACCGTCATATGCGGAAACAGTGCATAGTTCTGGAACACCATACCGATATTGCGCCTGCGGGCCGGCAGATGTGTCACGTCGCGATCGCCGATAAAGATCCGGCCTTCCGTGGGCTCCAGATAGCCAGCGGTTAAATTCAACAATGTTGTCTTGCCGGAGCCCGACGGACCCAACAGTGTCAGGAACTCGCCAGCCCGCACTTCCAGATCCGTCGGTTGAAGTGCGGTGAAGGCGCCGTATTTCTGCTTCACAGCATCAAGGCGCAGCGGCTGTCCGGCTATGCTCATGATGTAGCTCTCCCGGAAGCTTTAGCGACCCCTTGAACGATGATGAAAAGCACGATCGCAATACCGATCATGAGGGTCGCAGCAACGGCGATGACGGGCGTGAATTCCAACCGGATCGACTCCCACATCTTAACAGGCAAGGTTTTGTTGCTGTATCCCGCCAAGAAGACTGCAACAACGACTTCGTCGAAAGACGTGATAAATGAAAAGATGGCTCCTCCAACTATGCCCGGGGTGATGTTGGGTAAAGTGATGGTCCGGAAAATCGTCCAGGGGCCTGCCCCCAGGCCCGCCGCAGCCCTGATCCAGTTGTCGTTGACCGCCCTCAAAGCTATGCCGACATTGATCACGACGAAGGGTAAGGCCAAGAGTGAGTGACCCAGGCTCATGCCCAAAATGGTCCCGGACAAGCCTACATCGAGGGCGCTGCGATACAAAGCCACCGCGGTCACGATCACCGGCACGATCAGCGGGGCCAGAAACAAGCCGGTGAGAAAAGCACGCCATTTAGGGCCAACACGCCTAAGCCCTAAAGCTGCCGCCGTCCCTAGAGTTACCGCAATCGCAGTGGCCAGAAGTGCGACCTCGATACTGTTCATGAACGCACTCCGCCACTCGCCATCGGCGAAAAAGCGGCTGTACCAATCGAGTGAATAATCGTTTGGCGGCAGAAAGATATAGCTCGCCTTGTTGAAAGACGCCGGCAACACCGCAAGGATCGGCATCACCAAGAAAGCCAGCACGACGCTTGTCGCACCATTTCCGACAATGCGAAGAGGTAAGGGCAGCCGGTTCATTTTGCAACCAGCCCCTTGTCGAGGGGCAGAAGCCGAGCAGCAAAGGCCATGATCGCCAGCACGATCACCAAGAGCACCATGGAGCCGGCTGCCGCTAATGACCAGGCGAGACGCTCGTTCACGAAGTTGGCGATCAGCATAGACAGTGTGATCGCATTCGCTCCGCCCAGGAGAGCCGGCGTGATGAAGAAGCCAAGCGACAGCAAGAAGACGAAGCTAGCTCCTCCGGCTATGCCGGGGAGGCACAGGGGCAAGTATACCCTGCGAAATGTGTCAAGGAGCCCGGCACCCAATCCGTCGCTGGCCAAAAGCAAATTACGATCGATTCGGCTCATAGCGGCGTAGAGCGGCAGTACCATGTAGGGCAACAAGATATGGACCATGCCGACGACAACGCCGACATCATTAAACATCAGGGCCAAAGGTTGATCGGTGACACCAAGCTCGATCAGAAAACGATTTACGGGACCATTGCGCTCCAGCAGAAGCATCCAGGAAAAGGTCCTGACCAGTACAGAGATCCAAAAAGGGAAAAGCACCCCGTACAGAACAACTGTAAAGGCTAAACCTTTGAGCTTACTGAGAGCATAGGCGACGGGCCATGCCAGGAGAATAGTGACCACAGTAACCAGGAGCGCCACCAAGAAAGTGTTTATCATCACCCGACGATAAACCGAGCTCTCCAACAGTACCGTAAAGGTCGCGAGCGGCCCCATCTCATCGGTGAACGCCAGGGTGAATAGACGAACCAGCGGGCCGATGAACGTCAACAAGAGCACGAGCACCGCCGGCCCCAACAGCAGTACCGTCTCCCAATGTCGCCTTTTTGCTCCCAAGGCTCGGCTCCTCCTTCTGCCCGATTATGCCCAACCGCTGAACAGCTCCATACCACGCTTCCTAATCTGACCGGCCACCACTACACGCTGAATCTCAGAGGTTCCCTCCCAGATCCGGTCGACACGAATGTCGCGATAGAGCCGCTCGACTGGATTCTCACGCATGTAGCCGCGCCCACCAAGGACCTGGAGGGCCTTGTCAATCACCCTGCCCGCCACCTCCGAACAGTAAAGTTTGAGCGCGCTGGCATGAGCGTGAACTCGCTTCCGATCGAGGCCCTGGTCAATTTCCCAAGCTACCCGGTACAACATGGACTTTGCGGCGAAGATCTCGACGGCCATATCCGCGAGCATAAACTCAACACCCTGAAACTCCCGAATTGCCCGGCCGAACTGGTGCCGCTGAGTGGCATAATCATTGGCGATCTCCGCTGCCCGAATTGCGGCGCCCAAGCTGTGGGAGGCAATCTGCAATCGGGCCTCCACAAACCAATCCTTGGTGAGTTCCAAGCCCTGCCCAATCTCTCCGAGCACTTTGCTCTCGTCGAGTTCGACCCCCTCCAAACGAAGCTCGGCATGATCAAATGCGAAGTTATGCATGAATTTTGGGGATCGGAGATGGTTGATGCTCGAATTCGGTTTGTCCACCAGGAACAACGTCGGCTTGTCCGGATCATCATCCACATGGGCGTGGACGATCACGAAATCTGAAGCATTATAAGATGTTACGAACCATTTCTCGCCCGTAACAACCCATTTTCCGCCCTGCTTAACTGCCCTTGTCTTAACGCGGCGAGGATCGGAGCCCGCGTCGGCCTCCGTAATCGCGAAACAACCTCGCCTATGCCCGTGGCAAGAGGGCTCAAGATACTCCGTGATTTGCTGCTGCGAGCCAAACTTCAAGCTGACTGGCGGACGCCATACACATGACCAAAGGCCGTTAGTAACACGACCCAGCTGTTCTTCGATGACCGTTTGCTCAGTCATGGTCAGACCTAGCCCGCCATGTTCCTTCGAATGATTGATGCCGGCCAGCCCCCATTCGCGTACCGCCTGTTTGACGGCATCGCGACGGTCCATCGGCAGTTCACCGTGCTCGTCGGCAACAAGCTCAAGCGGAATTAGAACTTGATCGCAGAAATCCCTTCCACGACTGGCTAATTCGAGTTCACGAGGCGAAAAATGAAGATCCATTACATCCTCTGGGGAAGGTCGTTTGAGACTATCAAGGCATCTACCGCCATGCAGCCGCTCGCCGATACGATGAGGGGGTTTACGTCCATCTCCGCGATCAAGTCGCCGAGATCAGCAGCAAGGATTGAAAAGCGGCTAAGCGCTTCGGCGAGTGCACCAATATCTGCCGGGGGCCTGCCCCTACGGCCGTCGAAAAGTGGGCGAAGCCGCAGCCGATCAATTAGGCGGAGAGCCTCCTCCGCGCCGAAGCCCGGCAGCGCGACAACCCGGTCTTGCAACACCTCGATCCAAACGCCGCCTGCCGCAAGGATTACTAACGTCCCGAATTGAGGATCGCGAATAAGCCCGAATGCCACCTCGATGCCAGGCGGTGCCATTTCTGCCACCAGCACATTCGGTCCTAGTCGCGCGCACAAATCCGCATAGGCTCGGACCAGCGCATTCTCGTCAGGAAGATTGAGTAGGACCCCGCCAAAATCTGACTTGTGGTCGATGCCAGGCTCGGCTGTCTTCAACGCCACGGGGTAGTTGATCTCGGCTGCTGCTCTGACGACCTCCACGAGGCTTGCCGCCCGTTGCAATCTCGGCACGGAAATTCCGTAATCCGACAAAAGCGCCAGCGATTCGGCTTCGTCGAGATGTGCTGCGCCGCCGAGCCTCGCTCTCCAACGACCTATGACCTCGGGTTGTGTCGGCGCAACCACATTCCGCTTCAGTGCCTTCGCATCGCGGAAGGTCAAAAGCGCTTTGATCGCCTTCAATGCTTCCTCGGTGCCGTCAATGACTGGCACCCCTTGTTCTGTCACCTTGAGCGCGAGATCGCGGTGATCGACGCCTGCGAAATTGGTGGCGATCGCCAAGGGTTTGGCGGTTCGTTCTGAGACGCGCAGTACGGCGCGAGAGAACCCATTTGCAATGTAGCTGTCACTGCGAATGTCCTGAAACAACACGCCGACCGAAGTCTGGTCATCCTCCAGCAGCGTGGCTAGACAAGCCTCCACATGATTTTCGAAATCACGCCCGGTCCCCCAGACGTCCAAAGGATTTGCAGGTTGCAGCCCAGCGTCGAGATGAGGCCGGAGGCGCTCCAGCGTGGCCGCCGACACGGCTGCGAAAGACACATCGTGCTTCGCCGCGAGATCGGCCACCATTTCCCTCTCGCCACCAGAGTCGTGCAGACTCACGAGACCTCCCGGACCCGCCTCTCGCCCACAAGAAAACAGCAACAGATGAGCTGCGAGATCATCAAGATTATCAACAGCAAACACACCGTAACGCTCGAACACCGCTTCGTAAGCCGCTGTGTTCCCAGCGATCGCGCCGCTGTGGCTGGCGGCGAAGCCGGCACCTAACTCGGTGCGTCCCACTTTTAGCGCAACGATGGGAATGCGCCGCAACTGCGCTTTCTCGAGCGCGGCTACAAAGCTCGCCGGATCTCTGACTGTTTCAATGAAAAGCCCAACTGTTCGAGTCGAGGGTTGGTCCAGTGCCCAATCGAGGTAATCCGCGGCGGTCGTCGTAAACTCCCGGCCGCTAGATACACAAATCGAGAATTTGAGCCGCTGGTCATTATAGGTGAGTGCGCTGAATGCAGAACCAGATTGCGTGATAAAGGCGACACGGCCGGGCTTCATCCGCTTCCTGACAGCGAAGCCGGAAACTCGCAGGCCAATCTGCGGGTTGAGAAAACCCATCCCATTCCCGCCACAGATCTCCACACCAGCGGCCTTCGCCTTTGCGGTGAGACGCGCACCCAGCGCATCATCTCCGCTTTCTCCCAAGTCACAGCTGGCAAAAATCGTCGCGGCACGCGCCCCATGGACTATGGCCTCATCAAGGCCATCCTCCAGAGCCTCGTTGGCCAATCCGAGCACGACGTGCTCAACAGTTTCCGGGAGCCCTTTCAGATTAGGAAAACAAGCGACGCCTTCAACTTCGCCGTATTTCGGATTGATTGCATAAACCCGGCCAGCATAACCATCCAATGCCGCTGCCCACATCATCGTGTTGCCTGGGCTGTCTCGCCTAGGTGAGGCTCCGACAAAGGCAATCGAGCGGGGCTTCAGCAGAGCATCCAGGCGCAACGGTACCGCGGACTGCGAAATGTCCCCGTCGGGAAGCGTTCTACTCGTTATGGCCTCCCCCATCCCGTTCTCTCCACTCGCTTGGCCCATGATAGCTCTGAAAGCCAAACACGCGAGAGCCGGAATTGTCAGGAGGTCATGACTTCAGGTCATGGCAAGTTGCACAAAGCAACCTCCGGCTAGCATCACGCGTGACCGGGTGGATTTAAGATTGATCGTCCCTGGCTTCTTCTGAAGGATCAAATTCTTCTTGAATATGGGAAATGTGAAGTCGGGAGGGGGAAGGCTCTGAAGAGCCATCATTGTCATCGCCGCAATGATGGCGGACGCAACGACGCATGAAACAATTGATCCGCGCATGAGCGAAAGCACTGCGGCAGCCGCAGACTGAGCGTGCATAGGAAATCCCCTTCCCCTGCTTTTTCTCTCCAATGGCGCTCCCCAGCACCATCAGTTCAAAGGAGTATAGACGGAGGGAATAGCCAAGCAATGCGTTGGATGTGTCGAAACCATCACAAACGCTCCAAATCTTAGGTGGGCGGCAAGGCCTCCAAGATGATGACAACCTGTCCCTCAGCCACTTGGTCGCCCTCGGAGCCAGACACACTCTTCACCCGCGCGCGACCGGCTGAGAGCAACGCATGCTCCATTTTCATCGCTTCAAGCAGCGCGAGTCTATCTCCGCGTTCAACTTCATCACCTACGGCAACAAATATTTTCATGAGCTTGCCGGACATGGGTGCTTTGATCGTCGAGCTGCCTTCAGCAGCATCAAGATCACGGTCTAAGAGATCCTGCGCCCGTATCTCCAAATGCAAACCGCGCCACTGGGCGAAGATCATATCATCATCGTCATGGATCACCGCCACCTCTGGGATCCCATCAACCGAGGTCAAGAGCCGATTCCCCTCGATTATTACCCCTGACAGACGAGTTTGCTCCGGCCCGACCAGCATTGCGCTGCCCTGATTTTCCCAAAGTACATCAATCGAGGCAGGCTTGCCGTTGATCAGCAAATGAATCCTGTCCCTGCGGCAACCGCCCAGGGCCCAACCGTTCATCTGTGACCATGGTGAATCCGGCTCGTTTGACAAGCGCTTGGCGCGACGGGCATTCACATTCCCCAGATGATGCATCCAAAGACCAGCAGCAACTGCTTGGATGGCAGACTCACTCAGCTGTGGGACCAGACCGGCAAGACCAGAATCGATAAGTCCAGTGTCAAACTGTCCGCTGACGAACGGGGCACTCCCCAGAAGTTTTGCGAGAAAGCCGAGATTGGTGCGAAGCCCAAGCACCGTTGTTGCGTGAAGGCTCTCTACCAGCCGCTTGCGCGCTTCCTCTCGTGTTTCTCCCCAAGCGATCAGCTTGGCGATCATCGGGTCGTAATAAGGGCTTATTTCCGATCCGGCCTCAATGCCGGTGTCTATGCGGAGCCCGGGTTCGTTACTGGGCCAGGAAAGGCTCACGACCTGCCCGGTCTGCGGAAGAAAACCGTTCTCGGGATCTTCTGCATAAAGACGAGCTTCGATCGCATGCCCCCTCGGAGCCCCTAAATCAGTTTGAGACAAGGGCAGCGTCTCTCCAGCGGCTACGCGGAACTGCCACTCAACAAGATCTACACCGGTCACGGCTTCGGTGACCGGATGCTCAACCTGAAGTCGAGTGTTCATCTCCATGAAGAAGAATGAGTCCTCGTTCAAACCTTGGCTGGTATCGGCAATGAACTCTACTGTCCCAGCACCGACATAGCCAACCGCCTTTGCAGCGGCTACAGCAGCCTTCCCCATCCTTACTCGCATGCTCTCTGGCATGCCGGGCGCGGGTGCCTCTTCTATTACCTTCTGATGGCGCCGCTGCATGGAGCAATCACGCTCAAAGAGATGCAATGCCTGGCCATGCATATCCCCAAAGACCTGAACTTCTATGTGGCGCGGATTGGCGACGAAACGCTCCAGAAGCACGCGATCATCTCCGAAGGCGGATTTCGCCTCTCTGCGACAACTACCGAGAGCCTCAACAAAATCCTGATGACGGCTGACCCGGCGCATGCCCTTTCCGCCACCGCCGGCAATCGCCTTGATGATTAGGGGATAGCCCAGCTCATAGGCCTTCTGCTTGAGAAAATCCTCCTGCTGAAGCTCACCATGATATCCGGGGACGACAGGAACGCCCGCACTCTGCATCAGTTGCTTGGCCGCATCCTTGAGACCCATAGATCTAATTGCGTGGGGCGTCGGACCGACGAAAGCAATCCCAGCCTGTTCACAAGCTTCTGCGAAAGTGGCGCTTTCAGAAAGGAAGCCATAACCCGGGTGAATACATTCCGCCGCTGCACTCCGTGCAACCTCAAGGATGCGGTCGCCACGCAGATAGCTTTGAGCCACCTCTGCAGCCCCGATGCAATAGGCTTCATCCGCCGATCTTACATGAAGCGCTGCAACATCAGGCTCCGAATAAACCGCGATCGTACGTAGCCCAAGCTTTCTTGCCGTCCGGATCACGCGGACCGCTATCTCGCCGCGATTGGCAATCAAAACGGACGAAAACATTAGGCCCCTCCACGGGCAGCAGGCTTATTACCCAGACGGGCGGCGTAGTCGAATGGCATCAAAGCGTCAATGGTGCTGTCCTCGCACCCTGCCCGAGAGATCAAAGCTCCCATTCTGCTTTTGCCAGGGAGATCAGGCGGCGCCCAACCCCTCACGCGAAAGTTCAGCAGCAACCTCAATTACGCTTTCACTCAAAGTATCGGCCAGAAAATCCACTTCCATCCGATTGAGAACCAGAGGTGGCGAAATAATGTTCAGCGCGCCCAGGGGACGGACCATCAAGCCTCGCTTGCTGCAGCTCGCGGCAATTCTCCTGCCTATGTCGATGTCGGGTGCGAAGGGTGCCTTGGTTCGCTTATCAGCAACATACTCGATGCACATCATGAAACGGCGGCCACGGACATCGCCGACGAGCGGAAGATCGGAAAGTGCGTTCAAGCGAGTTTCGAGGTATCCGCCGAGTGACCGGACATGGCCGCAAAGATCTTCACGTTCGATAATTTCGATGTTCTTGAGTGCCACGGCGCAGCCGATGGGATGACCACTATAGGTATAGCCGTGAGCAAACATCGCCGTCGGATCGGCAGCAGAGATGACGTCGTAGATCTCGTCGGTAAACAGCACTGCCGAAAGGGGAAAATAGCCCGAGGTCAAGCCTTTAGCGGTGTTGATGATATCGGGTATGAAGCCAAACTCGGCCTCACTGGCAAACATATGACCAATTCGGCCGAACGCCGTGACCACCTCGTCGGCAATGAAGAGAATCCCCAGGCGACGGCAGGATTCAGACATCCTTTTGTTGTAATCTGCGGGAGGCACGATGACCCCTCCCGAGCCAAGAATAGGCTCGGCGATGAAGGCTGCAACATTGGTGGCCCCGATCTCAGCCACTTTAGTTTCGAATTCTGCGAGCAACTGGTCGCAGAAGGCTTCCTCGGTCATGTTCTGCGGCCGACGGTAGGGGTTTGGAGAGGAAATATGGTGGATGAAGTCGCTGAGATAGTGGAAGTGCGGAGAACGGTCCCCGAGCCGATTTCCTAGGGAAATTCCAAGCATCGTGGAGCCGTGATAGCTATCGTGACGGGAAATCACATGCCGCTTGTTCGGTTGTCCTTTGCGGCTCCAGTAATAATGAGCCAACCGGACCGCCGTATCATTGCCGGTTGATCCACACGTCGCATAAGCAGTGTGATTCAGGCTTCCTGGCGCGAGCTCGGCAAGCTTAGCTGCAAGTTCGGCAGCCGGCGCGTTGGTGGTGTCTCCGAATGCCGAATAGTAAGCCAGACTTCTGGCTTGGTCTGCCATGGCCTCCGCTATTTCCTCACGACCGTAACCAACATTCACACACCACAGGCCAGCGATCCCATCCAGGAACCGGTGCCCATCGCTATCGAAGACATAGGCACCTTCGCCCCGACTAATGATTGTCGCTCCAGTCTCGTGAAAACTATCAAAGTGTTGCCACGGATGAAGAAAATGGGCCTTGTCTTTGCGCCAAATGGTCTCCGCATCCATGCGATTGTGACCATGAAGGTTCATGCGTAAAGCCCCGTTCTCATTTGATATGAATTCACCGTTCTGCGCAGGTTGGACCAGCGCAGATACAGTGTCCAGCCTCAGGGCTTCTGCCGTACGCAGCTCGCGACAGCCGACTTCAATTCGTTGGCTGATTTTGTCGCCGCAACCTTTTGAAGGTCCGCAAGTCCCTTCTTGATCTGCTCATCCGACAGGCCCTGCTGCTTGGCCGCAGATTGGAACAACTGACGGTAGCGTACTGCTGCGTCACGCACCTGAGGATCGCCTGTCATGCCCGACTGGACTGCCCAGCCGAGGGCTGCAGAGCAGGTCGCCCACATATCGCGGCTCATGACAGTTTCGGTCGGCTTGGGTGTCGCGGAGACCATTAATTGAACCGTCTCCGCGATGTTCTTAGTCAGGCGTTCCATGCTCTGCTGACAGGCGATCAATACCGGCTGCTCTTCCTTATTCAAAAGCCGCCGCTTCTCAATCATCGCATCAACAGACGTCTTTACCCTCTGGCGGACGATCTTCGGGTTCGCACTACTTCCCTGCATGGCCGCGATGTATGCGCCAAACAGTTCTTCATACTTCGAGCGTATCTCGGCTGCCGCATCCTTGGCGACCTTATCGGGGGCACCCTTTTCTGCCAAGGCGCCGAGAGCTGCACAACGCAGCCAGCTCGCCGCAGCGGGAGGAACATCCTGAGCACTGCCGGGGAGTGAAGCAAGCAGCAAAAGGGGTGCAGCAAATAACAGTCGGTTAAGCATCATTGACCTCGCTTTAAGAGCACCATAGCGAGGCTTGTTGATCGCGTCATCGGGTAGCCGGTCAGTTTCCGGTTACCGGTCAATGCAACACCACTACGCCCTGGAGCTTAGCCTCATTTTCTGGCTCGACGTGAATGATGGCTTCCACATCAAACTCGGCCGTAAGCGCTTCTTCAATGCAATCACAGATGTGATGCGACGCGGCCACAGTCATATCACTGGGAACGACCAGATGGAACTCGACGAATATCATTCGTGCAGCCTGGCGGGTCCTCAAGTCATGCACTTCAATTGCTCCGCTGGCCGATCTTGAAATAATCTCGCGGAGCCGTTCCAACGTTTGGGGATCGACCGACTCATCCATCAGTCCTCCTACCGACACCCTAACAAGGCCAAAGCCCATCCAGAGGATGTTGACTGCGACGATTGCAGCCAACATCGGATCAAGGATGGTCCAACCTGTGACTTGGGCGAGGCTGAGACCCAAAATAACCCCGATCGAAGTCACGACATCCGCAAAGAGATGCTTCCCGTCCGCAAGTAGAGCGGGTGATCGACGGGCGCGGCCAGCACGAACGAGAAGGAAACCCCACACCGCATTTACCGCAGTGGCGATCCCATTCACCAGCAATCCCATAGCTGGCGCCTCGACAACTTGAGGTGCCAGAAAACCGTAATAGGCTTCGCGAAAGATCGACAGCGAGGCAGCGACGACCAAAGTGCCTTCCAGCACAGCCGATAGATATTCCGCCTTGTGATGACCAAAGGGGTGGTTGCGGTCTGCTGGCTGGGCACTCAGATTCAATGCCACTAGCGCGGCGATTGCCGCCGCAATATTGATCAGGCTTTCGAGGGCATCAGAGTAAAGCGCGATCGACCCGGTAATCCACCATGCCCCCAGTTTCAAAAGGAATACCAGCACGCCAACGGCGACGGTGTAAGCAGCGAGCCGTATCGAGGCCTTCATAATCTCACGTCCCAGTCGAACAGTTTAGCGCAGCGCTACTCGGATAGAGGCCACACGACAAGATGCTAGGCGATGCGGCGCTTGCGACCATTACCGCAAGGGGCTGATAGAGTTTTCCGGAGGAGAGCTCGAAATGATAATGATGCAAATCAAAGATCCATGTTTCGGGGCAAGGGGCTCTCGGTTCAAATGACGCATATCCGATTAAGAGATCTCGGTATCGCCACCGGTCAGATGGCTGCCGGCCCTCTCAACGCCATAACCGACGTCGCGGGTATTGAGGTTGGGTTCGAAACCCTGATCTGTGATCATCCCATGGTTGCCCGCACCGGAGTGACCGCCATCTGGCCTTCAGCCGATATCTTCACCCACTCCGTATTCGCAGGGTATCATTCGTTCAATGGAAATGGAGAGATGACCGGCACAATCTGGCTTGCTGAACAGGGTCTCCTGGCATCTCCTGTCTGTATCACAAACACTCACGCTGTCGGCATTGTTCGGGATGCGATCTGCCGTCTTGCTGTAAAGAGAGGCGTCGAACAGGCTTGGCATCTGCCCGTTGCCGCAGAAACCTGGGACGGTTGGCTGAGCGATGCGGAGCGATTCCCCGTCACGACCGACCTGGCGCTTCGTGCTCTGGAGTCGGCTGCCGGCGGGTATGTGGCGGAGGGAAATGTTGGGGGTGGGACCGGCATGATCGCACACGAGTTCAAAGGCGGTACAGGAACGGCATCCAGAATCCTTTCGCCAGAACAAGGCGGATGGACCGTCGGTGCTCTTGTGCAAGCCAATTACGGCATGAGATCCATGTTGCGGGTAGCCGGCGCTCCTGTGGGTCTTGAGATCCCGGAACGTCTGGTTCCTCGTCCGAAAGAGAGCAAGGATGATCAGGGCTCCATCATTGTCGTCCTTGCAACCGATGCGCCGCTCCTGCCAATCCAGTGTCAGAGGCTAGCACGGCGGGCTACCACAGGTTTGGCCTGGGTCGGCGGATTCGGCGCCAACAGCAGCGGCGACATCTTTCTTGCATTCTCCACCGGCAACAAAGTGTCACTTACCCAGCCAATGATGGATGTTCAGATGCTCGGTATCGAACAGTGTACCCCTTTATTTCAAGCAGCGGCGGAAGCAACCGAGGAAGCTATCCTCAACGCCATCATCGCAGCCAAGACCATGACAGGCTATCGTGGCCGAACTGCCCACGCCCTTCCCCATGATTTGCTGATCAGCGCCGTGAACCGCTACCGTCGCGAATAGGCGCCCCTTTCACAGGAGCGCCCCTTCACTCGAAGTCGACCGGTCTCAGCAGTGGCAGGAGAGGATCGCCTTCCCTAAAATTCTCAGAAAGCAACGTCCAATTTGGCCTTCGCCAAGTAGGCTTCAGCCTCGCCATTGAGACCGATGTCATATTCCCCACTGAAACTGGCTGTGATCCCCGAGGAAAGAACGGCCTGCATCCCCGCGGTGATTTCCGCTCGGAAGCCGCCAGTGTTGGTCTCGATCTCCAGACCGTCAATGATCGTGGTCATATTTTTGAGGAACTGGTTGGAGAGGCCAATTCCGCCGAACGCCATCATACCTCGGTAGTCGGTCATGGCTGTGATCCCCAAGCGTCCCAACAACGCATCGTTGCTGTCGAAATCGACATTGCTGACACCATTGTTGAATTTGTCGAGCGAGACAATTTGGTAAAGCAGCTGTGCCATCGGGACCAAGGAAATATTCTCGGCAACATCGTAGGTGAAGCCACTCTCAACAGAGAGACCAAAGACGCCGCCTTTTATCGAACGGTCAGATTGAGCCACAGCCTGGAGGTCCGCACTCACGATCTGATACTGCATCGAGAGGTCGGCGAAAATATCTTGAGCCATGTAGCTAACATATCCGCCGATTGCGGTCATGTTCCCGCCCGTGCTGCCCGCAGATCCCACGTCGCGACCCGTGACATCAGCAGACGAATAGGCATATCCGGCCATGAGGCCAATCCTGGCGCCACCCATTTCCGGCAAAGCAAGGATATCGAGGCCCATCAATGCACCGGCCGTCGTTGCATCAATGCCGACCCCTGTGTCGTCATCCAAATTGAATCCACCACCAAAGGCCCTGATCCACGCACTCGGCGCCTCACTCCAATTAAACCCGCGGCGATCAACAAAGCGGCCGAGCATCTGATTGGTGGTCTCGACGATGCTGGTTGGAAGAGCGGCTGAGACATAACTCTCGGGTGCAACCAGGGTCGTTATGCCAATAACGTACCCTCCAAGCGGGTCGATTCGCGTTTTCAAAAGAATATCTTGCCCATTCTGGACGTAGCGATGATCCAGAGCAAAGGACCCACTGGGCAACTCGCCGCCTACGGTAATCAGCTCAACTCGCGATATGTCGCCAATCTCCGCGCTCCCGCCAATCTCAGTGCTATCCACATTGAGAAGTTGGACAGATGTCCTGCTACCGGCAACATTTCCACCAATCGTAAATTGATCATGCGTTACGCCGGCTTCATGGGACGCCGCCGAAAAATCCACTTCAAGGGTCACCGTGGCACCCGGAGTCGCAATGTAATCTCCCATGACCGTAGTTATACCTGGCGAGTTGCCTGGGCTGATATTGCCTCCACTTACAAGATTTCCGCCAATCGCCACGTTACCACCCAGGATTGAGGTCCCGTCTACGGACGCGTTGCCGATAATTTGTGCAGGAGCCGCTTCGCCCCCTGCAAGCTGAGAGCCATGCATCAAAAGCAGATCTTCCCGAACCACGACTCCATTGCCGAGCTCCAGTTCAGACCCTGCCAGTTGCAGCGAGCCATTCACGACGGTTCCATCCCAGATCGACGATCCGGTGGCGCCCTCAAAGTGAAGATCAGAGACCGTGTCCTGAAAGATTTCCTGGTCGTCACCCCCTACCATGCCGGTCAAGACATTCGCCCAGTGAATGTCATATGGCTGGCTCGAATTATTGTATCCGGTTAACAGAATTTCGCTCAGTCGGCTGATTAAGTCCTGGGAGCAATTCTCCACCTCTCGTGCTTCGCAGTTCCCCGTGTCCAAGGTGCCAATTATTGTGTCATTGAACAGATACTGAACCTCGTTTCCTACGTATAGAAGACGAAGATTGTTCCAGCCATTGTAATTCACGCTGGCAGTCGTCTCCGACCAGGTGCCCTCCAGATCGTTCCATACGCGAATAACACCGTTACCGTCGACGTTTGAAAAGCCGATGATTGGCGAAGCTTGCATTGCCCCGTCTGTGCCGGTGATATTGCCCCACAAGGACGGCGCCTGGAAGATTCCCCTCTCGCCATCATCGCCCGCACCAGGCGCTGACGACCAGCTTGAGGGAATAAACAGATTGCCGGAGACGAAGCTGTCGCCACCGCCCAGGTTCGTCTGCGCCTTAAAGCCTTGTGTGCTATAAAATTCCCCCTGAAGATCCTCGGCACGATTCTGCACAAAACCGCCGGTACCGATGTGCATATGCAGCACATCGGTACGGCCTCCGAACTCGGGCAGAGTTTCAAATTTATCCGTCGCATATCGGTCCGTGTACCAGTCAAGGCCAGCATAACTTACGGGATCCGCGCGAAGGCCTTGGTTGGCAATCATTCCGGCGGCCATGAGAAGGACCGACAGAGCCGTGGACTGAAGAAGTGGTCGCATAATCCCCCCGTGAGGCCAGCTGAGAAACTACCACCCCTGATAACATATGGGATTTTACTCCTCTATAGGTTGCATTAACCAGATTGTGATCCTGAGGATCGCGCTCCCTTTTCCACAGCGGAGTTGGAGGCCTAAGGTACAGATTTTCTGACGATTATCGGGTGCGGATATTTCTGCCACACTGGCCAGGAATGGTGTTTGGTTCCCGGCCGCTAGGTGTCACTGACACTGATCAGGGCCAATCAGTGCTGCGAAAACCGATTCTTTATGGTTGATTCAACTGGACCCGCTGCACCAAGCCCGAGGCTCGACCGCTATGTTCGATGCGAACTGTCAGCCTTTAGCCAACGGATGAGTTCTTGCGTCCTCTGTCGCAAAAGATCTTCCCGGTTTTCTTCCGACCGCGGGTGAACGCGGGAATTACCGTTTCCGGCACTTGTTACCATTTCACGTAGCGCCGTCGGAGGCAGAGGCGCGACGTCGAGCGTCGGCTGGAGGAACTCTGCAAACCGTACCATGGTGGCCAGTCCGCCTAGGTCCGCGGATTCAATCGGCCCGGTGATGCCTAGGCGTCGTCCGATGCTGTTTCGCACTACAGCGTCAATAGCCGCTGCCGAGGCCACCCCCTGCGCCCAAAGCGACCAAGCTTCTCGTAGTGCCGCAAACTGAATTCGGTTGCCAATAAAGCCAGGGATCTCGCGATCAATGACCACAGGCTCCTTACCGATATGTCGCAGCACGTTTGTTATCCATTGAAGTGTCTCTCGAGACGTCTCCGGGCTTCCACAGATCTCAACCAGGGGCAACAGCTGTGGAGGATACCAGAAGTGGGTCGCGACAACGCGCTCACGGCGGTTAGCGCGAGCCCCAAAAACGCTGGCAGGGTGTCCGCTTGAAGAGGCAAGAACAGCATCAGTGGAGCAAATTTCGTCAAGCTTCTCAAAGATCGAAAGCTTCAGCGCCATGTCCTCAGGGACCGCTTCAATCACCAGATCCGCATGCGCTGCATCGGCTATTTCGGTGCTGGTTGTGACACGTCCCAGGATGGTGGCGACCTCGCTGCGATGTAGCAGTTCGTGCTCGGCAAAGGTGCTGAGACTTTCACTTATTTTTTGGAGGGCCCGCTGCAGGCTCTCCTCGCGATGGCCTATCATCGTCACCTGGATCCCACCCTTAGCGAAGACCTCGGAGATCCCATGACCGATAATACCGTTGCCAATCACGGCCACACGGCGCGGAAGATCTGGTCTGCTCATGACATTCCCCTCGATTAAGCTTCATTGCCAGAGGCTAGCGACGCAGAGCCAGGGGTCAAGCTCGCACTGTGCACGGACGCACTGCAAAGATATAGATTGGCTTTGCTGCAAGGTCGCGGAGGAGCGTCAGGTGGAGTCGTCGATTTTCACGTCGGATTTCAGAGAGCAACCCTATTGGTGGGACGCGGCTCCGCTGCTGCCGCAAAGCAGCCTGCCTGCCCTGCCCGCTTTGGCGGATGTCGTAATCATCGGTTCTGGCTATACGGGACTGGTCGCTGCTGTGAACCTCGCTCGGGCCGGCGCCGATGTTGTGGTGATCGAGGCGGAAGATGCAGGGTATGGTGCATCCAGACGCAACGCCGGCTATTTGGGCCGTACGTTAAAAAGGGATTATGCTTGGCTGGCCAAGCGCCATGGCAGCGAATACGCCCATGGAGTTTATCGCGAACTCAACGAAGCTTATGAAGCTGTCCGAGACATTGCGGTAGAGGAAGGAATTGATTGTCACATCAATCAGTGCGGTCGGTTCATCGGCGCGACTTCTCGGCCACATTACGAAATTTTAGCGGCCGATCTGGAGACCAATAAGAGGCATCTGGGTGTAGAGTTCCAGATGATCTCTCGGGCAGAGCAGCACCGCGAAATCGCTTCGGATGCATATTTCGGAGGCGCGGTAATCCCTGATCTGGGCTCCATCCATCCTGGCTTATATCATTCAGGATTGCTCAGGGCTGCTCTGAATTCCGGGGTGAAAGTGATCTCGCGCACCACCGCGCGTAGCATCCGGCAGAAGAGATCTGGTTCGAGCAAGGAACAAGTCGTGGACACCGATCGCGGAGAAATCACCGCCGGGAACGTCATCTCTGCGACAAATGGATATACGCGGCAGAGCTTCTCGTGGTTGGCCCAACGGCTCGTGCCATTTAAGGGCTACATGATTGCCACCGAGGTCCTGAGCGCCGACCTCATCAATCGTCTCTTGCCGCACCGCCGCACATATATCGAAACGAATATGAACATCAATTTCATTCGGCCCGCGCCAGACAGCGAGAGGATCCTCTTTGGAGGCCTTACAGGAAGCCGTGCCTCAGATGCTCGCGCAATCGCTCCAGCACTCCGTCGGATCCTCCAGCGACTGCTCCCCGATATCGGAGAGGTCAGGCTTTCCCACGCATGGCTTGGGCAGTGCGCCGGAACCTTCGATTTCATGCCGCACATCGGTGGCGCAGACGGGCACTATTATGCGGGTGGTTACAATTTTGCTGGCGTTCCGATGGGCACACATTTCGGTCGCAAGCTTGCTCTCAAGATCCTTGGAAAACCTGAAGGCCAGTCGGTGTTCGAAATTCAACGCTTTCCTACGCTGCCCCTTTACAACGGGAACGCTTGGTTCATGCCGTTAGCGATGAAGTATTTCGATCTGCATGACCGGTGGATCGCACGAGGTTGAAGGCTAGTGCAGGGCGAAATCGAGCGCTGCATCGGCGTGAATGGCCGTTGTATCGAACACCGGGATATCCACGTCTCCGGCGCCTAGCAACATGGTAATTTCCGTGCAGCCGAGAACAACTCCGTCACTACCCATCCTACGGGCACGGCCTATGATCTCCAGAAAAGTCTGTTTGGACGGCTCGGAAACGATCCCGAGGCAGAGTTCATCGTAAATAATGCGATGGATCTCCGCCCGCTCTGCTTCACCGGGCACCACGGCCCGAACTCCATGGCGGTTTAAGAGTCGGGCGCGATAGAACTCTTGTTTCATGGTGTATCGTGTTGCCAGGAGCAGGGGCTTCCTCGAGGTCGTGCGCAGGATCGCGGCAGCGGTAGCATCCACAATGTGAATAATGGGCAGCTGTACGGCATCCTCAATTTGCTGCGCCATCTTGTGCATGGTGTTGGTGCAGATCACCAAGCCCTCGGCGCCGCCCCGCCTGAGTTGGTGGGCTGCCGTTATCATCACCGACGTCAGGGCCTCCCAATTTCCTTGGGCTTGGAGAGCAGCAATCTCCGCAAAATCCACCGACAGCAAAAGAAGGGAAGCGGAATGAAGCCCACCCTGTCGAAGCCTGGCACCTTCGTTGAGAAGGCGGTAATAAATGGCCGTACTCTCCCAACTCATCCCACCGATCAAACCCAGCGTCTTCATGTCAGCTCCGATCTTGAAGATTTATTCTTCCCCTGTGGGGAGGCCGGTGGGACCGAAGATGAAGAGGTGGCATTCAAGCTCCAGCCCCCTAAAGATCCAACGTCCAGGTTTGACCATTGAGCGCGTGGCCAAAGGAGCGATGGGGCTCTTCTGAAACGAGCCTAAAACCCTCCGCCCTGTAGATGTGTAATGCTGCTTCCAGAATGTCATTGGTCCACAATGTGACCTTGCGATAGCCGATATCTCGGGCGCGCTCAATGCAACGGCGCACCAACTGTTTTCCGAGGCCGTTTCCGCGCATTGCGGCATCGACGTAGAGAAGGCGGAGTCTCCCGACCTCTGGATCACCGTCCTTCATTAGAAAAACGGAGCCGACGATTTGATGGCCACCGTCAGCAATCCAAACCTGTTCCCGTTCAGTGTCGAAACTTCGGATGAACTCGCTGACGATGCCAGAAATCAGGGCCTCATAAGTCCAATCCCAGCCATATTCCTCGGCGTAGAGACGAGCTTGACGATGCACAACAAAACTCAGATCACCAGGCCGCGGTGCGCGCAAAGTGACCTCTTCCAGTTGTGTTGGCTTTGAGAGAATGGTCGATATGCAGGTCATTGCCGCGGTCAGCCTTGCGATATCCGCACTGTCAAGAGGAGCAAGCATGCGCTCCGCGTCGACAATGGCTGCTTTGTCCAAGGCAGCGAAGGCTGCCTGACCTTGCGAGGTCAATGACAAAAATCGGTATTTCGCATGATGGGCGCTTACCTCCGTTGCGATTAGTCCTCGCAGACGAAACCTCGATAACATGCGGCTCAAATGCGCCTTATCCATATTCAAAATGCGAGAAAGGTCTGCGGCGGTCGATGCGCCCCCATTGGCCAACTCATAGAGAACGCGTGCCTCAGCCAAGCTAAAAGGGCTTTTGGAAAGACGATTGGTCAACACCCCGATCTGGCGGGTGTAGAATCGATTGAAGTTGCGAACTTCGTTGACCGGGGTAGCCATGCAGACCTCCTTGCTTGTAGTGAGTGTTGCCTAAGTCAACACTCACTACAAGCAAGGATTTTGGGCGCTCTCTAAAAGGTTTATCCGAGAGGTTGGCTAACGGTCCTGCAGGCGATCGACCTCACCCAGCGTCTTCACGGTGACGTTCAAATCCGTAATCAGGCCATTTGCGAGAGAATAAACCCACCCATGGATATTAAGGGATTGTCCCCTTGCCCATGCATCCTGGACAAACACATCGGAAGCCACGTTCCGGACCTGACGGATGACGTTGAGCTCGCATAGGCGATCAAGCCGAGCGCGATCCTCTACTATGGCTTCCAGCTCGTGACGGTGATCATGGGCGACCTCGCGGATGGGATGTAGCCAATGGTCGACCAGACCCCGTCGCTGACCGTCCACAGCCGCCCGCACGCCGCCGCAGCCGTAATGACCAACCACCATCACGTGCTTGACCTTCAGTACGTCCACTGCAAATTGGAGAACCGACAAGTAATTGGCATCCTGAGGCGGCGCAAGATTGGCCACGTTGCGATGGACGAACAACTCGCCGGGATCGAGATCAACAATCTCGTTGGCGGGGACCCGACTATCTGAACAGCCAATCCAAAGATATTCAGGTGCCTGCTGGCGCTCCAGACGACGGAAAAAATCTGCGTCCGTCGCGACTTTGCGAGCCGCCCAGGCTCGGTTGTTAGCCTTCAGATGATCGAGCATGACGCCATGAAATAGCGTGAACCATCGTCGCTCACAAGCGCCTTTAAAAGGGTCGGACCAGGAAAACAGGCTCTCATACCGGCTCCAAATAACCCCAAATTCATATTGCCATAGGCTTTGGTGCGGACGGGGGGAGGTTCTGGACATCGCACTTAAGCCTTTGAAACGCTTGAAAGCGGCTTCAGCCCTTGCTTCTGTCCCATGCACCTGTCACTGTGGATGTTACAAAAAATTCTATACACTTTGACAAACGGTGGGGCGATGGCGGGCAAGGTTCGGTACCTTTTAGAGCGCAATGGCAGGTACTATTCTAGACTGCTCGTTCCAGTTGAGTTGCGTACCGTATTGGGCAGCGAGCTACGTACGCCTCTTGGTGGCGATCGGCGAAGTGCCCTACGCGCTCACAACGCAGCCGTTGCTAAACTGCAAGCCAAGATCGAGGCTGCCCGAGACGAGATTGACAAGCCAAAGGTCAAACGGCGCGGCGCTCAACGAGCCGCACCAATGACCACACCGGCAATGGCTCGATCCCATTATCGCGATCTGCTCGCTGAAGATGAGTCAATGAGAAACCACGATCCTAGATGGGCCTTAGGCTTGCCCGACATGAACTATATCGGAGCGCTGCGCGAAGTCATCAAAGGGACGGTGACGGACAATGTAATGGCGCTTGTCCTGGCGGAGGCGGCCTCGAAGTTTATGGACGCCGGCAATACGGACGTTGAACCGAACAACGAGGGGTTCCGGGAGTACGCACGAGCCCTTGCCGTGGCTGAGGTTGAAGCCCGCAAAGTGATGGCACTGCGCGATGAAGGCGAACCTGATCAACCGCCAACGCATCCACTATTGCAGCCTGAGGCTCCCCTTACCAGCGATACGCTAAAGGCCCGCGCGTTGACGCCTGAAGCCATGAAGACGCTTGAGCAAATTTTGCCGGAGTTTCTTGACGAGAAGAAGGCGCGTCCCGGCACTGTGCGAGAATACATAGTGATTGTGCGTATGTTCGGAGAAGTGATCGACGCCAACAAGCCTCTCTATGCGATCACCAAGCCAAACGTGATCGAGTTCAAACGCATCTTATCAAGGGCGCCAGCCAACTATTCGAAGCGCTTTCCTGGCAAAACGATCCTGGAGGCGATCGAGTTGAACGCCTTGAGGAAACAGCCGTTCGATACTCTTGATCCTTACACCCTCAACAATAAGCACCTGAGCCGATTGCGCACCCTTCTTCAATGGTGCGTCAACAACGCCATCCTTCCAGACAATCCTGCTAATGGCGTCAAGGTCGATGGAAGCACCAACGGCTCCGAGCCTAGCCGTCTTCCCTTCACAACACAGGAAATCAACTCGATCTTCACGCCACTGCTAGACAGAAAGAATCAGCCCTATTCGGAGCAGGTTTGGGCCCTTCTCATTGCGGTTCATACCGGCATGCGGGCCTCGGAGATTGCGCAGCTCAAGATTTCCAGTATCCGCGAAGAGCGAGATATTCTCTGCTTCGCGGTGGAAGAACGCACGAAAAATGCAGGATCCCGGCGCCTCGTGCCGGTTCATAGCAATCTGATCGAGCTAGGGCTCGAAGAGCGCATTGCGGTCCTAAAGCGCGCTCGCCAAACGCATCTATTCCCCACGTGGTTCGAACAGGGAAAGGACTCGGCCACGGACGCAAATGTGCGGTTTACACAGTACATTCCGAGGTGGTTCAGCCGCACTTACCTGCCCAGCGTTGGTATCGTGGACAAGCGGAAAGTGTTTCACTCTTTTCGGCATCATCTTAAAACCGCCCTAGCCGTATCGGGCGTTGATCGACTGACCAGCGATGCAATCACCGGGCATGCAGATGGCTCCGTTGCAGGCCGCTATATTCATGGCGTCTCTATTGAGCGCATGCGCGATGCCATCGAGCTTATGCAGCTCGGCGGTATGAAAATTAGCGATTTTACTTAAAATGCGCTCGAGCAATGGTTCGATTGCGGACCATCCGGTCGCGTTCGTCGCGTTCTCCTCAATGCCGCCTAGCTGTCGACCGTCTTCACCGGCACGAAGCGCATAGTCGCTTGGCTAAATCTCCTGTTGAAAATGAATGATGCGTAACAACACCCGCCTCCCTGCACACAAGTTTCATGCGTCACGAAATCCACAAACCCGCGAAGTTGTTGCGGGCGTGCATGAAGGCGATCCCGGGCGTAAGTTTTTCCATCAACAGACGGGCATAGAGAACGGCCACCAGCAGGTCTTCGACGGTAGATTGGCAGCGAAGGTCTGTGGCGGCGAAGTTACCGTCGAAAAATGAACGTGCCTCCGTCCGGGCGCTGAATTGGTCGCACCACTAAAGAGCGTGGTCCCCTGAGTACCGAGCGCGCCACCGAAGGGCGGCGAGATGGTGGAAGCGGGTGACTTTGCGGGGCAACACTGTCGTGCGGACATAGAAAACGAGAAAAATAAGATCATCGAGATGACTCTTAACTAAATACGACCGTTTTTGTCGCCTCTGAGCTGTATTTGTAGAGCCTTGATCAACTGCAAGGGGCTCACATGCATCAATACGAACGCTGGTATTTGCGTTTCCAGCTCGCTCGCGCACTCAAACTCTCGCACCAGCTCTCGTCTCGGCCACCACAAACCCTAGTTGCTTGGATCGTGACCTTCGGACCCAACATCGGCCTCGGGCGCATACCCATCGACCCCGAGGAGCTTGAATGCCCGGATAACAGACCGATTGACAAGGAGATCTGGCAGCGTCTTTCGAAGCCGATTTCGAAGCTTATTGCAACGTTGTCCCCGCCTGCAACGCCTTCTCCACTGGAAAGGCGCCTGCGCTGGGTGAGCGAAGCCCTCTCGCTTAACTCGCCGGACAGGGAGGTGATAAGCTACCTCGCACGCCGCAAGATTCACACCCAGCTGGCAAGCTTAACCGAGGCGCAGTGTGGCCGCATCGGTGCTTTCCGAAGCAACGATGACAACATTCTGACGGCGGCGAGGTTCCTAGGCTGGACGGAGAACGCTCTTCGGACCCGACTTGACAGCGCGGCACCTCTTCTCCGGTTTGGTCTGATCGATGTCAACTTTCCTGGCGATGTCGAAGCAAACGAGACCCTCGTCCGCATTGCCACCGCCCCGACGCAGAGCCCGAAAGTCCTGCGCAACATGCTTGTCGGTAGCACGCATGCCAGTACCTCGCTCGACTGGAGTGACTTCGCTCATCTCGGCGAGGAAGCGGAATACGCAAAGCGGCTGTTGAACGCAGCTCTTCGGGACGCGCGGCCCGGTGCCAATCTGCTGCTGCATGGTGTTCCTGGTTCTGGCAAGACCGAATTCGCAAAGCGCGTCGCCTGCGAAGTTGGTGCTGATCTGATTGCCATTGGGGAAGCTGATCACCTGGGTGGCGAGCCTAATCGAAGCGAGCGCCTAAGCCATCTGCTGCGTGCCCAGTCCCTCGTCATGTCGGGGGAACGGATTATTCTCTTCGTCGACGAGGCTGACGACATATTCGTGGGCAACGATTCGAACCGCCGGAGCGATCGTTCGGGCTCAAAGGTATTCCTGAACCGTGTGCTCGAGGCCACGCCTATTCCAGTGATCTGGGCCACTAACGACGCTGGCAGCCTTGGGCTTGCCGCCCTCCGCCGCATGGCCTTTGCTATTGAATTCCGCACGCCGCCGGCCAAGGCGCGGGCAACCGTTCTGGCCCGTACCTTGGCTGCATACCACTGTTCGCTGGCGACGGCCGACATCAGGGCGCTCGCCCGCCAGTTCCCGGTGGGGCCGGCACTGTTCGAAAGTGCCGTCAAGACCGCAGCCGCCCTCGGTGGCGGTGCTGACGAGATCCGCAAGGCAATCACTGCCGTCGGGCGTGTAGCTGCACCGAACATAATGCGCGGCATGACTGCCGACGCTATGCGTACAGCGTTCGACCCAAGGATCAGCCGAGCCGACTGCGACTTGGTCAGACTGGCGGAGCAGATTGGCAACGCCCCTTGGCGGGCGCTTTCGCTCTGTCTCACCGGACAGCCAGGGACCGGCAAGAGTGCCTATGCCCGTTACCTCGCGGAGATTATGGACCTCGAGGTCATCGAGAAGCAGTCGTCCGACATCTTTGGCATGTTTGTGGGCCAGACCGAGAGGGCCATCGCGGACGCTTTTCGCGAGGCTATCGACCAAAACGCTTTCCTAATCTTCGACGAAGCCGACTCCCTATTGCGCAAGCGTGAGTTTGCTGTCCGATCCTGGGAGGTTTCTCAGGTGAACGAGATGCTGACCTGGATGGAACGCCATCCTCTCCCCTTCGCCTGCACGACAAATCTGGCTGCAGACCTCGATGTCGCCGCACTCCGTCGCTTCACCTTTAAGGTCGAGTTCCTCGCCATGAACGAGCAACAGGCGGCGTTGTCCTTCATGAGCTGGTTCGCCGCGCCCGCTCCAGCCTCGCTCGCCGCACTCGAAGCCCTGACGCCGGGTGACTTCGCTGTCGTTGCCCGCAAAGCCCGCATTCTGGGTGCCGTCGAGCCCGAGCAACTGGTTTCCTGGCTGCGCAATGAGGTCGATGCGCGGGCCGGTCTCAAATCATCGCCTATCGGCTTCTCAGCATCTCTCTGAACGGAGGGCTACATGCAAATCCGGATTCACCGCGGCACGCGCGAAATTGGCGGTTCCTGCGTCGAGGTCGAGCATCGAGGCGCCTCTATCGCCCTAGATTGTGGCCTGCCCCTCAATACCGATGACATCGACACTGTTTCCATGCCGGACATTCCAGGCCTTGTGGATGACCGGGAGGGCTGCATCGGCGCAATTCTCTCCCATGGTCACCGCGACCATTGGGGCCTTTTGCCCCGCATCCGCTCTGACCTTCCCGTAGCGATGGGTAATGCCACAGCGTCGATCCTCCAAGCAGCGAAGATGTTTGTGCCGGGAGGCTATCTACCCCTTAACCGCCTCGACTTGATGGATGGCAAACCTCTGGTCATGGGTCCCTTCACGATTACGCCACGCCTTGTCGATCACTCGGCATTCGATTCCTACGCCATAACGATCGACGCCGGCGGCAAGCGTTTGTTCTATTCTGGCGACTTGCGTGGCCATGGCCGCAAATCCGCTTTGTTCGAGCGTCTCGTCGCCGCGCCACCCCCTTTCGTCGATATGATGATCATGGAAGGCTCGACTATCGGCCGCCTTGACCCAGGATCCAGCTTTCCGACAGAGACAGACCTAGAGAATGAATTCGTCGATGCTTTCACATCGACCCGCGGCATGGCCCTCGTCGTCTGCTCCCCGCAGAACGTTGACCGCGTCGTCACCCTTTACCGTGCTGCCAGGCGCAGCAATCGGAATCTCATCATAGATGCCTATGCCGCCGAGATCCTAAGATCTACCGCCCGCCATTCAATCCCCAAGGTGGGATTTCCTTCTCTGAAGGTGTTCCTTCCAAAATGGCAAAGATTTTTCCTTGTATCTACCGGAATCGCGTCGATCGTTGACTCATACAAGGATCATCGGATCTGGCCTGAGAACCTCAAGAGCGAAGCAAAAGGAACAGTGATGCTTATAAGACCTTGGATGATTCATGAATTAGGTCATCTGAATTCACTGGACGGATCGATAGCAATCTGGTCCCAATGGGAGGGTTATCTCAGAGACGGAAAGGGCGCCGAATTCAAAACAGTATGTGACTCGCACGAGATACCGCTGAAACTGATCCACACATCGGGTCACGCCAGCATCCCCGACCTGCAACGACTGGCCAAAGCTGTAAATGCAGAAAGGCTCGTGCCCATCCATACCTTCCAGCGCGACCAATTCCCAAACTTGTTCGACAACGTGACCGTCCTCGACGACGGCGAATGGATGGAGGTTTGACCCATCGGGCAGTTTGACAGGAAGCTAAGCGTTGGCTTGATGAAAGCTTTAATTAAGCTCGCAGAAGACCAGCAACCGAATTGGTGGAACGAGACACTTCGCAGCAAGGATCTATTCGTCGCCGTCCGCGATGGTTATTTGAACGCCTATGTGAATGGCCAAAGTGTCTTCCGCATCGAGGGAGAACGTGGCCCTGACGGCATCCGCCCGCGGGTGGCGATCCACTACAAATATCTGCTTAAGCCAAGCGTCGCCAAAGGAACAGAATATGTAACCTTCGATGGCATCCGATTTCTGCAGAAAGGCCAGCCGCTGGATCCACAGTCAATCGTCCAGACCGGCTACAGGCCAGGAGAAACGCTGACCGAATTAATCAAAGCCGCGAAAGTCTACTCGAACGCCGAAAAGCAGGGCGTAGCTGAGATCATTAAGAAAAACCTGAATGTCATCGACGTCGAGGCCGCCTTTGCCAAGCCGTCGGACAATGGCGGACGGACTACCGCCCCGCGCCTGGATATTGTCGCGCTTCAGAAAGTCGACCGAGAAACTGCAGCGCTTGTTTTCTACGAGGCCAAGCGAGCATCGGATACCCGTCTCCGATCCAATGGCGGAGAACCCGAAGTCGTCGCGCAATTGAAAAACTACAGCCGCTTCTTGGAAGACCATTCCGAGCAGATCGTTGAGGCTTACAGGAACGCCTGCAAGGCTTTGGTAGATCTCCGAGCACCAATACAAACCATCAAGACTGACGATCTGATTCAAGGCGCAGCCTGCGGTAAGCTCAGGATTAAAGTGGATACCAAGCCACGTCTAGTGGTCTTTGAATTCGACGCCGCACAGAAGGGCGGCGATGCCTTTAAAAAGCGTCATGCTGCCTTAATGGAGTTTGGCATCGTGGTTCGTGCGAAGGGGAATCCAAAAGACTTCAATTTGACACGCGACTAAGTCCAATCACTTGCACTTCTGAAATTTTCCATATGATTGGGAAGATGACCATGCCGAAACACTTGATGATATCAGTTGACTGGTTTGGACCTTATGCGACTGCAGAGTCTGCCCACGTAGCGGCCAAAGCTGATTACGAAGACGGACTTTATATGTGCATTGGGTGTTGCGACCAACAAACCCAGGCCCAGCTTCAATATATAGGAATAAGCACGCTGCTGTATAAACGTGTCAGAATAGGAAGGTTGCATTTCAAAAAAATTATAAGTGACCATCAGTTTTGGCTTGGAGAAATAACTACAGCTGAGCCCCCGGGAAAAAAAATAAAAGTTTCAAAATCAACTTTAAAATATGCAGAATGGCTACACGCTCGTTTTCTCAACCTTCCTTTTAATGTTATGAAAACGAAAACCATTCCAGATCGAAGCGTAACTGTCTTAAATAGATGGTTTGATACGACATACGATAATATATCGGAAAGACCTCACCCAGATTGGCCAGACTTGATCGACTTTCCATCTTACGGGCTGCCAGCACGTGCTGTTTGGTTCGGTTCCAGACAAGAGATTTTTTCAGCACCAGCATACAGACTGAACGATGGACGCTAATAAGGAATCTCACGGCATCGCCGGAAAATCTCCCCGACGATGCCCCTCCACCATCTTCCGCAGCGCCTCCGGTGCCAGCACCTCCACCCGATCGCCCCAACTATACAGATGCCAGCACATCTCAAGATGCCCTGCCGCTCTGAAACGTACCACAAGCGATCCATCGGTCTGTTCTTCCAGCTCCTGCTCGGGGTGAAACTGATAGCCCCTCGCCTGCCCCGCCGCATCTGACCGGAACCTCCATACAATCTCTCCATATTCGTCGTCGCGCTGATAGACCCCGAATGCCCGGTTCGCGAAACGCTGAAGGTCGAACCCGTCAGGCCGCAGGAACATCTCCGTCGTTACTCGGACTGCCTCGATCGCCTCAAGTCGATAGCTTCGTACCGGCCCCTCCCCGTCCTCCACTGGCCGCCCCACCAGATAGCGTCGCACACCCGACAACACGCCGTAAGGTTCGATCCGTCGAACCCGTGCGTCTTCGTCCTGGTAGCCTCGGTAGTCTATTTCCAGGACCTGGCAACCTTTGATCGCCTCGGAAATCGCCTCCGCTACCACCGGGTCCCATTTCGGTTTGGGCCCCGGCCGAGCGACGAAGCCCTGCGCCTCCAGGAGGGCCTCATGGTCTGGCTCGATGCGTGCGATTGTCGTTCGCGGCACCAATGACAGCATCTTGTCTCTGAGCTGCAGAACCAACCGGGCATCCGCGTCATGTCCCGCATGGCCGAGATGGCTGATGGCGAAATCCAGCGCCGCTAATTCCTCGGGCTTCAAGGTCATCAACTCGCGCAGATGACCACCCTGCATCCGCCAGCGCTTGCGTCCGTCATCGCCCGTTGCCGAAGCAACGTCGGGAAAGGCGTTCTCCAGCGCCACCAGCATGCGTTGCGCGGTGCGATAAGAACAGTTGAACCGATCGACGATCTCCTCAAGGGAGACACCGCGGCGTCCAGCGGCCATTGCCGCAAGATTCAGCAAATCCTCGGCTTTTGCAAAAGACATCCCCCCGGATCCCCTTCCCGCCAGTTTTTGTCGTCTTATCCCCATACTACCTTTGCGATAGACTTGTGCAACGTGGAGCTTCATGAAGAACCAGAATGGTCACATTATCCTTTCACCCAGCGACCTCGTGCGGTTTCAGGCCTGCGAGCACGCGACGGAGCTGGATTTGCGCTTCGCACGGGGGGAGGATCTGGAGCCAGACGAAGATGATGCCAATTCCGCCCTGCTACAACGCAAGGGCCACGCCCATGAGGCCTCCTACCTGCGTGACAAAGCGGCGGGGGACGTCGTGGAGATCTCCAGGGAGCGCGGCTTCGAGGCTGCCGCAATTGCCACGCGCGAAGCCATGCAGGCAGGCGCACCCAATATCTATCAGGGCGCCCTCTCCGCCGGGATCTGGCAGGGCTGGTCCGACTTCATCGAGCGCGTCGATCGTCCATCCGCCTTGGGCGATTTCTCCTACGAAGTCGTTGACACAAAGCTGAAGCGCCACGCTTCCCCTGCCCATGCCCTACAGTTGTCAATCTACTCCCGCGGCCTCGCCGAGATCCAGGGAGTTCAGCCGGACCTCGCCCACGTTGTTCTAGGAACTCAGAAGCGAGTCTCGATCCCCCTGAACGAAATATCTTCTTATGCCGGCCGTCTCAGTCGACGCCTTGAAGGATTCATTACAAGCCCATGGCCCACGCTGCCCGAACCGGTGGGAGCCTGCGGTTTCTGTCGGTGGCGAAGTCGTTGCGATGACCATTATTCAGCTACCGACAGCCTCGTTCGCGTCGCCGGCATTACCGGCCTCCAGCGCCGCCGCCTGACGGGCGCTAACATCCGCACCCTGGCCGATCTGGCCGCCAATATTACTCCTGTGCCCCGTATGCACGCCGACACCCTTGCCAAGCTTCGCAGCCAGGCCCGGCTTCAGTCTGCTCGCCTTTGTGGTGGAGGGCCAACGTTCGAGTTGAAGCGTCTCGAACCTTGCCGCGGTTTCGCCCGCCTGCCCCTTCCATCCCCAGGCGACATCTTTTTCGACATGGAGGGTGACCCTCTGGTCGAAGGCGGCCTCGAATACCTATTTGGCCTCTACTGGGAAATTGATGGCAAAGGAGAGTTCAAGTCCTGGTGGGCGCATGACGCCGAGGCCGAGCAAGGTGCCGTCATCGCGGTCCTCAATGCTTTTGCCGAACGCCTCACCCGCTATCCTGATGCCTTTATCTATCACTACAACCACTACGAGGTGACTGCCCTCAAGCGACTTACCCAGCGCTATGGCGTTGGCGAGGCCGTTCTTGATCACCTCCTGCGCAACCACCGCTTTGTCGATCTCTATCGCGTCGTCGGCCAGAGCATCTATGCCTCCGAGCTTGGCTACTCTCTGAAGGATCTCGAAGCCTTCTATCTGGAGAAGCGTACAGGAGAGGTCGCCAACGCCGGCGACAGCATCGTTGCCTATGAACAGTGGCTCGAAACAGGTGATGCACAGATCCTCGACGACATCAAGCGCTACAATGAGGTTGACTGCCGTTCCACAAAAGGCCTCCGCGATTGGCTCCTCTCCATCCGCCCGCCCCACGCCCAATGGTTCGAGCATGTCCTTGAGGGCGAGACAGAGGCCGATGAGCAGGATGAATCCCGCGAAAACCTCAGGGCTTCCATTGGTACCGCCCGGCCGCACCTCGGCGACGATGTGGCCGACTTGCTCTTTGAGTTGAACTTCTTTCACGCCCGATCGAACAAGCCGGGCTGGTGGGAATATTTCGACCGCCAGGAGAGGGATATCGCCGCCCTGGTCGAAGACCTCGAAAGCCTCGGCGGCCTCACCGCCATCGGCAAGCCCCAAGGGCTCGAGCGGCTCTATGAATATCCCCAACAGGAGACCAAGCTCCGGGAGGGATCCACTGTTGAAATGCGCGGCGATCAGCGGAGGATTACGATAGAGAGTTTCGATCGGGCCCGAAATCGTGTCCGCCTTGCTTTCCCCAAATCGTTTGACGTCCTGCCCGATGCCCTCGACCTGATCCCCTCGGGACCGCTGCCTGTGAAAGTGATCGAAGCGGCAATCGCCCGCGTGACCAACACCATGGTGAAGGGTGACGAAGCTTATCGCGCCATTGGTGACTTTCTCCAGCGTCGCCAACCGCGTCTCGCTGGCCGCAGGTCGGGCGCACCCATCCTCGCTACAACGGATACGACAGCCGGTACCGTCGCGGCGATCGCTGCTCTCGACGACACTTGTCTCGTGATCCAGGGCCCCCCGGGCACGGGCAAGACCTATGTCAGCGCCGTCGCTATTGTTGAACTCGCCGTCGCCGGCAAGCGTGTCGCGGTCTCTTCCAATGCCCACAAAGCCATAGATAACCTGCTGATGGCCGTCGCGGAACACGCCCGTCGAAGGGGCGTGACCATTAATATTGTCAAGAAAGTCGGTAGCGGCGATAGCGGCCCCGAAGACCCCATGGTTCGCAGCGTAACGAGCAACAGCGCGACTGCCTTGAAGGTGGCGAACGTCGTCGGCGGGACCGCATGGTATTTTGCCCGCCCCGAAGTGGACGGTAAATTTGATCACGTCTTCATCGACGAGGCCGGACAGGTTTCCATCGCGAACACTGTCGCCATCGCCGCCTGTGCTCGCAATCTTGTCCTCGTCGGCGACCAGATGCAGCTTCCCCAGCCCATTCAGGGCATTCATCCTGGCGAGAGCGGCCTTTCCGCCCTCGATTATCTCCTAGCGGGGCACCACACGGTCCCGCCCGATCGTGGCATCTTCCTGCCGGTTTCCCGACGTATGCATCCACGCATTTGCCGCATCGTTTCGGATCTTGTCTACGAAGGTCGGCTGGTCAGCGACGAAGGCGCCGCCCGCCATAGTCTCGACGCCCCCGGCCTCCCTCCCGCTGGCATACTCTTCGAAGAAATCGCCCACACCGGAAATGCGCAGTCCAGCAAGGAGGAAGCCGCCCGCATCGAGAAACTCTATGCCCGACTGCTCAAGGCCCGCTTCACCGATCGCGAGGGCGTCCAGCGTCGTCTGACCACGGCCGACATTCTGGTGGTCAGCCCGTATAACGCGCAGGTCAACCTGTTGGCCGAAACTCTGCCTCACGGCGCCCGCGTCGGCACTGTGGACCGCTTTCAGGGCCAGGAGGCCCCCGTCTGCCTGATCTCCATGGCCACTTCGTCCGGCGACGAGATCCCGCGCGACATCGCCTTCCTCTTTAGCCTCAATCGCCTGAACGTCGCCATTTCCCGTGCACAGGCCCTGTCCATAATCATCGCCTCGCCCCGGCTCCTCGACGTCGCCTGCGGCACACTTGAGGAGATGCGCCTCGTCAACGCCCTTTGCGCCCTGCAGGACTATGCAACCGTACACAAACACGACAAGATCTGACGTCTCCCCCGCCTATGTTGAAATCATCAGCAGAGGGAGGATTTTGCCATGTACACAATCCACGCCGAAAAGCGCTGCAACCAGCGCGGCATCCGTCACGACGTCGTCGAGATCCTGCTCACCTACGGCGAGCGTCGCTATCGCGGAGGCGGCGCGAGCATCTGCTACATGGACAGATCAGCCCGCCACCGCGCCCGCCGCGGCCTTGGCAACCAAACTTACGCCCGCGTCGCCGACCGCCTCGACACCTATATCGTCCTCGCCGAGGACGAAGCCATTATTACCGCCGCCCCGCGAAGGGGCAGGTTGAAAGTTTGAAGAAGGACCCCAGCATGAATGAAGAATCAGTTGGAGAGCAAAGCCTCGCCGTCGACATCGAGTCCAAACTTGCAGATCTCATAGATGATCCGAGCTTTCACGATCTGCACAACAGGATGGACAAGTTCAATCTTTTTGAGGCCATAGGAGGTGTTCGCGCGGAGTTGCGTCATTCAAATTTTCTCGGGTTTCTCCTATCTCCTGCGAGGCCACATGGCCTCGGTTCGCAAATTCTTCTCGGTTTTCTACGGGGCGTAATTGAGAAAATTCATCCCCACTCAAGGCCGGTAAAAACTTTAGAACTCATTGTCGGCGATATGGACAGTGCAATTGTGCACAGAGAACGTGCCAATATCGATATACTGATTGAAATCGACGACCTCAAACTGGTCGTATTGATAGAAAACAAGATTGGAGCGAATGCCGGTCCCGGACAATTACTTCATTACAGGAATCTCGTTGCTGGAATGTATCGAGAGAACACGAGGTTTATCTGTATTTACCTGACGCCAACGGGGAAAGCCTCAAAAGAAGACGGCTATGTCGAATTTTCTTATTCCGAATTGGCACAACTTATAGAGCGCAATATCAACACTAGTTCGGGAACCCAGGCGCCATCTATGTCACTGATATTAAATCATTATGTGGACATGCTTAGGAGAAATGTTGTGGCAGACGAACAGCTTCAGGAAATTGCACGCAAACTTTACGATCGTCACAAAGAGGCAATCGATTTTATCATCGATAACCGGCCCGATGACAGCGTTTTAGCGGTGCTAAGGCCGATTATACAATTAGATTCGACTCTTCAGCAGGACCGTCATGGAGCGAACATTCTTCGGTTCATTCCACAAGAGTGGGACATCCCGGATCTTAAGAGATGTGATCCTGAAGACTGGACTCGAACGGGTCGAAACTTACTGTTTGAAGTAAAAACGGCTGCAACTGGGGTTTATAGAAACCGTGTTGTTGTCGCCCTTGTTATGGGCCCTTCTGATCAGGAGTTTCGCAAGCGGTTATACAACATGGCACTGGATACGCCGGGGCTGTTTAAGAGAGCAGTGAAACCCATGGGGGCAAAGTATGCCTCAGTTTATCTACGGGAACTTTTATCAACAAAGGCAGCAAACGAAATGGACTTCGATCAAATGGCCGAAACGGTCCAGAAGAATTGGGCTGATTTCGTGAATTCTGATCTTAAACTCTTAACCGCGGCAGTCTTGGAAAACATCTCGGTGAGGTGACCTTTGTTAAGACTGCCTCATCCGACGTCGCACCAACCCCGCGGCGAGCACTGGAACATCAACCGGCCAATAACACGCCGGCCGCGGCCGCTTAATCCCGTTACCCTCCATCGGCCGGCAGGCCAGGATCGCAGCACTCCACCGTGCCGGAATGCCCGCTCCCCCGTCCGCCGCCCCCAGCAGCGCGCCGCAGATCGCGCCATTTGTGTCCGTATCGCCGCCCTCGCCGACTGTCGCAATTACCGCATGCTCTACCGTCGTACCGATCGCTAGGTGCCGGAACGCGTTCTGGAAGGCTGTCAGCACCCAGCCCTGCTGATGCATGAAATCCTCCGGCCCGTGACCGCTCCGAGCCAGTGCCAGCGCGCGCTGTAACGAGGCCGCCGATGCCTCCGGCATAACCGACTCGGCTGCGGCCAGCATGGCGTCACGATCGTCACCGGCCACGCCCACGTGGATCGCTGCTACGAAAGCCGCCGAGGCGGCCTGACATACCGGATGCGGATGGCTCAGCAGCGCATCCTGGCGCGCGGCGGACGCCGCCTCGGCCGCATCCCACGCCCATAGCCCGATGGCTGCGCAGCGCATCAGCGCCCCATTGGCCTGGCTGTCCTCGCTCGCCGCCGAGCGGGCCGAACCGGCCCTGTCATCGCGCCCGCTGGCGGCTGCCGCAAAGGCGCGCATGGTCGTCCCGCCAATGTCGAACGGCCGCGACAAGTACCAATCTGCATAGGCCGCGGCCACCGGCTCCGAATCCCACGCTGCCTGCCCGACCAGCACCCGCGCCAGCGCCAAGGCCAGTTCACTGTCGTCCGTCGGTTGCCCCGCGATCGTGTTCCATACGCCACCATCGGCCAGGTCCCGTACACCGTCGGGATACAGCTCCGAAATGGTCTCCGGGTCCTTGAACTCCACTAGAGAGCCAAGGGAGTCCCCTGAGACCTGCCCCATCAGACAGCCGACCGCTCGGTCCAGCATCACATCGGACACTTACCCTCTCCCGTGAGGACAAGAACGGCGCTCCGAAGCCCAATCGCAAACGACCTTTCCGTCTGCCGCCACTGCTATCAGCTTCGATGCGTCAAGCACGGCCTCCCCATCCCACCGGTAGGCGCACAGCACCCCGTCTTGAGCAATACTGAAATCCAGGCACGCATAATGCTGCGTCTGCAGCATCGGCGCACCGTTCAGCCAATAGTGCCCAAAGAACACCGGCTTACCCGGCGGCGTCACCAAAATTTCTGCCGGAAGCGCTGAATCCGGCAACATTTCAGGATCTTCCACGCCAATAGCGCCGAGCCGGTAGGTTGTAGCCGCGCGATCCCACCATTTGATCCTGGCCGACCGCCGCTCATGCCGATCCTTGTCCCGAAAAAAAGCCCCATTTGGCAACGGCAGCTCGATTCCCTTCAGCAGGATCTCCGCCGCCTCGAAGACGGGATCACCTTCGACAAAGACTCTGGCAAATCCTTCCTCGGTCAAGACTGAGTCAGGCCGCACGAGTGGCGCAAGAATATCCATGCTCGGCGTATGCCAGCAGGCATGCACGACACCAAACGGCCCCTGATCCAGCCACAGCGGCAACGTCTTGAACCAACTGACGATCTCCCGATGCAGAGGAGACTCCTCTCCGACCGCCTCCAGAAACCGAGAATGCTGCTGCCTGTTTTTGGGGCTATGGGGTCGAGCGGGCCTTCCGTCGGGCCACTCAGTCGCCCATCCGATCGCGTTGAGCTCATGATTTCCCATGAGAACCGTTGCCGTCCCCGCCTCCTGCATGCGACGGGCGATAGCTACACATTCCAGCTGCAGCGAACCTCGATCGATCAGGTCACCCACGAAGATCAGATGGCGCTCCGGATGTCGCCAGACATTTTCTGTCTGCTCGTACCCGAGTGCGGCCAGCATCCCTTTGAGCGCCACCCCATATCCGTGCACATCGCCAATAATATCGAAGCCCACAACATACCTCTCAGACAGACCAAAGGATAATGAGAACCAGCAGCAGGAAGCCGAGCCACATCAGCCGGGCCACGGGTCCCTCCCTCAAAGTGAAAGTGGAGGAAAGCCCTCGTACCAATTGGCATGACTGCCCTCGTGATTTTCCATTCCAGGCTTTGTCAGGCAGCCTTTTGGCGCGACGTAACTGTCGATCCTTCGCTCGGGCTGCTCGTGCCAGTTGATGTTGAATGCTGCAAGTTTGGGGAAGAAGGCCAGGGTCGAATAGGGGAGATGGTCATGGATCCACCACGCCATCTCTCGCCAGTCTGCGCCTTCCGAATACCGGGCGGCAAACCAGGGCACAACCACACAAGCAGTTGCCCCCATGCATCCCTGGGCATCCCGACGGTCCCAGATGTGATGGGCATAATTGTTCTCATTGCTGGCGCAATTCAGATCGTGATCATTTCCAAAGCCATTTACCGCGCAGGACCGATAGGCCGAACGGATGGCCAGCCGTCCAAAACTCGCCTGCAGCGGTTCCAGCAAATCTTCACAGAGCCGTCTGCCGGCGGCAATCGCCAGATCCGGATCATCAGGAATGTTTGCAATTCCATGAAATGCGGAGATTTCAGAGTATAGGAAGTCCCGCATGTAGAAGTTAGCCGACAACTGTTCCCGGCCGAACTCCTCCAGAGCGTTGATGCTTTTGATTGTTTTCATTGTTCCCCAGCTACCATGGAAGTGCTTCACTCAGCTAATTTTTCGCCCCATACGGATTTGGGTTGAGTACCAGTGTCCTACGCCAAAATTAGTCACATTGATCATTGTGATCCTAAAACGGGAGTACAAAAAAATAGTGTGCATAATGCAGAATAAGTTGCTGGCGCATGGGACGAGTGACTGGACCCGCTCTGTCGCATGTGCAGGGCGGTGACAAATTAGGCCATGGAGCGCCGACGTGATGGCGGTGCGGGCGGAGTAAAAGCCGTCCATTGGCTAGGCTGGTCCCTTTGGGGATCGGCCGGGAATGTTTTCCGTGGAAGTCTATGCTGCCGTCCGGCGCTTTGTGTTTGTCGAGGGCAACAGCCGTCGTGAGGCGGCCCGTGTCTTCGGGCTGAGCCGCGAGACGGTTTTGAAGATGTGCCGGTTCTCGTTGCCGCCGGGCTACACGCGCACCAAGCCTGTGACGAAGCCGAAGCTGGGCGCGTTGTTGCCGGTGATCGATGCGATCCTGGAGGCAGACCGAACTGGCCCGATGAAGCAGCGGCATACGGCGAAGCGGATCTTCGAGCGGCTGCGCGACGAGCACGGGTTTGGCGGCGGCTATACGGTGGTGAAGGACTATGTCCGGATCGCCCGAGCCAGAGGGCGCGAGACCTTCGTGCCGCTGTCGCATCCGCCCGGCCATGCGCAGGTGGATTTTGGCGAGGCGGTCGGCGTGATCGCCGGCGTCCGCTGCAAGATCCACTTCTTCTGTATGGACCTGCCGCAGTCGGATGCCCCGTTCGTGAAGGCGTATCCGGCCGAGACGACGGAAGCGTTCCTGGACGGGCATGTGTCGGCCTTCGCCTTCTTCGGCGGCGTGCCGCTGTCGGTGCTCTACGACAATCTGAAGATCGCGG
This sequence comes from Rhodoligotrophos appendicifer, assembly GCF_007474605.1. NCBI lineage: Bacteria > Pseudomonadati > Pseudomonadota > Alphaproteobacteria > Hyphomicrobiales > Rhodoligotrophaceae > Rhodoligotrophos > Rhodoligotrophos appendicifer. The sequence goes on along the minus strand of NZ_VHKL01000007.1, from coordinate 104,389 downwards.
TGGCAAAGATCTGCGGCGACGGCAAGCGGGAGCGGACGCGCGCGTTCACGGAACTGGTGAGCCATTATCTGTTCAGCGACAGGTTCGGCCGACCCGGCAAAGGGAACGACAAGGGCAAGGTCGAGGGGCTGGTGAAGTATGCCCGCTCGAACTTCATGACGCCGATCCCGGTGGCGGCGAGCTTCGACGATCTCAACGCTATGCTGGCCGAGCGGTGCCGGGCGCGGCAGGCGGAACGTGCCGGTCGCAACGCCGCGACCATCGGCGAACGGCTTGGCGCCGATCTCGAGGCCTTCCGGGATATGCCCGCTGTCCCGCTTGAGCCCTGCGAGAAGCGGGCGGCGCGCGTCTCGTCGACGGCGCTGGTGCGCTACCGGTGCAACGACTACTCGGTGCCGACCAGCCACGGCTTCCAGGAGGTGATGGTGAAGGGCTTCGTCGACCAGGTCGTCATCCTGTGTGGCGGCGAAGAGATCGCCCGCCATCAACGTTCGTATGGTTCGGGCACCTTCATCTTCGACCCGCTGCACTATCTGGCGCTGATCGAGACCAAGCCGAACGCGCTCGATCAGGCGGCGCCGCTGAAGGATTGGGGTCTTCCCGAGACGTTCCAGCATCTGCGCCATCTCATGGAGGCGCGCATGGGCAATCGCGGCAAGCGCGAGTTCATCCAGGTCCTGCGGCTGATGGAGGCGATCCCGAAGGAGATCGTGGCCGGCGCCGTCACCGAGGCAATCCGGCTCGGCGCGATCGGCTTCGATGCGGTCAAGCAGATCGCACTGGCTCGTGTCGAGCGTCGTCCCGCGCGGCTCGATCTCGCCGCCTACCCGCACCTGCCGAAGACGGCTGTGAGGACGACATCGGCCGCCGACTACGCGGTGCTCATTCCTGGGAGAGCGGCATGACCGTCAAAGGGACAGGCGATGCGATGCCGGTTGGAACGACGAGCGGCACGCCGCAGGTGCTGCTTGGCCATCACCTCAAGCAGCTGAAGCTGCCGACAGTCTTGCGGGAATACGACAAGGTCGCCCGCGAGTGTGCCCGCGACGGCGTCGATCATCCCCGCTATCTACTGCGCCTGGTCGAGCTGGAGTTGATCGACCGGGAGCGTCGTGTGGTCGAGCGGCGCATCAGGCAGGCCAGGTTCCCGGCGATCAAAAGCCTCGACACCTTCGACTTCACCGCGATCCCCAGCCTCAACAAGATGCTGGTGCTGGAGCTAACCCGCTGCGAATTCATCCTGCGCCGGGAGAACGTGATCGCTCTCGGCAACAGTGGCACCGGCAAGAGCCATGTCGCGCTCGCGCTTGGACTTGCCGCCTGTCAGAAGGGATTCCCCGTCGCCTTCACCACTGCCGCGGCCCTGGTTCATCAGCTCATGGAGGCACGTGACGAGAGACGTCTACTGAAGCTGCAACGCGAACTGCAGGCGGTGAAGCTGCTCGTCGTCGATGAACTCGGCTACGTGCCGTTGTCGCCGACGGGCGCCGAGCTCCTGTTCGAGGTGTTCTCGCAGCGCTACGAGCGCGGCTCCACCATCGTCACTTCGAACTTGCCCTTCGAGGACTGGACGTCGGTCCTGGGGTCCGAGCGGCTCACCGGCGCGCTGCTCGACCGGCTGACCCATCACGTTCATATCCTGACCATGAATGGCGACAGCTATCGTCTCAAGCAATCCGCTGGCCACCGCCGGGCGATCGCCTCGGCGGCCGAGGCGGAGCGAAACCAGGCCAACACCACCAACTCCGAGATCGGCGAGATCAGCAAGCCCTGATCCTCGATCCCGACACGCCGCCGAAGCAGAGAAGGGTCCCGATCGGGACCCTTCTCTGCTTCGGCGCACCCTCACGCAAGTGGCCTGCTTTTACTCCGCCGCAGTGGCCTGGAATTGCTCCGCCGTTGACAGGCATTTCTGTTTGTCCCAGGAGAATCGGGCTGCACATATTTGCGCCTGCCCCAACTGGCCTCCAGCCCGAGACGCATCGATTCTATGGGTTCCCACAGAAGATTCACGTGAATGCTCATGGTTTCCTTAGTCACGGATGTCGTTGCGAGATTTGTCCCGTGCGCAAAGTTAGCTTCTTCAGTAGCTTCCTGTGTGTTGCGCATGGCATACCCCCAGCCAATATTTGTACTGAGTTGCGGTGTCAGCGTGATCGTGGCGCCGGCAAAAAGCCCCAGTGCTGTATTGAGATGTAGTTTGCCTCCGGCTTCCTGCCAGAGTGCTTGACCTCCCCCGAGCAGGTAGTTTCCAAGTCCAGCGCCGACCATGGCGGAGGTCGAAAGGTTAACGGCCCTCATAACCTCAAAGTTGGCGGCCGTTTGAATGCCCCAACCGACAGCCTGGTCTCCCTTCACCATTGTTGGAGTGACGGCAGTAGAAAAGTAGCGTGCCACACTTGAGAACAAAACTGACGCACCCCCTGGCAGGGTGTACTGCAATCGTGCTGTTAGATCTGGCATGGTGCTTTGCAGGGCAGCACTCTCAAAGCTCGGCTTCTCAATCGAAAGGGCCACCTCAAATGGTCCACTGTTGTGAGTCAGCCGGAGCTGGGCGTTTCTCGACTTGTTCATCAGCCCTGCGGGCCCGTTATAGTCGACGGTTGGAATGCCGCTGGAGGTCGACATGAAGTTGCGCCAGGTTTGGCCGATCCCCAGCCGGATGGTGTCGGTCACCTCCCACTCACCCCAGACGTGGCGCATTTGAATGTTGGGCTCGACATGCTTGCCACTAAAGAAGTCGCCCTCTATGAGCGCGCGCACCGCGCCCATTTGCGTAACGTGCCGAGCGCGGACCGATATCCGTGTTTCACGACCCTGAACCCGTAAATGATGCGATCGCGGTTTGTTCTCTAAGGCAGAGAAATCGAAATAGTCACCCAGATCTTGTTTCAGGTCATAGATCGCATCGACTTTGAGGTAGCCGGAGATGTCGATTTCCGCATCTGGCGCGAGAGCTCGACCCTCAGAACGTTCTGTATCTGACGGTGTATTGATGCTGATGAAGGGCGCTTTTGCACAGCCTGCGGACAAACAGACGACCGCGATGCCTAAGCTCCTAGCAAAGTAATTGCCGGATCCAATGCCGCTTATGGAGGCCAAAGAAACCACTCGGCGCACCTCATGCTGTAAGAATCATGCAGCAAATGCAACCTAAGGTAGAAATACTAAAAACAGAGGAAATTTTTGGTGCTCAGCTCATCGATTTTGGGAACTTAGAGGAGGAAGGGTTCGATGCCCTCAAGCGCCTCTGGTTCATCGAGGAAGGGCGCATGACCACGCCCGGGAATGTTGATGCTCAGAACATTCGGACTGACGTCCTTCATGCTGGCCAGAGTCTGAGCACTCAAAATGTCGGATCTGTCACCTCGGATGACCAGAAGTGGTCTTGTGGCTAGGATTTCAAAAGGTCCCCACAGAGGGGAGGCTGCCTCTGGTATCAAGTCTTCGGTCTCCGGTAAGGTGCGGGACAGAAGTGGATCGTAATCCAGGATTGGTCGACCGCCGCTATCGCGGTAGAGCCTGCGGGCGAAGCGTTCCCAATCCTTGTCACTCATGTCTGCGAAATCAGGATTGGCTCGCGCCAAATCAGCAATGGCATCGGGCCAGTTGGGAGCAGGTTCTCGCCCGACATAGCCGACAATTCTCTTCAAACCGCGCGTCTCAATGACCGGGCCGATGTCGTTCAACACAGCTTGCTCGATAAGATCAGGACGGATAGCGGCCAGAAGCATGGAGATTATCCCCCCTCTAGAAGTTCCAATGACACGGATCTTCGTCAGTTGTAGTTTATCGAGAAGGAGGAGAATGTCGGCAGCTTCTACTTGCGGCGTGTACGTGCGCCAATCTGCAGAGCTGGAAAGACCACGGCCCCTATAGTCCGCTACAATTACGGGGCACTGCGTGGAGAGACGAATAGCGAGATCATGAAAGTCTTTTCCGTTGCGCGTTAACCCTGTGAGGCAGAGAACAGGAAGCCCTCGGCTTCGCCCACTATTGTAAATACGGGCAGCGAGCCTCGTACCGCCTACGCCGCGATAGTTCAGAAGCTGCCAGCCTTCTTCGTTCATTTCGGCCGGATCTGAGGCTAATTGCAGGAGGAGATCAAACGCTCAATGGTACTCGCGCCGCTGCAGCGATCCTCTGTCGATGCGATATTTTCAGGTGAGGAAGAACGAGAGGTTCGAGCGGTCCCGCCTCGAGAGATCTCGCTCGTCATTCCCATCACCTGCTTAGGGGTCAGCCGCGCACGGTATACGATGACATTTGCCATGATCTTCTGGACGTATTCCCGCGTCTCCGCAAACGGGATCGACTCTATCCAATCGATGGGATCAATTTGCCCCTTGCGGGGATCACCGAAACGCGAATTCCACTCGCTGACTCGCCGGGGACCGGCGTTGTAGGCGACCAGCGTCATGATATAGGAGCCGCCGAAACCGTCTACGAGGTCGCTGAGATGAGCGGTGCCCAGCGCAAGACTGTAAGTCGGGTCAGTAAGCTTTGCGGGCTGAAAGGGCTGCCGATGCTGACGCGCAACGAGTCGCGCAGTATCAGGCATGATCTGCATCAGACCACGGGCCCCGGCTCCGCTCACGGCGACGGGGTTGAACTCACTTTCCTGACGGATCACACCATACATGAGGGCCGGATCTACGGTCTTGATAGGCTTGAAAGAGGGAACGGCATTGACCGGGTAGGCGAAGGCGCCAAGATCAAACCCTTTGGTGGCAGCAGTGCGGGCGCTACGCAATGCGAGGTTCGGAGCCTTAAGCCGCCATGCCACGGTTGCAACAGTTGCTGCCTCGTCCGCACTTTTCGAATGTCTGGCGGCGGCCACGAAGAACTGGGACAACAACCTCTGTTGGCCGGCACCGGCCAGTAACTGTGCTGCCGCCAGGAGCTCATTGGAACGGCTGACAGAAGCGATCAGCTTGTCAGACACCTCCGGCGTGCCGCCAACGGGTAATTGCTTCCCGCTCAGCCCGATCTGATCTCGTGATAAGAGACCGTAAAAGGTGTACTGATACCGAGCAGCTGTCGAGAAGTGGGCTTGCGCGGCACGGCCGTCACCAAGCACCATTCGGGTGCGGCCGAGCCAATACTCGGCTTGCGCGACCTTTTCCTGACTGGTGACCACTCGGCGCAGCTGTTGAAAGTGCACGAGGGCCTTCTGAGGGTCGTTGAGATACCGCAAGGCAATCCAGCCTGCGAGGAACTCACCCTCATCGAGTCCGGATCCCTCATTGTAGCCATGAGAGCGAACAAGGGTGTAGGCTTCTGCCCACGCCTTGGGCGAATTCGGGGTGAGGGCCTGTCTTGCGAGCATTCGCTTCTCGACCCACCAGGCGTAAGGATCGTCCATTTCCCCAGGGGCGGGGTTGATCGTCGAGGCGATAGCTCTGGCCTGCGCCTCCTGACCGGCCCTACGATAATAGCGCACCAGAGGGTAAAGCATCACGGGCTGGTTGCGCAGGCTTGCCGGGAGAGAGTTCAGGAGCTTTAGACCGCCGCTCGACTCGGCAAAGAGAGCTTTGGCAGCCTGAACCATCCGGACATGGTCCGTGGATATCCGGGCCGCGGTACGGGCGGCTGCGGCTGTATTCTGATCATAGATTTGCTGCACGAGCCGTCGACGATGATCTGCGGATGAGATGAGCGAGCCGAACTCTGCTAGGACTCGCTTTTCGCTCTCGGCCGAGAAATCCGTTTCCCGCCAAGCTTTTCCTGCCCAGCGCGCGGCTTCGGACCGGTTCCCTTCCAAGACGTAAAGTCGGGCTAAAGATAGCATCCCGGCATAGCCGATCGGTTTTGCCGTTGAGAAATAATCTTGCAGGACGGAGGCGGACGGATTTCCGTCGTAGAAAGCCTTTTCAAGCCGCTTGGTGATCAGATCTCGTTGAGGCCAAGTGGGGTTATTGCGCAAAAAGGCTATAATTCTGTTATAGCCGACATCCGGCGAACCACTCTGAACGAAGAGCCATTCAACGACCTTCCTTTGTACGGGGTCGGAAAGCCTGTCGGCCAAAGCTTGTGCTTCATTATGCTTCCCAGAAAGCGTACGGCTGACGGCCAAGGTGAAATTCGCATCGACTGCCGCCGCCTCGCGGCTGAAGGAAGATGCGAGGAATAATGATAGGATCACCACGCCAAACGCGCGCGACCGACGGAAACCTCGCACCAGCCCCAAATGGGCATGTTTCGTCTTTGAACTGACTGCTTTACTCATGTCCAACTCAGTTTGGCCTAACTTGAGATTGAATTCGAGCCCCAAATTCATTGTTAGGGAATTGGTTAATTGGCTGGCCACTATGATTGAAAGATATTGCTCTATCGTTACGCAAGCCGCGAGTGCCCTCTGGGCTGTTCAGCTTGCTGGCCGCGCCGCATCAGACTATGGTCGCTGCTCTTTAAATTATCGCAGCGAAGGCCCGGCTAATATGCTGGGAAAGGCTTAGGAGACAACGATGTTTAAGGGTTCGATCACTGCTTTGATCACCCCTATGCGCAACGGCGCCGTGGACGAACTTGCCTTTCAGGATTTTGTTGACTGGCAGATTTGTGAGGGTTCGCACGGACTGGTGCCGGTGGGAACCACCGGCGAATCGCCGACTCTTGATCATGACGAGCACGAAAGAGTGATAACTCTTGCAGTAGAGGCCTCAGCGGGGCGGGTCCCTGTGATTGCCGGCACCGGGTCCAACAGTACTGATGAAGCTGTATCACTAACGAAGTTTGCCCACTCGGCAAAAGCGGATGCCGCTCTTGTTGTGGTGCCCTACTACAATAAGCCAACCCAGGAAGGGCTCTATCAGCACTTCAAGGCCGTCGCTGAAAGTGCAGACATTCCAATAATCATCTATAATGTACCGGGCCGAACGATTACGAATATATCCGTTGAGATCATGGCTCGGTTGTTTCGGGATCTTCCGAATATTGTCGGTGTGAAGGATGCAACCGGAGACATGTCTCGCGCAAGCCTCCAGAGGAATCAAATTGGCCCTGACTTTCTTCAGCTGTGCGGGGAGGATGCGGCGACCCTGGGTTTTATGGCGCATGGTGGCCAAGGGGCGATTTCAGTAACAGCGAATGTCGCGCCACGTCTATGTGCCGATTTCCAGGAGGCATGTTTGGCGGGCGACTTCTCCAAAGCCCTCGTATTGCAGGATCGATTGATGCCCCTTCACTCGGCCTTGTTCGTCGAGACGAGTCCCGCCCCCGTAAAATACGCGGCAAGTCTGCTGGGTCGCAGCACCAGCGAAATCCGTTTGCCGATGGTGGAGCCCACCGAAGCGACAAAACGGATCGTCGACGCCGCCATGCGACACGCGGGACTGGTAAACTAGGCACGAAATGACAGGTACCAAAAACAAGAGCAAGGATGGCCGACTGGTCGTGGCTGACAACCGCCGTGCGCGCTTTGATTATGAAATCATGGAGACCTTTGAAGCGGGGCTTTCGCTTCACGGGACGGAGGTCAAGAGTCTGCGGGAAGGCAAAGCCGGGCTTGGTGAATCATACGCCACCATGGATGGCGCCGAGCTGAAGCTAATTAACGCCTATATCCCCGAATATGGACAGGGCAACCGCTTTAATCATGAGCCCCGACGACCACGAAAACTTTTGATGCATCGCCGGCAGATCGACCGACTGTCGGGGGCAATTCAGAAAGAAGGCCTGACGGTAGTGCCGTTGCGCATCTATTTTAATGAGAAGGGGTTCGCCAAGGCCGAGATTGCTCTGGCTAAGGGCAGAAAGGCTCACGACAAACGAGAGCATTTGAAGGAACGCTCCTGGGAACGCGAGAAGGCCCGGGTTCTGCGCGAACACAATTAAGGACTGAGGCCTGCTCGTGCTGCCGCTGCGCCAACCACTTCGGCAAACATTTTGGGTGTTAGCCGGTAGGTCTGAGTATTGTAGCGTGAACAGTGGTAACTATCGAAGAGGACGGTGCTGCCGATTTCGTGGATGCTCCCATGGCCGAAACGATAAGACGATGCCTTTACGCCAAGCGCCATCAAAACGGAATCGTGGGCTATCTTGCCCAAAGCAAGGATGATTTTAGCCTTAGGATAGAGGGCAAATGCGCCGGCGAGAAAGCGGTTGCAGGTTCGGATTTCGGCCGGCGTCGGCTTGTTTTGCGGCGGAACACAACGAACCGAATTCGCAATGACGCACCCCTTCAGACGTAGCGTATCGTCAGGCCGCTGCTCATACACGCCTTCGGCGAGCCCGAACTGAAGCAATGTTCCATAAAGAAGATGACCAGCGTAATCGCCTGTGAATGGACGACCAGTCCGGTTCGCGCCCTTCATGCCCGGGGCTAGCCCGGCAATGATGAGACGGGCCTTCGGGTCGCCGAAGCAAGGCACCGGCGCGTTATGCCAATCCGGGTGAAGCCGGCGAGCTTCCTCGCGGAACTCCACCAAGCGTGGACACAGTGGACAATCCCTAGAGGGTTCGGCAGGCAGGATCGGAGTGAGCACCATGGCAATCAGATATCAGCGAAATCCTCGAAATCATCATCGCGTGGAACGTATTGATCGTCTCGCTTGGCGGGTTCCCGCTCGTTGGTTTCGCGTCCAATTTCACTCCGAAGCTCCATCAGATCAATGAACTGATCTGCCTGCCGCCGAAGATCATCGGAGACCATTGGTGGTTTTGTCGCCAGCGTTGATATTACGCTCACCCGTAGGCCCTTGCGCTGGACGGCCTCGACAAGAGACCGAAAATCGCCGTCTCCTGAAAACAGAATGACATGGTCTAGGCTGCTGGACATCTCCATCACATCGACTGCAAGTTCGATGTCCATGTTGCCCTTGATTTTCCGACGCCCAAGGCTGTCTGTGAATTCTCTCGTGGGCTTCGTGACCACCGAGTAACCATTGTAATCGAGCCAGTCGATCAATGGCCGAATAGGCGAATACTCTGAATCATCAACGAGCGCCGTATAATATATCGCCCTGACGAGACGTCCCTTCGTTCTGAAGATTGTCAGTAAACGCTTGTAATCAATATCGAAACCAAGCGCTTTGGCGGTCGCGTATAGGTTCGCTCCGTCTATAAAAAGGGCGGCGCGTTCGCCCGGGTAAAAGAACATGGGTTCTCCTGCGTTCTAATAGAACCGTCTTGTCGCGAGCCGCATCATGAAATTGGGTTGCCACAGCCATATTTCTGTGTGGCACCATCCCCCAGCGGTCCGTCGAGACCTATCTTAAGCGAAGTCGTTATAAGCGACTTCGCCTTGTTATAACAGCGTTCAATAAAGGTCACAGTCCAGTAATGTTTCCAGTCTGCTCGTCGCAAATTCTCATCGGATTGGGGAGCAACTTGTCCGGTCCATGGGGCACGCCGGCCGAAACAGTGGAGCGTGCCATTGGCAGCTTTTCGGATTCCGAAATTTTCGTCCTGAGAGCCTCGACGATCTTGCGAACATCGCCATACGGCAAACTGCACCAACCCTCTTTCGCTAATGCTGTCATTGCCGTGACGACGCATTTGCCGCCCCACGCGTTATTGAAGCGTTTGCACACGATTGAACATCGGGCCGGAAGGAAGCGCGGCGAACGATGGGGACCAAGAGTGCTTGATCTGGACCTTCTGGCCTATGGTGACTTGGTCACTCGACGTCCGACCCATCAGGAATGGAAAGCAGGGCGCAGACATCCACTGGTTCTGCCGCACCCTGAGCTGCCGCTTCGACCCTTTGTACTTCGTCCTATTCAGGAGATAGCACCGTTCTGGCACCACCCCATCAGTGGGCTCACAGCAGCTCAAATGGGCAATCGTCTGATGCCCGCGCGAGGAGGCCGTATACTGGGTCGGGCGTGATCAAAATGCCACACTCAAAAATAGACATCGCATCACAATTCCGCCCCTATGCTCAGGGCCGGAACATTTAACTTTCTTGTAATCCTCCCTACTGCCTGTATGTCAGAGGAATATGCTCCATTTGAGGACGTGAACATGGCTATGGGGGTAAAGCTTATCCTTGCATCGGCTGCACTATTGATGCTCTCCGCGCAAAGCGGGATGACTCAAAGTCGTTATAATTTTTCTGCCGCTATGCCCGGGAAGGCAGCATATAAGACCGATTATTCCGGCAAGCGACTGGAGGCATTCGACGGCCCGCAAAAACCTGGAACAATCATTGTTCGTACTGCGGAGCGAAAACTCTATCTGGTGCTTCCCGGTAAGCAGGCGATGGTCTACGGCGTGGGCGTCGGGCGTGATGGGTTCACCTGGAAGGGAACCCATCGGGTGACGCGAAAGGCCGAGTGGCCTGGTTGGACCCCACCGGCCGAAATGCACAAGCGCCAGCCGGGGCTCCCTGCCTACATGCCTGGTGGTCCAGATAATCCGTTGGGAGCTCGCGCGATGTACATAGGCAGTACAATTTACCGGATCCACGGCACCAGCCAGCCCTGGACAATCGGTCAAGCGGTGTCTAGCGGTTGCATCAGAATGGTGAACGAGGAGGTGATCGACCTCTATTCCAGGGTGAAGGTCGGGGCAACGGTAATTGTACAGTAGCCATCCGGCTGGTTGCAGAGCCTGGGTTCGACGACTTGCCTTTTTGAGCGGCTGCGCCTACATAAGCGTTCATCCGTCGCATTTGACCACATGAGGAGGCGAGCTCTATGGCGCGCGTCACCGTAGAAGACTGCATTGAAAAGGTGCCGAACCGATTCGAGTTGGTTCTGCTTGCCGGCCACCGTGCGCGTTCCATTGCACAGGGGTCAGCATTGACGATCGACCGGGACAACGACAAAAATCCCGTCGTAGCGCTGCGTGAGATTGCCGATGCAACCCTCGATAAAGGCGATCTTTCCGAGGATCTCATCCACTCGATGCAGAAATATGTTGAGGTGGATGAACCTGAGGCCGAGACTGCGCCGATGCTGGCCTCACCAACAAGCACAGCTAAGTTCGAAGGCGCAGATGACGACGATGTCGTCTTTGATCGGATGAGCGAGGAAGACCTTTTGCGTGGCCTCGAAGGGCTTCCGCCCGCGGAAAGTCCCGGTAGTTCGCGGTCTGGTCTGTAAAATCAATAAACATCATGTTTCTTTTGAACCGGAGTGGCGAATATGGCTGCTCCGGTCTTTTTGTTTTCATCAACTTAGCTCAAGATCGTGGGCCGCCTTATGAGATATCAAGCAAAACAGAGTTAGTTCGGCAATGATGCGTCAATATGAACTCGTCGAAAAGGTTCAAAGCTACGATCCCGATGCCGACGAAACATTGCTGAACAAGGCCTATGTGTACGCAATGCGCGCTCATGGCGCTCAGAAACGCGCATCCGGCGCTCCGTATTTCTCTCACCCTCTCGAAGTCGCGGCGATCCTCACAGAGCTTAAGCTTGATGACTCAACGATCGTGGCAGCTCTGTTACACGATGTGGTCGAGGACACTGGCTCCACTGAAAAGGAGATAGAGGAGCTATTTGGAACGGACATTGCGTCTCTTGTCGACGGCCTGACAAAAATCAAGAAGCTTGATCTTGCGACCAAAGAGGCTGCGCAAGCAGAGAATCTCCGCAAATTACTTGTAGCGATTTCCCAGGATATCCGGGTTTTGCTCGTCAAGTTGGCCGATCGCCTGCACAACATGCGCACGATCCAGCATATGGCACGTGATAAGAGCCTGCGAATTGCTCAAGAGACCATGGATATCTATGCGCCTCTTGCCGGCCGCATGGGTATGCAGCAGATGCGCGAGGAACTGGAGGATCTGTCCTTCAGAGTTCTCAATCCTGATGCACACCGCACGATCACCGAGCGACTAACGCGGCTCCGTGACGAAAGCGGGGATATTCTGGCAGAGATCGAGGAGGCATTGCGGGCCAAATTGGCTGATCATGCTCTCCAAGCGACAGTAAGAGGAAGAGAAAAGCGTCCTTACGCCATATGGCGGAAAATGGAACGCAAGCATATTTCTCTCGGTCAACTCTCCGACATCTATGGTTTTCGTGTAGTCGTAGAAGATATCGCTGCCTGCTATCAAGCGTTGGGAATCGTACATCAAACATGGCGCGCTGTACCGGGTCGATTTAAGGATTATGTCTCTAATCCCAAGCAAAACGATTATCGGTCGCTCCATACAACGGTGATTGGACCGCATCGTAAGCGTGTTGAACTGCAAATCCGGACACAGGAGATGCAAGATGTTGCGGAGAGGGGCGTCGCAGCTCATGCGCTTTATAAAGATCTGGGGGATTCGGGGACTGGCATCGGGTCGGTTCCTGTCGATCAAGATTCGAATGCCTATCGTTGGCTCCGACATCTGGTGGATATGCTCTCGGAAGGGGTCAGTCCGAAGGAGTTTCTAGAGCACACAAAGTTGGAGCTTTTTCAGGACCAGGTCTTTTGCTTCACTCCGAAAGGAGCGCTGATTGCACTCCCGCGAGGGGCTACGCCGATCGATTTTGCTTATGCAGTCCACACGGATATTGGGGACTCCTGCGTGGGATGCCGCATTAACGGTCGCCACGCGCCGCTGATCACGGAATTGGATAATGGTGACGAAGTAGATGTCATTCGCTCCAAGGCACAGACACCACCTGCTGCATGGGAAGCTTTTGCTGTTACCGGAAAGGCGAGGGCCGCGATCCGTAGAGCCACCAAGCAGGCTGTGCGTCGACAATATGCCGGCCTGGGGCGAGAAATGCTCGAACGGACGCTGAAGCAGGCCAATCACGGGTATGACGAAAAGGAAATTGAGGCAGCGTTGCCAAGGCTCGGATTCAAGAACCAGACGGTGGCCGATGTACTTGCTGCGGTGGGACGAGGAGAGATCTCCCGTGAGGATCTTCTTAAGGCCATGCGGCTCAACAGTGGGACACCTCCCACCGGCGTTATGAGTGACACACTAAAGACGATTAGCAAGGCCATCGGCCTTCCCACCGTCCTTGGCCGCAGGCACAGCAATGATCAGAATGCCATACCTGTCAGAGGATCGGATCCGAACCTTCCTCTGACCTTTGCGCCCGATACTGGAGCTGTCCCGGGAGAACGCATTGTGGGGATCCTGACGGCAGGAGAGGGCATTATCGTCTACCCCATTTTTGCCAAGGCGCTGAAAAACTTTGATGATGAGCCAGAGCGCTGGATTGATCTAGCGTGGGATAGTGAGCGCGACCCTGAACAGAGGTTCCCAGTCGTCATTAATGTGATGATCCACAACGAAGTGGGGGCTCTCGCCCAGGTCACCCAAGCGATCGGCGAGAACGACGGCAACATTGAAAATCTGCAAATGACGTCTCAAGGTCCAGGGTTTTACGACGTGAGAATCCTTCTGGACGTGACCGATATCAAACATTTGAACAAAATACTGGAGGCGCTCCGACGACGTCCCCTCGTTAGCAGCGTTGTAAGGACGACGGGTTAGCCGTTAGAATCGAACCATTCTCCGCCTCAGCGCCTCCAACTGATGGATCCGCATGCTCTTTGGACGACGAGATAAGCCCGGGTTCAGAGATCGCGCCCGGACTTGGTTCTGGCCACAGCGAGGCTGGCGACGCGCAACGACTTACACTTGGCATCGTGTGGGGAGGATTACTGCGTCGCCGCATCGTGTTGCTGTGGGGATTGCCTGCGGCGTGTTCGTTTCCTTTACGCCGTTTCTCGGATTTCATTTGCTGCTGGCTGGACTTATGGCTCTCGCGCTCAAGGGCAATGTCATTGCTGCTGCTGTAGGGACATTTATAGGAAATCCCCTGACATTTCCTTTGATCTGGATTGCCACATACAACCTTGGAGGAACGCTGCTGGGACGAGTGCCCAGCGAGACGGTCGTCGTTACCTGGCCACCACGTATCTCCGATTCACTGCTACCGGAAACAACGGAGAATTGGTTCGGATTTTGGGATCTGATCGAACCAGTGCTGCTGCCGATGACGGTTGGAGGCATAATCCTCGGATTGGCATTTGGGCTCTTGAGCTATTATCTGGTGCGTGAGGGTGTGGGTGCCTATCAGGCACAACGGCGTGAGCGAATTTTGGCTCGTCGTGCCCATGCAAGCCACCGGTTTGAACTGGATGACGAAATCCCATGATCCTGGGAATAGGTAACGATGTAATCGATATCCGCAGGGTTGAGCGCACCTTGAACCGCTTTGGAGATCGCTTTGTCCAGCGGCTTTTCACCGATGTTGAGCAGCGAAAATCCGACCGCCGTGCTGCACGAGCCGCTTCCTATGCCAAACGTTTTGCAGCAAAGGAGGCCTGTTCTAAGGCCCTCGGGACCGGTTTCCGCAAAGGTGTCTATTGGCGTGACCTGGGAGTTGTAAACGAGCCCTCCGGACGTCCGACGATGGTTCTAACGGGACCAGCAAGGGATCATCTTGCACGGATGACCCCTTCGGGCTGCGATGCAGTGGTGCATCTCACAATCACCGACGACTATCCTTATGCGCATGCCGTTGTCATCATCTCAGCTGTGTCTAAGGGAACGCTGTGATGTCCCCGTACACGTTGCCGCGGCGCAACAAGGCAAACGTCCTTCGACTTAATCGGTGATCCAGTTTGCTTAACAGAATTCGAGCGGATATACGAAATCCCGAGGAAACCGAAAGGTCGACCCGGCACATAATGCGCCTGTGGCCGTGCCTCGGTGCAGAGCAGCAGATATGGCAACGATGACAGAGAGCGAAAAAAAGGCGGGTGGCGCTTGGGAGGTGATCCGCGTCGTCATTCACGCGCTCATCATCGCGTTTGTCATTCGCACCTTTCTGTTCCAGCCGTTCAACATACCCTCCGGCTCTATGATCCCGACATTGCTCGTGGGCGATTATCTGTTTGTGTCGAAGTTCTCCTATGGCTACAGCCGCTATTCCTTTGCATTTTCCATGGATCTGTGGGGTAACCGCCTGTTCAAGATTGGGCCACTTCCTTTTAACGGCCGCATCCTTGCCAGTAATCCGAACCGCGGGGATGTGGCGGTATTCAAATTGCCCACAGACAACGAAACAGATTACATTAAACGTGTCATCGGTCTTCCGGGTGACCGAATCCAAGTACAGGGGGGAACGCTCTACATCAACGGAGAAGCTGTAAAGCGCGAGCAAGTGTCTGATTTCGATGACACTGATTCCTATGGGTCCGAGCGGAAAGTTCGACGGTATAGAGAAACTCTGCCTAACGGTGTTAGCTACTACACGCTTGATCTCTACGATAACTCACCCGGTGATAACACTAAGGAGTATGTTGTGCCGGAGGGGCACTACTTCATGATGGGTGACAATCGAGATAACTCGACGGATAGTCGGTTTCTCGGTCAGGTGGGTTATGTGCCTTTTGAGAATTTTGTCGGAAAGGCGCAGGTGATATTCTTTTCCCACGAGCCCGATGCTTCGCTTCTGGCCATTTGGGATTGGCCATGGACTATCCGATGGGATCGTTTTTTCACACTGCTCAATTGAGATGGCCTAATTAGCGCAAAAATTGACACTCTTGACCTCCTGGCGAGAAAGCTTGGTCACGGCTTTCAGTCTCTCACTATGCTTGAACGGGCGGTGACTCACTCAAGCTTTGAAGCGGGACGCCGACGGAAGGAGGGCGATTACGAGCGTCTGGAATTTCTCGGCGACCGCGTTTTGGGGCTGATAATCGCGGAGGAACTTCTACGCCGTTTTCCAGACAGTTCTGAGGGTGATCTCGCCCCACGATTCAATGCTTTAGTACGGCGAGAGGCCTGCGCAGATGTTGCCCGGGAGCTTGATCTTGGTAAGTTTATCAAACTTGGCACCGGGGAAGCGTCCACCGGAGGACGTAACAAGACAGCAATCCTCGGTAACGTGTGCGAAGCGGTAATTGCAGCAATCTATTTAGACGGCGGGCTGGAGAGTGCCCGGCATTTCATTAACAGAAATTGGGCGAAACGATTTGAGGCTGCGGAGAATGGCGCCAAGGACTGTAAAAGCAGTCTCCAGGAATGGGCACAGGCGCGCGGCTTGCCGCCTCCCGTATACAGAGAAACGGCTCGCATCGGACCTGATCATGCGCCCTTGTTTGAGGTTGAGGTCGCCCTCCAGGGATACGATCCGGCAGCGGGGCAGGGGACCTCTAAACGTTCCGCAGAGCAGGCAGCAGCGGAACTCCTGATAAATCGTTTGGAGGCGTCGTGACCGATCTCAACGTGCCATCGACAGAGGAGATGAGCCGCTGTGGCTTCGTAGCGCTAATTGGAGCGCCCAACGCGGGTAAGTCGACACTGATTAATGCCCTTGTCGGCACGAAAGTGGCGATTGTTACGCCGAAGGTGCAAACGACCCGCGCACCCTTGCGCGGAATTGCAATGGAACAGCAAAGCCAGATCATCATCTTGGACACGCCCGGCATTTTTACTGCGCGAAGGTCGCTCGATGAGGCGATGGTAGAATCGGCTTGGGCGGGCGCTTCGGACGCGGACATTGTGATCATGATTACTGATGCGCGGAGGGGGCTAGATGATGATGCCGAATCAATAATCCAGCGCCTTCGCGAATCCGAATTTGAAGCGCATCTGGTATTGAACAAGGTCGATCTCATAAGGCGTGAGGAATTGTTGGAGACAGCCAAGATTTTCAATGATCGCTTCGGTTTCGGCCGAACGTTCATGATCTCGGCTTTGACGGGGGACGGGCTGGCTGGCTTGCGGAGTTTTCTCGCCGATACAGTGCCCAAAGGGCCTTGGCTATACCCCGAAGATCAGGTTGCTGATGCTCCGCTACGGCAGATTGCTGCCGAGATCACCCGAGAGAAGCTTTTCCTGAAGCTTCACCAGGAACTTCCATACGCCTCGACGGTCGAAACTGAAGCTTGGACTGAACAAAAGGATGGTTCGGTTCGCATTGACCAGGTGATCTATGTCGAGCGAGATGGACAAAAGAAGATTGTTCTGGGCAAGGGCGGAGAGACAATCAAGGCGATTGGACAAGCGGCGCGTAGGGAGATCGGGAAGTTCGTGGGGGTCCCCGTGCACCTGTTTTTGTTCGTTAAAGTCCGTGAAAAATGGAGTACTGACCCAGAACGGCTGCGGATGATGGGGTTAGTACCACCGAGCCGCTCCTGACCGATGCACTGGCGTGAAGAAGGGATCATACTAAGTGTTCGCCGCCATGGCGAAAGCAGCGGTATTGTGGAGGTGTTCAGCCGAGGCCACGGGCGAACTCTTGGATTGGTTCATGGCGCACGGTCCAAGTCGAGACGGCCGGTGCTTCAACCGGGCAACGTGGTGGACGCGAGTTGGCGGGCGCGCCTGTCGGAGCAACTTGGGACATTTTCACTGGAGGCTGTAAGTCTGAAGGCCGGGCTTCTTATGGAAAATCCTGCCCGTCTGGATGCGCTCCTGAGCTCTGTGTCTCTGATCCAGATGGTTCCCGAACGAGAATCGCATCCCAAACTATATGATGCATTCCGTTTCGTGTTGGACGTGCTGGATCAGGACGCACTCTGGTCAACTCTTCTTGTGCGATGGGAACTCGGCCTCCTGGAGGAACTTGGCTATGGGCTCGATCTGACAGGGTGCGCCGGGGGAGGATCGGCAGCGCATTTGATCTATGTCTCACCGCGATCAGGGAAAGCGGTGAGTGCAGAAATGGGCGCGAACTATCACGACCAACTGTTAGCCCTTCCATCTTTCCTGCGCGGCGAAACGAACCAACAGATCGGTAAGCGGGAAGTTCTTGATGGCTTCCGCCTTACGGGCCATTTCTTGTTGCGGCACATATTGGCCCCGCGCGGTTTGGGCCTCCCTGAAGCCCGCTTGCGGCTGGTATCGAGGCTCGAGGACCAATTGTGATGGCGGCTGATGTTGCAGCAAGTTACCCCTCGCGGTAGGCAGAGGCTGTTCTCTAGTTTAAGGAGCCGATCATGTTAGGGCGTCTGAACCACGTTGCCATAGCTGTGCCAGATCTGGCGGTGGCAATAGCGAATTATCGCGACAATCTAGGGGCCAGCGTCTCCGCTCCCCAGAAAGAGCCCGAGCATGGAGTGACCGTCGCATTTGTAGAGCTGGCGAACACTAAGATTGAATTCCTCGAACCGCTTGGTGATGAGT
This sequence comes from Rhodoligotrophos appendicifer, assembly GCF_007474605.1. Classification (NCBI taxonomy): domain Bacteria; kingdom Pseudomonadati; phylum Pseudomonadota; class Alphaproteobacteria; order Hyphomicrobiales; family Rhodoligotrophaceae; genus Rhodoligotrophos; species Rhodoligotrophos appendicifer. The sequence continues at coordinate 86,350 of NZ_VHKL01000007.1, read as the reverse complement.
CTCCGATCGCCGCCTTTATGGAGCGCAATCCGCAGGGCGGAATACATCATATTTGCTATGAGGTAGACGACATCTTTGCAGCCCGCGACCATCTGAAGGCTCAAGGTGCGCGAGTGTTAGGCAGTGGTGAGCCGAAGATTGGGGCACATGGAAAACCTGTTCTTTTCCTGCATCCTAAGGACTTCCTTGGGACCTTAGTGGAATTGGAACAGGCATGAACTTTACGAGCGGGATAGCGATCTACTTTATTATTTGGTGGTTGGTATTGTTTACTGTATTGCCATTTGGTGCCTACAGCCCTCATCAACTTGATGAAGATGGGACATCAGAAAAATCACAGCCTTCTTCTCGCGATCCGCAAATTTTCCGCAAGTTCACAATTACAACTGTAATCGCGTCCGTAGTTTTTATTTTTGTTTATTTAATTGTGACAAATAAATATATCTCGCTCCTTGATATACCTTTTTTGGAAAGCTTGAGGCCCTATTCTTGAATTTTTTTTCCGAAAGATTCGGTTCTTTGTACTACGCAAGTTGCAAACACTTCTAAACAAAAAAACAAGGCTTTCGCCTTGTTTTTATAGTTTCAAAAGTGGTCCCTTAACTCTCGATATCGCCTCATCCAGAGCTTCTCGCGCGGGATTTCACATCCTCTTTACGCTGTAAGACCTCTCCTCCCCAGACTTGGGCCGTTAGGGCCTGCTTTGCAGCTCGCATAGAGACAACGCAGCCATTGGTTCTTCTTGTTATAACAGCACCCTAGAGAAGTCCGTCGCGCGTGTCATCTGAAATTTTGGCTTTCTTGTGATCAACCTGTAGTTCCTTGAAAGAAGATCAAAGATTAAATGTCAGTGCTCCTGTCCTATTGTGCGGTGCAACTTGGGAAAGACTGCGGGCCCTTGTTTTCTTGACGACATCGCTTAAAAGGTGCGGTGCACCGGCCCCTAGTCGCCTTAAGAGTGCGATATTCGACACTGCTTATGGATTTCCACGATGCTCCTTAGTCGCTACTTTCTGCCTACTCTCCGCGAGGATCCGAAGGAGGCCGAAATCGTCTCCCATCGGCTCATGCTGCGGACCGGAATGATCCGTCAGGAAAGCGCGGGTATTTATTCATGGCTGCCTTTGGGCTTCCGTGTCCTCAAAAGGATCGAGAATATCGTCCGCGAGGAGCAGGACCGATCTGGAGCGCTTGAGGTTCTGATGCCGACAATTCAGCCTGCCGATCTATGGCGGCGTAGCGGCCGATACGATGATTACGGTCTGGAGATGTTGCGCATCAAAGATCGCCACGAACGGGAGATGCTCTATGGTCCGACGAACGAGGAGATGATCACTGACATCTTCCGACAGGGCGTCCAATCCTACAAAGACTTGCCGCGCAACCTCTATCACATTCAGTGGAAATTCCGCGATGAGATCAGGCCCCGATTCGGCGTGATGCGAGGGCGCGAATTTCTGATGAAGGACGCCTATTCTTTTGATCTCTCGGCGGAATCTGCGCGGCACTCTTATAATAAGATGTTCATAGCCTATCTCCGCACGTTTGCCAGAATGGGGTTGGTCGCGATCCCCATGCGTGCAGATACTGGTCCAATTGGCGGAGATTTAAGCCACGAGTTTCTTATTCTCGCACCCACAGGCGAGAGCGGTGTGTTCTTCGATCGGGGATATCTCGCCCTGGATTGGACTGCTACCGAGATAGATTACAATGACGTCCAGGGTTTGCAGGAGCGCATTGCGAATTATACGAAGCTTTACGCTGCAACAGACGAGAAGCATGACGAATCGGAATTTAATGAGCGGGTGTCGGTCGACCATCGGGTCTCAGGTCGCGGCATCGAAGTCGGCCATATATTCTTCTTTGGAAGCAAGTACTCGAAGCCGCTTGGTTGTTTTGTTCAGGCAGCAGGCGGCGATAAGGTAGAGGTGCAGAGCGGGTCCTATGGCATCGGCGTATCACGTCTTGTGGGCGCAATCATTGAGGCAAGCCATGATGAGGCTGGTATCGTTTGGCCTGAGACGGTGGCTCCATTTCAAATAGGCCTCATCAATGTCAAGCAAGGCGACCCTGACAGCGACACAGCTTGCTCTAAATTATATGACGCGCTGAGAATGTCGGGCGTGGAGGTGCTGTACGACGACCGAGATGACCGGCCAGGCGCCAAATTTGCGACCATGGACCTCATTGGCTTGCCGTGGCAGATCATTGTAGGCCCAAGAGGTCTCGCGACTGGCGTGATTGAACTAAAGAACCGCAAGACCGGTGAGCGCGAGTCCCTTTCGCCTGAAGCGGTCCTCGCTCGTTTCACAGCTTAGGTGAGTTACCGTCTTGCCTGCTCCAGTTCCGGATTTTTATGAGCCGCCAAACCCAGACCTTGCCCTTCGCCTCATTTGAGTGGGGAATTGCCGGCCGTTATCTTCGCGCAAGACGAAAAGAGGGCTTCATATCCGTAATTGCTGGATTCTCGTTCCTGGGAATCATGCTGGGTGTTGCCACGCTCATAATAGTAATGGCGGTCATGAATGGTTTTCGCGCCGAGCTGATGGATCGTATTCTCGGCTTCAACGGTCACTTTACGGCGTTCGGCATACCGGGTCCTATCACCCAGTACGAAGGCTTGGTAGGGCGGCTCAAAACTGTTCCCGGTGTTACTAAGGTCGTACCTTATGAAGAAGGCCAAGTACTGGTCTCTTCGCAGCGGACCTCAGGCGGAGCACTCGTCCGTGGCATTGGCGAGGCTGATCTTAAGTCCTTGAAGGGCATAGACACGGACCAGCTGCGAGGCACTTTGAACGGGTGGGGCACCGGAGAGGGTGTTGCTATAGGACGCCGTATGGCCTTTAGCCACAACGTTGGATTGGGCGACACCATATCGGTCATGTCGCCGAAGGGACCGGTCACGCCCTTCGGTGTTGCACCACGGGTGCGGCAGTTTCCAATTTCGGCGATCTTCGAAGTCGGAATGTCGGAGTATGACAGCTCGGTTATTTTCATGCCACTCGCGGTGGCCCAGGAATTTTTTGCCGAGGAGGAAGATGGGGTAACAGCGCTGCAGATCATGGTCGATGATCCGGGCCAGATCTCGAAATACGTTGCGCCGTTGCAGCAGGCAGCGGGTCCAGGCATCGAGCTGATTTCATGGCAGACGACCAATCGTACCTTTTTCGATGCGTTGGTTGTTGAGCGAAACGTAATGTTCCTCATCCTGACCATGATCATTCTCGTGGCCGCGCTGAACATCGTGTCCGGCTTGATCATGTTGGTGAAGGACAAAGGATCCGACATAGCAATTCTTCGGACGATGGGCGCGAGTAGGGGATCGATCATGCGCGTCTTCTTCATTACGGGCGCTGCAATTGGCGTCGTCGGCACCTTGGCTGGGGTGTCGTTGGGCGTCGCCGTCTGCCTCAATATAGAGTTCATTCGTCAAGGGCTAAGCGCTCTCACGGGCACTCAGCTCTTTTCCCCGGAGGTCTATTACCTCAGCCAGCTGCCGGCGAAGATGGAGATACATGAGACGGTGCTGATCACGGTCATGTCTTTGTTCCTTTCCTTCGTCGCCACCATTTACCCTTCATGGCGGGCGGCCCGCCTCGACCCTGTCGAGGCGCTCAGATATGAATAGGGGAAATGACGGCGCTTTGGCTGCACTTCAGTTGAAGGACATACGACGCGGCTTCAAGCAGGGCATTCAGAGGTTGGAAGTGCTGGCGGGCATTCAGCTGTCGTTGCAGGCTGGAGAAGTCGTGGCGCTCGTCGGACCTTCGGGTGCTGGCAAGTCGACCCTTTTACACATATCAGGCCTCTTGGAGCAGCCTGATTCCGGAGAGATCCTCATCGGGGGCAAAAATCTGGGACAGGCGAGTGAGGCGGAGCGTACTCGCACCAGGAGGACGGAAATTGGCTTTGTGTACCAGTTCCATCATCTTTTGCCGGAGTTCTCGGCTCTAGAAAATGTGATGCTTCCTCAGCGGCTAGCTGGCAGAAGCAAAAGCCAGGCCCGAGGACGTTCCCGGGAACTGCTCGAGAGCCTCGGTTTGTCCGCGCGCCTCTCCCATCGACCGGCAGAGCTGTCCGGCGGAGAACAGCAGCGGGTCGCGATAGCACGCGCGTTAGCCAATGAGCCTAGGATCCTGCTGGCAGACGAGCCTACTGGCAATCTTGATCCTAAAACGGCGGGCAAAGTGCACGAAGAGCTAATCAATCTCGTTCGGGGCACTGGTTTGGCCGCGCTTATTGCCACGCATAATTTGGGTCTTGCCGAGCAAATGGATCGGATGGTTAGGCTTGAGAATGGGATCCTCCTTGAAGGTCCCGCTTTAGACTAGATGGATCTATGTTGGTCCTCCAGCGGTTGGGTGGCTTCGCTTGCGGGGTTGCCCCCTGTCGAAATTGGGTTGCGGAGGGCATCCGGGCGATCTGTCGTGTCAGCGACATAGGAGATCATCGCATCAGCGATCTCGCGTTCGCCCATGATGACGCAGTCAGCACCGTGCTGTCGCAAGTGCTCGACCTCTGCATCCGAATGGGCGCGAGCGATAATCTGGAGTTCGGGGTTGATTTTACGGGCCTGCTCAATGATCTGACCAGCCTCGAACGAATGAGGAATTGCCACAATGAGCCATTTTGCACCTTCGAGATTGGCTGCCCTTATGAGCTCCGAAGCAGCGGCGTTTCCCGAAATGGCCTCCATTCCGCGCTCTCGCAGTATCTTCACCTCTTCGTCCCGCTCTTCGATGACGAGCACGGCCTTGGCCTGAGCGACGAGGGCTTCCCCGACGATCGAGCCAACACGGCCATAGCCGATCAGGACGGCATGGTCGCTCAGACCGGTTATCGGCAACTGCCGCAGAGGAGGCTCTGAGATTTCGGGCTCAATTACCGCAATCCCTGGTGCGCCTTGTTCTGGTTTTCGTTCAAATTTGGCCTCAAGAAGGGGGCGCCATTTTTCTATTGCCGCAAAGAACAGGGGGTTCAGCAAAATCGAGAGAATGGCGCCGGCCAAAATAAGGTTTCTTCCTTCCGGTGGAAGAACCTGCAAGCTGACACCCAGGCTCGCCAGGATAAAGGAAAATTCCCCAATTTGCGCCAAACTGGCTGATATAATCAGTGACGTGCCGACCGTGTAACCGAAAAGTCGGACGATGAAAAATGCGGCGACCGATTTCCCGATCACGATGATCAGAACAGTCGCAATGACTGGTCCGGGATCCCGGAGAAGGATGCTCGGGTCGAAAAGCATGCCCACTGAAACGAAGAACAAGACCGCAAACGCGTCTCGCAAAGGCAAAGTCTCCTCGGCCGCTCTTTGCGAAAGCTCGGATTCACTGAGAACCATTCCAGCGAAAAAGGCCCCCAGCGCGAAAGAAACACCGAACAGCGTGGTCGCGCCATAGGCAACGCCCAGCGCGATGGCCAGCACCGCGAGCCGGAATAATTCTCGTGACCCCATATGGGCTATACGGTGCAGGACCCAGGGGATGACTCGACGCCCGACGATCAACATCAAAGCAACGAAGGCCGCGACTTTGCCTAAGGTGATGGCAACGGTTTGGAGGATGTCGATCGAACGAGATCCTCCCATGACCAGATTTGAATTTGGGTCATCCACGCTGATCAGGAGTCCGGAAACGGCAGGCAGCAGGACGAGAGTGAGGACCATTGCGAGATCCTCGACAATGAGCCATCCGACGGCAATTCTCCCCTTCTCGTTGTCCAGCAGACGCCGCTCCTGCAGCGCGCGCAGAAGTACTACGGTGCTGGCTACTGAGAGAGCCAGACCGAACACAAGTCCAGCTCCGATCTTCCAGCCCATGAGCAGCCCAAGACCGAGGCCGAGCAGAGTGGCAAAGGCAATCTGAGCAAGAGCTCCCGGTATGGCAATTGCGCGAACAGAAAGCAGGTCCTTCAGCGAGAAATGCAGACCAACACCAAACATGAGCAGGATGACCCCAATCTCGGCTAGCTGAGTAGCCAGATCGAGGTCGGCAACAAATCCGGGTGTAAACGGGCCGGCGAGGATACCCGCCAACAGATAGCCAACGAGAGGGGAGATTCGCAGCCGATTGGCCAGAGCTCCAAGAAGGAAGGCCAGAACGATGCCTCCCACGAGGGTGCTGATCAATGGTGAAGAATGCACCCAGCTCTCCTTGCATCTATTGATTTGCGGTGGACACCTTGACAGACCGGCAGGCCCGCGGCATCTAAGCATTATGATCGAAAGTGATCATAATGCGCAAGTTTTCTCATGATGCTTACGGCGGAACAATGCCGGGCCGCTCGGGGCCTTCTCGATTGGACGCAGGAGGATCTCGCAGAGCGGGCGGGACTGTCCCGCGGCACCATTAGGGACTTTGAGAAAGGTCGTCACGATTTTCATCGTTCGACCTTGGCTCAGATCCTGTCTGCCTTGGAATTGGCTGGCGTGTTGTTTATTCCGGCGGATGCCGCTGGCCCAGGGGTCCGCCTTCGCCACGTGCCACTTGCCCGTGAATAACTGCAGGTTCCGTTGTTACGTCGTCGTAGGTCTGCGATAGACTAGGGAATGACCAGCAATACAACTAGCCCCGTCCCCTTCGTTCACCTGCGCTCACACTCAGCCTATTCGCTTTTGGAGGGCGCTCTACCCGTGAAGCAGCTGTCGTCGCTGTGCAAGAAGCACAGGATGCCTGCGCTGGTGCTGACGGACACCAATAACTTATTCGGCGCTCTCGAGTTTTCAGAATCGATGGCAGGGATGGGAGTCCAGCCGATCATCGGCATTACCCTGAGTGTTGATTTTGAAGATGCTGGCGAACGCCCGATCCGGGCTGCCGGACTGCCAAAACGCCTGCCAGTCATTGCGTTAATCGCCAAGGATGCAAAAGGCTATCAGAATCTGATGGCGCTATCGAGCCGTGCATTTCTCGACACTCCGGATGCGCAAGGCGCTCACGTGAAATTCGCACTTGTAGCTGCTCACCAGGAAGGTCTGATCTGCCTCACTGGGGGCCCTAAGGGAGTAATCAATGAGCCTCTACTGAGCGGCGATGATGCGCAGGCGCGAGCTCGGTTGGAGCATCTAAAGGAAATCTTCAACGATCGACTATACGTGGAATTGCAGCGCCACGGAATGGAAGAGGAAAGGGCGACTGAGGTTCCATTGGTGGAGCTCGCCTATGCCTTGGATCTACCGCTTGTGGCAACAAACGAGCCCTATTTTGCTGTTCCCGAGGACGCACCGGCGCATGACGCCCTGATCTGCATAGCCGAAGGATCTGTGGTGGCGGCTGAGGATCGACGCCGTCTCACCCCGGAACATTTCTTTAAATCTTCCTCCGAAATGGCCGCGCTCTTCGCTGACCTTCCGGAGGCGGTCGCAAATACTGTTGAAGTTGCGCGTCGTTGTTCGTTCCGGCCAAGGGGCCGCGAACCCATTCTTCCGCGGTACTCCACGAATGAAGGGGATGAGCTTAAGGTTCAAGCCCGCGAAGGCCTGCGAGCGCGCTTAGCTACGCGGGGCCTGGCTGCGGGCCATGAAGAGAAAGAGTATTGGGACCGGCTAGAGTTTGAACTCGACGTCATCGTAGGGATGCAGTTCCCCGGCTATTTCCTGATTGTCGCGGACTTCATCAAGTGGTCCAAGGCTCAGGACATTCCGGTCGGACCAGGTCGCGGTTCCGGCGCTGGATCAGTTGTGGCATGGGCTCTGACAATTACCGATTTGGATCCTCTGCAATTCAATCTGCTTTTCGAACGCTTTCTCAATCCTGAGCGTGTGTCGATGCCGGATTTTGACATCGATTTCTGTCAGGAACGCCGTGACGAAGTTATCGACTACGTTCAGAAAAAATATGGCCGCGAGCAGGTCGCTCAGATCATTACATTTGGAAAGCTGCAGGCTCGGGCTGTGTGTCGTGACGTAGGCCGAGTGTTGCAGATGCCCTATGGGCAAGTGGATCGTCTCTGCAAGCTCATTCCGAACAATCCCGCCAATCCGGTTACGCTGCGCCAGGCAATTGATGGCGAAGCGAGGTTACAGGAGGAGCGTGATAAGGACGAGACGACGCGGACGATGCTCGAAATGGGGCTGAAGCTGGAGGGGCTTTACCGCCATGCCTCAACCCATGCTGCCGGTGTTGTAATAGGCGACCGCCCTCTGCATGAGCTTGTGCCACTCTACCGTGATCCACGGTCTGATATGCAGGTCACCCAGTTCAACATGAAGTGGGTCGAACAGGCCGGGTTGGTGAAGTTCGATTTCCTCGGCCTCAAAACACTTACTGTTTTACAGAAGGCTTGCGCCTTGATCCGGCGCCGAGAGCCTCGTTTCGACCTCGATAAAATCGCCTATGATGACGCGAAGACTTACCAAATGCTGTCCCACGGGGACACAGTTGGGGTCTTCCAGTTGGAAAGCTCGGGATTTAAGGACCTTCTCCGAAAGGCCCTGCCGACTGTTTTGGAAGATATCATAGCGCTGGTTGCGTTGTATCGTCCTGGTCCCATGGACAACATTCCCAAATATTTGGCCGCCAAGCACGGCGAGGAGGCGCCTGAATTTCTGCACGAGGCGGTCACACCAATCACCGCGGATACTTACGGAGTGATCATCTACCAGGAACAGGTGATGCAAATCGCCCAAGTCCTTTCGGGTTATTCATTGGGTGAAGCTGACCTCCTGCGCAGGGCGATGGGCAAGAAAATCAAGTCCGAGATGGACCAACAGAAAGTCCGCTTCGTCGAGGGCGCGGTGTCGAAGGGAGTGGACAAACCTCAGGCCGAGTTCATTTTCGAGCTTGTGGCGAAATTTGCCGGATACGGGTTCAATAAATCTCACTCCGCCTGTTATGGGCTCATAGCCTATCAGACGGCCTATTTGAAGTGTAACTATCCTGTCGAATTCCTCGCCGCGTCGATGACGCTGGACAGCGGGAACACCGATAAGCTCTACCTCTTCCGTCGAGAGGCCCAGAGACTCAAGGTTAAGATCGATCCACCTTCTGTGAATCACTCGGAAATTGATTTCGTTGTTGAGGAAGGCCGAATTCACTACTCGATGGCAGCCCTCAAGAATGTTGGAAAGGGTGTTGTCGAGCACATTATGAGATTACGGGAAGAGGGCGGACCATTCGTCAGCCTTACGGATTTTGTGCGACGCATCGATCCACGGGTCGTTACCAAGCGAGCCCTGGAGAATATGATCAGAGCCGGTGCTCTGAGTGAATTCAATCCCAACCGAGCTCAGCTCCTTGCTGGCTTGGACGCGATTATGTCTATGGCCGACCGAACCGCACAAGATGCTGCATCTGGGCAGGTTGACCTTTTTTCTGGTGCAGGTCATGCAGCGACCGATGTACCGCTGCCGCATATTGAATCCTGGCTGCCAATGGAGCAACTGGCACAGGAATTCGAAGCCGTTGGCTTCTACCTTTCAGGGCATCCACTCGACGATTACATGGCTCCTCTTGCAAAAATCGGCGTGGAAAGTTGGGCGGTCTTCTCAGAAAAGGCAAAAAGCAAGGGTGCCACAGCTGGGCGTCTCGCGGGCACGGTGACGCACCGCCAAGAACGACGCTCTAAGAGCGGAAACAGGTTTGCGTTTGTGGGTTTCTCAGATCCAACGGGGCAGTTCGAAGCAGTGGTGTTTGCCGATCAGCTGGTTATGATCCGAGAGATGCTCGAACCTGGAAATGCTGTAATCCTAAGAGTGGAAGCCGATGTTGAGGGTGAGGAGACACGGCTACGGCTTCATTCTGTGGAGCCGCTGGAACGCTCGGCACAGGCTATAACATCTGGCCTGACGATTTCCGTCCGAGAAACGGTTTCAATCGAAAGCCTCGCAGCTCGCCTGGGCAACGGCGGTCGCTCTCCGGTAAGACTGAAAATGTTGCTGGGGAGCTCACGCGAGGTCGAGATGGTTCTCGGCAACAAGTTCACGATCACTCCACAGATCAAAGCCGCCATCAAGGCGATTCCGGACGTATTGGACGTGCAGGATTTGTAGAGGGAACTTTTGCCAGGATGCTCCGGGCAAAGGTGGCCGCCTTGCCTCTCATCTTGCCTGGAGCCTGATTGTTTTCCCGTTCAGGGTACTGAGTCGCCGAAGACGAGGGGCGGTTATGCCCCAACTTTTCCACAATTGTCTTTTCCCCGGTGGCGGCCACATTCATATAACCATTTGTTATTTCTTGCATTTTTTCTGCTTAGAGCCTGTGGATATCCTGTTAACCTTTCATTAAAGCCCCGCTCCCTAGGACTTATGCAGGAGATCCGTAGCCCGATTGTGTCGGTGCAGCGGAGGCTCGGAGCGAAAACGAATGACCCATTGCCTGATCATTGCGGGCCCAGCGACGGATCGTAACCACCTTGCGGTCCTGCTGAACTCCTATGGGTTCGAGATCCAGAGTGCTCAAAGCCCTGAGGAAGCACTGGCTCTTTGCAGAAACCGGATGCCCGACGTTATTATGATGCCTGACACCATGGGGACCATGAACAGCGTGGCCTTTCTGCAGCGGCTGCGACGTGCCAGGTTAGGATCAAAGCCGGTGGTGCTGATTTGCGCAGAGCAGACTTCTGCAAGCTCAATAAGTCAGGCCATTTGGGAGGGAGCATCGGAGTGCCTGATCGAGCCATTTGATGCCGATATCCTGGACTTCAAGCTTCGTCAGGTTGGGGTCGCTGGACGCGACGAGGCCGCTTAATGAAAGCTCTGCGAGCCGTTTAGACGTCAGTGCAAACAAGGGCGTCGTTTCCGTCCAAGCTTATGCTCATGCCGCAACATACAGAATCCGCATGGACCGGAAAAATGACCGCGGGGACGCTTGATGTTTCTGGATGGTGTGCGATCTGTTTGGGCTTTGCTCGTCGGTGTAGCGCTGCTCTCACTCGGCAACGGCCTACAAGGAACGCTGCTCGGGGTGCGGGCCGCGATGGAGGATTTCACGCCGGGAGTGACGGGCATTATAATGGCAGCCTATTCCGTAGGCCTGCTTATTGGGTCGGTCATTACCCCAAAACTTGTTTCCTATGTTGGTCACATTAGGGTTTTCTCGGCGCTTGCCTCGGTAGCCTCCACTGCTGCCCTGGCGTTCCCGGTATTTGTTGATCCTTACTGGTGGGGGATCATGCGGGTAATTCTGGGCTTCTGCCTGTCCGGGTTGTTTATCGTTGCCGAAAGCTGGCTGAATGCGGTTTCGACCAATCAGGATCGAGGCCGCTTGTTGTCCGTTTATATGATCATCACCTATTCCTGCATGGGGTTTGGTCAGTTTTTGCTGAATGCTGCGAGCCCTGGGGGCTTTGTTCTTTTCGTCCTGGTTTCCTGCACGGTGTCACTTGCCATGGTCCCCATGGCGCTGGTTCAACTGACGGCGCCGGATATAACTCGGCCTCGGGGGGTGAAAATTCGCGAGATTTACAGCCGATCGCCCCTTGCTGTGGTGTGTGCATTCGCCAATGGATTGGGACAGTCGGCGTTCTTTACGATGGGCGCCGTCTATGGAACACTGGCGGGCCTGACTGTGGCGGAGGTCTCGATTCTCATGGCCCTTCCACCTCTCGGTGTCATTCTTTCCCAGTATCCGATTGGACTGTTCTCTGACCGTCATGACCGACGCAGCATTTTAACTCTTCTGGCATTTGCAGCTGCACTGCTGGCAATCGGCTGTGTGCCTGCCGCAGGTCTGTCGAAAACGCTGCTGATCACGATTTTCTGCCTGTTCGGAGCCCTTGCGCTTCCGCTCTATTCGGTAGCCCTGGCTCATGCCAACGACAATTTGGACGCTGACCAGATCCTGGGCGCCAGCGGAAAGCTGGTGTTGATTTACGGGTGTGGATCGGTGGTCGGGCCTGTCCTTGTCGGCGGGATTATGAGTGCCCTCGGAGCCGTCGGATTTCCCATCTATCTTGCCGCGGTCTATGCCTTGATGGGGGCCTTCGCGATCTATCGTATGTCGCGCCGGGCGGCGCCCCCTAACCGAAGCGACTTTGTTCTCGTCAATCCTAGGATGACTCCTGTACTGCCGGCGGCAGTCATTTCAGAAACGGAGTACGGGGTCTGACGTCCTGCCCTCACAAGTTGCAGTTATGGTAAACGGTTCCTTAACGTTTAGCTGAAATCATCTCCCATAGGACAGTGTCAAGGACACTGTTGGCATATTCTGTCCTTGGGGGACGCTAATGTTGCCGACAGACGCCGTTGGTTTGGACGTTGGCTTTCTTGCTGGTGTTGCGCAGAATCCCTCTGCCTATCAAAGAATGAAGCTCGCGCGCGAACTTGCCGCCTTCGTGTCCGATGATAAGACCGGAGCGGAGGAACGCTCGGCAGTCTTGCCGGTGCTCTTAAAGCTTGCCAATGATGAGGTGGTCGCCGTTCGTCGTGCAATCGCACAAGAGGTGGAATTGGGGACACATGTTCCACCCGAGCTAGCCTTTGCTATTGCTGCAGATGAAGATGGGATTGCTCTGCCCTTTTTGACTGTTTGCCCAGGCTTGAGCAGCGGCACTTTAGTGGCAATAGCGCGTGTGGGTGACGCCGAACGATTGATTGCAATCGCGAAGCGTTCCGTTCTTCCGCGGGCGGTGCTCGGGATCCTTATCAAGCAGGGTACCGCGGCAGTTTGCACGCATCTGCTGGCGAACCACGCGATTAAAATTCCCATTGAAGGGTTCCGTATCCTGTTGAAGCGGTTTGGAGGCCTGACTGTTATTTGCGAGGCGATGCGCAAGCGAAAGGATCTACCGGTCGAAGTGCGCATCCAATTGACACGCATCAACAATGATCGCGTCAAGGTTGTCCTTGCCCGGCAAGGTTGGGTGCCCGATGGCCGGTTGGACGATCTCGTGACGGAGGCTGAAGAGATCTCCTTTCTTCAAATCGCAAGTGAACTTGATGCTGCCGGCCTTGAAGCAATGGTGCGATATCTGGCGACCGACAAGCTCATGACAGGAAGCTTGATTTGCCGAGCTGCCTGTCATGGTGAAATCAGTTTCCTTGTCGAGGCTTTGGCCTTTCTCGCAAGCATGCCGTCTCGGCACCTGGCTACGATCTTCGCAACGCGCAACGTTGCAAGCCTGAAGTCGGCATGTGAGCGCGCCGAATTGCCGGCCCCCTGCATTTCCCTTGTCACTCTAGCGATGCAGTGTGGCAAAGGGTACAGCCGCGAGGAGGGGCCTGTCGACTTTGCCCAGGCAATGGTTAATCGAGCAACCCAGCAGCGGGGCAGGCGGAATCAGGCCGGTTTTACCGACCTGCTTAGTCTCATCGGTGCCTTCGGCCCGGAGGAGATCAAACCGGTGACCGATCGCCTGCGGGAAGGAAAATCGCGCGCCGCTTAGAGATCCTTGCACAGACGCATGGCATCGTAGATAGCTGCATGAATGTTTCGCGAAGCAACTGCGTCGCCGAGCCGAAAGAGCTGAAACTCTGCTTCTGGGCGAGTTCGCACGTCTTGCTTCTGGCCTGAAATCAATGCCCCATAGTCGACTTCGCCACGGTTGATGGACAACTCCTTCAGCGCAAAATAGATGTCATCCAAAGGCAATGTGCCGTGTTCTACGACAACTTGGTCGACGAGCCGCTCTCCAACATCTTTCTCTGCGAATTCACTCGTTAGAGTGACTGCGAGCTTATTGCCTTCTCGTCGGATTGCACGCACGCTGCTGCCGATGCTGATCCGTGCGCCACGCGACTGCAACTCCGCCATGTAAGGCGCGAAATTCAGGCCCCCGACATCGGGTGCAAAAAAACGTTCGGGCGTGACGATTTCGAGATCTGAACCTTGTTCGACGATGAACTGTGCTGTGGTCATACCTTGATGGGCACCATTGTCGTCGAACAGCAGAACATCGTCTGCGGGCTTTACGTCGCCGGAGAGGATGTCCCAGGTGGAAACGGCCAAATCCGTTCCAGTCTCGATAAGAGGCTGTTGTGGAAGGCCTCCGGTGGCGATGAGGACGACGTCTGGATGCTCAGCGAGCACATCGCTTGCTTCGGCCAACGTGTTAAATCTCAGAGCAACCCCCAACGCCTCTAGTCTCGCCATTCGCCAATCGACGATGCCGATAAATTCGCGTCGCCGCTTTAACTGCGTAAGAAGCCGGATCTGCCCGCCCGGTTTGTCTGTGGCTTCAAACAGGATCACCTCGTGTCCGCGCTCAGCGCTGACCCGAGCAGCCTCCAATCCGGCCGGACCGGCGCCGACAACGACAACCTTGCGACGCGCACCTGATGTTTTCGGCACGATATGAGGCATGGTTCGCTCGCGGCCCGTCGATGCGTTATGAATGCAAAGCGCTTCTCCCGCCTCGTAGATACGATCCAAACAGTATGTTGCTCCGACACAGGGGCGGATTTCCTCTTCCCGCTTCTCCATGATCTTGCGAACAATATGTGGATCGGCGATATGAGCACGCGTCATTCCGACCATGTCGAGCTTGCCTGTGGCAACCGCATGCCGTGCAGTGGCGACATCGTTGATGCGAGCTGCGTGGAAGACCGGAAACTTTGTCTCCCGGCGAACCTCGCCGGCAAAATCCAAATGAGGTGCCGCGCGCATCCCGTGGACGGGGATGACCTTGGTGAGGGCGGCATCGCTGTCAATGTGGCCACGTATGACGTTGAGGAAGTCGATTTGGCCGGATGCTATTAACCGACCGGCGATTTCGAGGCCCTGTTCCTTGGTGATGCCGCGGGCCCAATCCTCGTCCAGCACCAGCCGCAGACCAACGATAAAGTCTGGGCCGACCGCTGCGCGGACGGCATCCAGAACGCGGTAGGTGAATCGCAGTCGATTATCGATGTGACCGCCATATTCATCCTCCCGCTTATTTGTTGCGGGGGACCAGAACTGGTCCAGAAGATGGCCGTAAGCTTCGAATTCGATCCCATCGAGGCCGGCTTCCTGCATTCTCTGGGTGGCTGAGGCGTAATCTCCGACGATGCGGTCCATGTCCCAGTCTTCGATCTCTTTCGGAAAGGCGCGATGGGCCGGCTCACGCACCGGGGAGGGCGCCAGGACGGGAAGCCAGTCCGCCTTGTTCCATCCGGTGCGGCGGCCTAGATGGGTCAATTGGATCATGACGGCGCAGCCATGTTCGTGGCAATCATCCGTCAGTCGCCTCATGTAAGGGACTATTTCATCCTTATACGCCAGGAGATTGCCGAAGGCAGGCGGGCTATCCCGAGAGACTGAGGCGGAGCCCGCAGTCATTGTCATAGCCATACCTCCTTTGGCCTTCTCCAGGTGATAGAGGCGGTATCGCTCACCAGGCATTCCGTTGCCGTCATGATAATTTGGCTCGTGCGCGGTAGACATGATCCGGTTCTTCAGCGTGAGGTGCTTCAGCTGAAACGGCTGAAGCAGCGGATCATTGGACTGGATGAGTCTGGTCGTGGCCATGGAATCTCCGGGGAATGGCATCCTAGAGACAATCTAACCTATACCGTCGGGGATCAACATCACAGCTTGCGTGTGCGCTACACCATCCTCACAGGTGGTGTGCACCGGAGGGAAGGTTCCCTTCCAAGTTATGTTAGGCGATCCGATTACATAAGCAGAAACGCCCAGAGAGCGATGATGATTACGATTGTGGCTAAAGCGCCAGCCACGGAAAGGCCGAAAAACCAGAGGAGACGATGCTTCAAGGTGCGCTTTGGAGGCTCCGGCGACCGATCTTCTGCCTTGATTGTAAAGTCCTGCATTGATCTTTACCTTTCCGCAGAGCAAAGTGAGGCAAAGAGTTTAGGCCAAGACTGGTGCCACGAGAACCGGAAAGAGAGGCCCTCCGACCAAGTCGTTATGGTTGCTGCCAGGAGAAGGGGAGCTCAAGCGCTCTGCTGATCTGGGCGATGCTCTCGCGAGCATAGAACGTGTCATCCGGCATGAAGGCGATCGGATCGAGCAGCTTCATCTCCAGGCCTAGGATCCCTTCGACGACTGCGTGGGCGCAATAAGCAGCATAGGCCGGATTGTAACCTCCCTCTTGAACCATCAGAAGTTTGCCCCCGGTAAGCTCCTCCGCCAATGCTCGTGCTCTTTTCCCGAGTTCATAGAAGCCGTTCATAGTCACGCATTGTCGTCCATTGGGATCGAACTGGCTGGCGTCCTGACCATTGGCGATGATGATGAGGTCCGGCTCGAAGTTGCGCACGGAGGGGGCGACAATTGAGTCCCAGGCGAGCAGATAGCCAGCGTCACCTATGCCGTAGGGAAAGGGGATATTGATGTTAAAGCCTTTACCGGCACCATCGCCGCGTTCATCAGTGTATCCTGTTTGAGCATGACCTTCGCCGGCCCAGCGGCCATGGTTCATGTGCATGGATATGGTAAGGACATCTGCACGGTCATAGAAGCCGGCCTGTGTTCCATTTCCATGATGAACGTCCCAGTCGATGACGGCGACGCGCTTAATCCCTCGACGCATGGCGTGTTCGACCGACAAGCCGATATTGTTGATGAAGCAATAGCCGTCGACATACTCCCGCGATGCATGATGTCCAGGCGGCCTAACCAACGCATATGCCTTGCGGGTGCGCTCGTCGAGGATTGCCTCCATAGCCATTAGTGCACACCCCGCCGATGCGCGAATGGCGATCAAGGCGCCCGGCTTCATGAGTGTCGATAGCGCGAAGTTATGACCCTCCCTGTCACCTTGCTTCAAAAGGTGCAGGAGGTCGGGTGTGCACCAGGACAGAAGCTCCTCATCCGTGGCATGGCGGCCTTCGTTCCAGTCTATGTGTCCAGAAACAGGGCCGCGCTTCAGAACAGAGCGCATGTTGACGATGCGATCATTGCTTTCCGGATGGGCCATCTGGATGTCCAGGTATGGCGAGGGGATACCCTCGAAAACACCCGCGCCTGTGTCGTGCTTCAGACAGTCATCATGCCAGAAGACGGCGAGACGTTCGGATGAGGACATGGAGACTCCTGTGGTGTCAGAGGAAGCGCATTTCTTTAGATGGAGTGACCTGTCCCGGTCTAGCTCCGGAAAGATCATGGGTCCAGGACGGTCAAGCTAAGGATGGAAAGGCTATGGAAACGTCAGTTGAACTGGCTCCAGTCATTGCTCCCACCGTGCCGCACTGAGGGAATGCACCTTGGATTTTTATCGAGTCAGTTCTCGCATGGCGCCGTCGAGACCTTCGAGGGTGAGACCATACATGCGCTCGCCGAAAATTCGGCTGATCATCTGGGTCGACGGCGTATAGCTCCAATAACGCTCTGCCGTAGGATTGAGCCAGACAGACTTCGGGTAGATGTCCATAACCCGTTGCAGCCACATGACGCCAGCTTCCGGGTTCATGTGCTCGACCGATCCGCCTGGATGGGAAATCTCGTAAGGGCTCATGGACGCATCACCTACGAAGATGACCTTATAATCCGAGGAATAAGTATTGAGTACATCCCATGTGGATATGCGTTCCACCTGTCGGCGACGATTGTTTTTCCAAACCGTCTCGTAGAGGCAGTTATGGAAATAATAGTACTCAAGATGCTTGAACTCGCTGCGAACCGCTGAAAACAGCTCCTCGCACAACGTTATATGCGGATCCATGGAGCCGCCCACGTCGAAGAAGATCAGGACCTTCACTGCGTTGTGGCGCTCTGGAACAAAGGCAAGGTCAAGATAACCTTTGTTCGCTGTCGATTTGATCGTCGTATCAAGGTCGAGTTGATCAGCGGCACCGGTCCGTGCGAATTTTCGTAAGCGCCGCAAGGCAATCTTGATGTTCCGGGTGCCAAGCTCCACCGTATCGTCGAGATCTTTGAATTCCCGCTTGTCCCAGACCTTTACGGCGCGATTGTTGCGGTTCTTATCTTGGCCGATCCGAACACCTTCGGGATTGTAGCCATAGGCTCCGAACGGGGAGGTTCCTGCGGTGCCGATCCATTTGTTTCCCCCCTGATGACGCCCCTTTTGCTCCGCTAGGCGCTTTTGCAACTCCTCCATGATCTTGTCCCAGCCGCCGAGGGCTTCGACCATGGCTTTTTCCTCCTCAGTGAGGAATTTTTCGTTCAGCTTTCTTAGCCAATCTTCGGGGATCTCCGCAGATGCAATATCTTCGCTTGCTTCCAGACCTTTGAATATGTGGCCGAACACCTTGTCAAAACGATCGAGATTCCGTTCGTCCTTCACCAGGGCTGCTCGGGAGAGATAGTAAAACTCTTCCGTTTGATACCTGGTGACCCCTTCATCAAGGGCTTCCATGAGGGTGAGGTACTCCCGCAACGAAACAGGGATCCCTGCTGCCTTGAGCGCTTGGAAAAAGTTAATGAACATGAATGTCCTTTTAACGCGCTGTAGGCCGGTTCGACAAGCTTACGAAATGCCGGCTTGCCATTGGCGAATAGCCTCCACGGGATAGAGCAGCATCAGGATGTTGAGCGCGAGATTGTCCCGAATAACAGAAAGTGCAAGGAGTTCCATGGCGACGATGAGAGAAATCGAGATCCAGACCGGCAGGACGGCGGCCAGAAAAAACCCCGGTAACATGAAGAGGATGTCGCTGGTCGAATTGAGGATGCTGTCTCCCACATAGTGCAGGGAAACAGTTGCTGAGCGATAGCGATCAATGACCAGAGACGAGTTCTCCAGGATTTCCCAGGTAGCTTCCAGCAGGAGAGCCACAACCGCGCGGAATGCCAATGATTTTTTACCAATGATAGTCCACAGAACACCGTAAAACAGGAAGCCGTGGATGATGTGGGAGAGGGTATACCAATCTGCGATCTGCTGCGAATTCTCCGGACCGCTCGCATCATTCACCCACAGGCGTATCGTTCCGCAGGTACAGAGCGGTGTCCGCCCCATTAGGAGTAGAATTAGCGCGGTTGCGGCGACGATTGCGACACCAACAGCGATATAAGGAAGCGCCGAGCGCAGAGGGAGGGAGATTGCGCTAATCCTCTTCGTCCTTGACTGTATCGCCAATACGTCCGGCTATAGCGGATAACCGAGGGCGCTTAAGGGTTTCGAAGGGGAGGGGGCGGACGACATCGATTGCGGTAAGGCCAATGCGCGCCGTCATGATACCGTTTACAGCGCCTTCGCCCACTCTTGCGGAGAGTCTTCCCGCGAGTCCGCGTCCAATGACGTGCTGTAGTAACGTATCGGAAAAGGCGATGGATCCCGTGACGGCCAAGTGTGTCAGCACCATTTTGGCAAGGCGGATGGTGCCAAGCAGATGCGGGCGTGAACCGTAAAGGGTTGCCAGTCCCCGGAGCATCACCAAATTCTGCGCGGCCACGAAGACGACGTCGAGCGCTGCCGCGGGTGTAAGCGCTGTCAAAATGGAAACGCGACGTGACGACCGCGCGATGAGCCCCGCCGCATCGCGGTCGAGCTCCGTCATCAGCGCGCGTTCGGCCAGTCGAACGCGGTCGGCCGGATCAATTATCTCGCTTTGGCTATAGGACAGATTCTCTATCGCGCGTGCCATGTCGACTCGATGGCCATAAAGCGCCTTCAACCCCCTCAACGTCTCAGTGGCGTCCTCCTGCTTATCGCTGCGCAGCGTACGCTCCGCGAGCGCCCGAACAGTGCCGATTTGCTCCAGCCGAGATAGTCCCCAGATTTCGCGGATCACTATCGCAACCGCAGCGATTCCAGCCAAAAAGGCAAGTCCCAGTGCGGTCCAGCCAAGCCAATCCTCACGCGCAAAGAGGGTTTCTACGAAGCTATAAGCCCAATAGCTAAAGGCCATCAAAAGTAAGCCGCTTAAGGCCGACCAAAAAATGGCACCCCAGCGCCACCCACGGCGGCGGCCAGCCAGATGACGGAGTGCTGGTTGTTCTTCCTCGGTGCCTGGTGGGGAAGGGGGAGGCGGGGGCGGTGCTTCAAACACGCGCGGGCTCCTTGGCACACGCGTTCGGAGCTCGATTTTGCTTTTGTTTTCCGTCATTCCAAAAAGTCCGACAGAAGAAAGTTCAGGGTCCGGTCGAGACGGATGTGCGGGAAGCTGGCTCCGAGATCCCAGCGACCGGATTCAAGCTGCGGAGGTCGAAAGCGAACAAATCTGACTTGTCCCTCGGCGGCGCCGGCCAGTGCGGCATTTGGGTCCTCTGGCAGGTCCCCGGGGAATATTGCAGCCTCTCGAAGACCATCGAACCGGTCGTGGCCGAGATATTCGCCCGCCTGTGGAACGCCGACGATGCACGGCAACTTGTCCCCGCCCTCGAGAATATCAGCTTCCCGGGTCGCCCGAATGGCAGCAAGGGCTGTGACGTCAACTTCTGAGCCTTGGAAGGACGCTCGAGTTATGGACTGCTCGACCAGTAGCGCGGCAATCGCTTCGAGCTGGTCGTGGCTCGTGTGGTGCAGCAGATCGGCTTTGGTTGCTGCAATCATAATTCGGTCGATGCGTCTTCCAAAGATACCGGTGAGCGGATTTCCCTTGCCATGGCGAAAACTGCCAAGCACGTCGGTCAAAGCCCGACCCAGGTCGGTGACCGCAGCGGCACCTGCATTCAGCGCTGCGAGCGCATCGACCAAGACGATCTGGCGGTCAAGGCGCGCAAAGTGATCACGATAGAAGGGCCGCACGACGTTCCGGACATACGCATCATAGCGGCGAGCCATCATCGCCCATTGTGAACGCTTTGGTGGTGTGCCGCCGTTAGGAGGGGTGTTCAACGGTGAGAATGTCAGGAGCGGCGAGCCCTCAAGGTCGCCCGGCATGAGAAATCGGCCCGGGGGCAAGAAAGACATGGCGATTTGATCTTCGCGGCACGCCAGCAAGTATTGCTTGAACGCCTCTGACGCCCGTACTGCGGCAGTTTCGTTCTCCGGACCGAGGGGGTCGGCCTGTTGAAGGATTTCGTGCCAAGCTCCGTGTGTGTTCGCGCCGGTGGCGTGGCTGGCCTTGATCATTGCTGATGACCATGTCTCATAGGGCATGTTCATCAGGGGAAGGTCCAGAAGCCACTCCCCGGGATAGTCCACAATGTCGATATGGAGGCGGTTTCGACCCAGTTTGCGGGCTAAGACGCTTCTTGGTTGGTACTCGATTGTCAGGCGCAGCTGGCTCATTCGGCGCGTGCTGTTAGGCCAGTGTCGATCAGGTCCCAGCAGAGCTTCTACGTGCTCCTCATAGCTGAACCGGGGAACATCGTCATCCGGCTGCGGTTCCAAATAGGCTCTCGTGATGCGCCGCTCGGCGAACGGATCAAACAAGGGCAGCTTTCCACCATGCAGCAGATTGTGGACGAGTGCCGTGATAAAAACGGTCTTTCCTGATCGAGAGAGACCAGTGACGCCAAGGCGGAGCGCAGGGTTTCCAAGTGCGCCCGTATATTCTGCGAGCTCAGTTAAGGCGATGAGGCCGCGATCGGCCATTCGACTGAAACGTGACCTGGCCATCCTTAGGCGCCCAGGTCACGAGGCGTCGTGAATGAAATCAGTTGACCAGAACCGAGAACGATTTCCTTCCAGGACCGCGCGTCAAAATCGATCACCGTCAGAGCTGCCGTAGGGTATTTATTGGCGATCCGATCGCGCATGTGGCTTTGCTCGGCACCGACGAGCTTCAGCGCGGCTTCCTCCATGCTCGGATTATGTCCGATCACCAGAATTGGTGAAACGTCCTCCTGTGCGCGAACAACGCCGATGATCGCTGAGCCGTCACCGAAATCATAGAGTTCTTCAACCACCTGGACATCGACGGGACTAGGAAACGCGCGCCGGCTGAGTTCGCAAGTCTCGCGAGCTCGCATTGCTGGAGAGCACAGAATCAAGCTCGGCAAGGGCCTGAGACCCGTCATAAACAGACCCATTGTGACTGCAGCCTCTCGACCTCGTCCCGTGAGCGGGCGATCTCGATCGCTCAGAGGTGCGTCGGCCCAGCTCGATTTGGCATGACGCAGCAACATTAGACGCAGCATGGCGCAAGCCTATTAAAGGAAGTGCTGGAAGAACTTCTCTTCCAATTAGGGTTCAGGACGCATGCCTGATCGGATCGCCCATCACAGACCTGCGACCGATATCACGAACATCGAAGGGCGCCGTCTGATACACCTCATTGATCCAGTTTCCGAAAAGCAGGTGCGCGTGGCTTCGCCAACGATTTTCGGGCGCCGCATGAGGATCGTCATTGGGATAGTAGTTTTTTGGTAAGTGTATCGGCTTTCCGGCATTGCGATCGCGCCAATACTCTTCCCCAAGACTGCGGCTGTCATACTCGATATGGTTGAACATATATAGCGAGCGTTTTTCGGCATCCTGCAGCAGGCATAAGCCCGCCTCTTCCGATTCCATCAAGACTTCGAGGCCAGAGCTTTTCGGGAGGTCTTCTCGGCGATTTTCGGTCCACCGGGAAACCGGAATGGAGAAGTCATCGGAGAATCCGCGTAGATATGGAGAACTTGGCTTCAAATTCTTGTGTCGAAAAACGCCGAACGCCTTTTGGTCCAACGAGTATTTTGGAACGCCGTAGAAGTGGTACAAAGCCGCTTGGGCACCCCAACAAATGGCGAAGGTGGAGTGTACATTGCTGCGCGTCCATTCGAAGATTTTGGATAGCTCGCGCCAATAGGTAACGAGTTCGAAGTCGAGCAGTTCTACTGGTGCTCCGGTCACAATAAGTCCGTCGAACTTCTCCTCCCGGACCACATCCCAGGGTCGATAGAATGCGAGCATGTGCTCCGCTGGTGTGTTTTTAGGGGTGTGGCTGGACAACGACATGAGCGAGAGCTCCACCTGCAGCGGTGTCGCGCCAACCAGCCTCGCGATCTGTGTCTCGGTTCGCTCTTTATTCGGCATAAGGTTCAAAAGCGCGATCCGAAGAGGTCGCACATCCTGGCGGATGGCGTCGTCTTCGGTCATCAGCATCACGCCTTCCGCTTCAAGCGTCGCGTGGGCAGGGAGATCATTGGGGATCTTAATCGGCATCCCTCTGAAGCCTTTCATCCAAAGGCCGCGATTATTCCCGCTGGCCCGAAAGCAGATGAGCCATGATTTAGGATGTTCGGCTTCTTGCCGCAAGCTGAGAGGATGGAAAGGCTTCTCACTGCCCGCGGTCGATGGCGCGCGCAACCATGGAGAGGAAATCTTTCTCAGAAGTGATCGCTGCCACCTCTTCCGCCTCGACTGTATACCCGCATTGATCAGCGAGTTTCTGATAGAGCGGTATCCTATGGTAAATCAGCTGCTCGAAGCCCCACACGGCAAACCCGTCGGGATCGACCTCGTCATCGGCCACATGATCATTCAGGGATTTGTACTCTGCCCACTTCTGAGTGAGAAAATTTTCTTGGTAGTACATAGGCTTAGGTGAGGCCTTAAAGCGGTCGATCAGCATACGGGCATGATCTTCGGTCCCGCGTATATAGAGCATCAATGTGTTGTCTGAGAGGGTTTTAAGGACGAGATCGTCAGGATTGTCCGAGTCGACGACCTCACACAGGCTGCCTCCACTATCGCAGAGAAAATGCTCATAGGCGTAGATCTCACGCGCTTTCTCCATGAACTCCGGAACGTCCAGGAGAGAACGAACTTCAGCGCGTCGGTGTTGAGTTTGACGGCGCCGATACTCTGCGAAAGGAAGACCGTGTTTGGAGGGGTCGCCTGGCTTGCCGAGATAGACCGAGAGCGGTTCCAGATTCTCAAAGGTGATGTTGGATCGCAGATAGATTGAATCGGACAACAGCAGATCGCGAAGAAACGGGATTCGCATCGCCTCTCGCTTGAAGAGATCGACGATGTAGTCCGCCATGTAGCGGGTGCCGATGCGGTAATCGATGGAGTAGTGAAACCAGTGGTTTCGTCGGAGTGTGATGCCGATCCTGGTCTTGCCGACGCCGGACATACCGAACACGGTCACCGCCTTAGCAGGCAGCGCCAAAAACTCCGCACCCGAGTTGAAGCGCATTACCGTCCCTCGCGCCGTCCCAGAAACGCCAAACGTTCGAACAGCTGCACGTCCTGTTCATTCTTGAGCAGTGCGCCGTGAAGCGGCGGTATGAGCTTGCGTCCATCCTGCTCGCGAAGCGTTTCCGGAGGAACGTCTTCGTTTAAGAGCAGCTTCAGCCAATCCAGCAGTTCCGATGTTGACGGCTTCTTCTTCAGGCCGGGGACTTGCCGCAGGTCATAGAAGGTATTCAACGCCTCAGCGACAAGGCGTCCTTTCAAGCCAGCAAAATGAACATCAATAATTGACTCCATCACCTCCCTGTCGGGAAACTTGATGTAGTGGAAAAAGCAGCGCCGAAGGAAAGCATCAGGCAGCTCCTTTTCATTATTGGAAGTGATGATAACCACTGGCCGTTGCTTAGCTTTGATGGTTTCACCCGTCTCGTAGACGTGAAACTCCATACGATCGAGTTCTTGAAGAAGATCGTTGGGAAATTCAATGTCAGCCTTATCGATTTCATCAATCAGCAGGACGCATCGTTCGTCTGACTGGAAGGCGTCCCAAAGTTTGCCTCGGCGAATATAGTTCCGCACATCTTTTACGCGCTCATCGCCAAGTTGGCTGTCTCGCAATCTTGTGACGGCGTCATATTCATAGAGACCCTGATGCGCTTTGGTGGTCGATTTGACATGCCATGCGATCAGCTCCATTCCTAACGCCTTCGCGACTTCCTCCGCTAGAACGGTTTTCCCAGTTCCTGGTTCTCCCTTAACGAGCAGGGGACGCTGGAGCGTGATAGCGGCATTTATCGCCACGCGGAGGTCGCCTGTGGCAATGTAGTTCTTAGTGCCTTCAAATCGCATAGAAACAGGTCTCTTTTTGGATGTTGCGACGCAACGGTGCTGCTGTTGTAACGAAGCCGCAGAAAGATGGCCAGCGGTCCTGCGAACAGCGCAAACTCTTAGCACCCTCCGACTTGCCTATTGTGAGGGAGGGAACAGGTCGATATATAGGCGCGCATTCGGAGGAGCCATGCGGCAGCGTTGAGGATACCGATGGGTATAGAGATTGCCTCTGACTACAAACCGTCCGACAGTGAACCCTTTATGAATGAGCGCCAACGCGAGTATTTTCGAAACAAGTTGTCGGCTTGGAAAGACGAAATTCTTCGCGAAAGCAAAGAAACTTTGGAGCATTTGCAAAACGAATCGTCCCAGTTGCCTGATCTCGCGGATCGCGCCTCCACGGAGACTGACCGCGCCCTTGAATTGCGCACCAGGGACCGTCAAAGGAAGTTGATTTCGAAAATCGAAGAGGCCTTGCAACGCCTTGACGATGGTTCTTATGGTTACTGCGAGGAGACAGGCGAGCCAATTGGGTTGAAGCGATTGGACGCTCGGCCCATTGCCACTCTTTCTCTGGAAGCTCAGGAGCGGCACGAGCGGCGGGAGCGCGTTTATCGGGACGATTAGGAAGTTGACGACATAGCTTGTCTAACAACCTCGCAGAGGCTGGTTATTGTCCGCGCAGCTTTCGAGCTCAATCTCGATGGTGGCATGAGAGATCCCGAACTTCTTCTTCAATCGATCTTTGATTTCGGAGATTACGCTAGCGGATGTTACAGCTTCACTGAGCCGTGCATGAAGAGTGATGAGCGGCCGCTCACTGGTTAGTGCCCAGATATGGACATGGTGGATATTATCCACGCCCTGCACGGATTGACAGAGATCCCTGGCGATTTCATCAGCCGAAAGATGCGACGGAACACCCTCCAACAGGATATGCCCAGCATCACGCACCAGCCTTATTGCACTTGATAGAAGCAGAAGCCCCACAAGCGCGGACAACAGGGGGTCGATTGGCATCCACCCTGTTCTGAGGATCACGATCGCGGCGACGATCGCCGCGACTGAACCGAGCAAGTCACCCAACACGTGGAGGAGAGCGCCACGAATGTTGAGATTATCTCGATCTGCACCATTCAATATGATGAAGGCGCCGATATTCGCCAACAGACCGGCCGCCGCTACCCAGAGCATGGTGGTTGCCTCCACCTTCTCCGGTGATAGGAGACGCAACCCGGCTTCTACGAAGATCCATACGACAACCAGAATCATGGCCACGCCGTTCGTGTATGCGACCACGATCTGCAGCCGGTCGAAGCCGTAACTGCGAAGTGCATCCGATGGCCGCGCGGCAAGTTTGAAGGCGAACCAGGCAAATCCCAGTGACACCGAGTCCGTGAGCATGTGAGCGGCGTCGGCGACGAGAGCAAGCGAGCCTGACGTGAGCCCGCCGATGAGTTCCAGCACCATGAAGCAGACGGTAATCAGAGCCGCCCAGAAAGTCCGCCGCTGATTGGCTCCATGAGCGTGGCCACCCACGCCATGAATGTGCTTTCCCGCTTGATGGTTGTGATCACCAGACTGCAAGGCACCGTGGTTATGTTCATGGCGATCGCTTGCGGAATGATCATGATCCATGATCCAGTCCTAGAAGCGATCCGAGTCGCTGTTCTTGAAGGCCCAGCTCATGCCCGCTGGCGCGTTTCGACGGGGGGGTGAAGCAGACGGCTCTGGCTCATCGAGGGCCCCTAACGAAGGCTCCTGACGCTCGTCCGGCTCCCATTGCTCCTGTTCGGCTTCTGATGCCCTTCCTACCGATGGGGCGAAATCATCAGGATCATGACTGGTGGAAGGGCCGAACTGACCTCCGCCTGCTGCCGCTGAAAAATCGAAGTGCTGTGTCGCTCCCATGGAAAGTACAGGGGGGTCACCGGGACGGCGCGGTGGTGGCGGGCGCAAGCTCTCACTACGTGGCGGGGGCGGCCGCAGGCCGCCGGGCTCTCCGATGCCAGCCTCGGGCCGACGGCCTTCGTAGGGAGCTGCGTCGCCCCGAATGGGTCCCGCGAAACGTTGCTCCGGCCTGGGAGGCAAGGGGCGGGGGGTCTCGGTACGTCGGAAATCGGGCCGCGGAACTTCGGCCCGGACCGGTCGTGGAGGCTCCCTACGCAATTGTGCTTCTGTTCGGGCTTGCGGTTCGCGAATAGGGGCCTCGCTCCGGGCGTGCAGATCGCTTCGAAACTGCGGCTCGCTTCTGAGCTGTGGCTCGCTGCGGGGCTGCGAGTCGTTCCTAAGTTGTGGCTCGCCACGCAACTGAGGTTCATTGAATTGCGGCCTCCGCTCGGAGGGCTGCTGACGCTGCAGGTCGTCTTGCAGCTCCTGCGACGGAGGGTCTTGCTCCCTGTGGTCCTCTATATCCACCCCTCTAAACTCATTTTCATTTTCATTTTCGTTCTGATTTTCGTTCTCATTCTCATTCAGGAACGCATCGTCTTCGATTCGTGCCGGGGTGGCTGTCGCGAACTGACGAGGCGGCTGAATGGGCTCCGGTCGACCAATAAAAGCCGGTGGCTCTGAGGGAGGAAATAGGGGTTCCCTCATTGAAGGTGGTTCGGCCGGCCCAGGCTTCCGCCTTGGTTGCGGCGCCTCGATCATTTCATCCTCATCGAGCGAGAATGAGAAGGCTCTCTCGGCAGTAGGAGCACCAGCCGTGAGCGGAACTGGCGCGGGTCGCGGAATTGGGCGAGGTGCAGCAGTAATTGTCGGACCGGGACTGGGAGGACGGCGATCCGGGGTTGCTGCTGCGGCCAGGGACGTCGCAGTTTCGCTTCTTCCCGCAATGGGTCGCGCCGTCGTTTCTGGCCGCGTCGCAACGGGCTCTACAGACTTTTGTGGAAGTGGTTGTTGAAAGCCAGCTGCCGGTGCAAAATTGCGCGGTAGCTCACTTTCTGCTTGCTGGGTTACACCCTTGGTCCCGCCGATACCCGTCTCGATTACGAGATCTTGTCCCCCTCCGAGCAGAATAAGGTGTTCCACGTTATCCCGTCTGACCAGAACCAGCCGCCTGCTCTTGTCGACATCCTGGTATTCGGTGATCGCTAGCCTTGAACCCTCACGCGCGCGTATCCGCCCGCCTAAGGCCTTAATGACCATGATGAGAACGATTAGAACCGCAAGGATCGCGATTGCCGCGATGATGGTTCCCATCCATTCCTGAAGCAATTCCATTGATCATTCCGTTATGCTGAGAAGTGCTCGCCCTGGTCACGAACTGCCGGTGGCACTCTAGCAGAAATTGCTAGTCCACTCGCAAGTCTGTCCACTCAGAAGGCGTGAACGGACGAAAATCCGCCAATCTCTATCTGTTCAACCGGACCCTCAAACATCCCAACTGTAAAGTCTACCGGTTATACTGCGACTGATTCGCGCTGGCGAGATTATGCATATTTGAACATGACCGGAGCGCACACTGAGCGACGCTCTGAAAGTTGAGGCGCGAGGGGCATGGTACCGGTCATTTTGACGATAGTGTCGGGGGTCTCGGCGACCAGCGAGAACATGCTGGGCTACTGGGATAACAATGCGGTGCCGGTCTGGGTACAAGCAGGTATCGCTATGGCCGGAGTTTTTGGTCTCATAGCGCTGATTGCGTGGCTGTCAGGCTTTGCTCATTTCGGTGGGACTTCGAAAACATCGCGATTTTTTGAAGCGCTTTTCGATACACTCCCTGACGCTTGTGCCGTCACGGATGCCCGGGGCAGGGTGGTTTACTCCAATACAGCTTACAAATCCCTCCTGGCCGCTGCCGGGCTCAACCGCCCAATAGGGGTAGAGGGGCTCTATTCCGGATATCCTGACATTTCGGACAGAATTTATCGGCTTTCGCTGGCCTCCCGAGAAGGGCATTCGGCTCATGAGGAATTTCGGTTGGCCGCGGCAAGTGTGGCTGCCGGAGCAAAGAAGGATCGTCCGGCTTGGATTCGGATCACCGTAGAGCGCAGCACTGCGACGAAGACCTGGTACACCCTCTGGCGGGTGACTGATGTCACGGACGACAGAGCGCGACAGGAAGCGGCCTTCGAACACCTGCAGTACATAATTGACTACCTTGATCACGCTCCAGCAGGATTTTTTTCTGCCGATCATTCAGGAAGAATTGACTACATTAACGCAACCCTGGCGGGTTGGCTTGGTATCGATTTGGCTAAGACCACCGATGGAAACCTCAATCTCCGGGATTTCATCGCTGAGAGTGGATTGCCCTTATTGTCTCGGATCAGCGTCAAAGCTGGTGCCAAGACTGTGGAAAGCTTTGATCTGGATCTGATTACCGCGGACCGCCGGCTGGTTCCTGTGCAGATCATCCATCGCGTGGACTTCGATGATGAGGGCCGCCAGAAGCCATCACGATCTTTAGTTCTCGACAAGCGCTCGGGCGGTGAGGGCGGGCGAATGGTCGAATCGGCCCAGATACGGCTTTCCCGGTTGGTCAACGGCGCACCAATCGGTATCGCTCAAGTTGATGACTTGGGAATTGTGCGAAACGCTAATGCAGCATTCACTTCGCTCTCGGCAAAGGCGGGCACCCGCGGGGCTCGTCTGCTTGACATGGTTGAGGCGGAGCACCGAGAAGCTGTAGAGGCCGCCCTCATCGCTGCCCGGGACGGGCGCCCGCCAGCAGCACCCGTAGACGTGGTGTTGGCGGAAGGAAATACCCGCACTGCGCAGATGTTCATCTCTCGGATCGAAGATAGCGCGGGTGAGGAACCGAGTGTGATTGTCTATGCCGTAGACACGACCGAGCACCGGGCCCTTGAGCTGCAGTTTGCCCAAAGCCAGAAAATGCAAGCGATTGGACAGCTTGCAGGCGGCATTGCGCATGACTTTAACAACGTCCTCACCGCGATTATTGGCTTTTCAGACCTTTTGCTTGCCCGTCACCGTCCAACAGACCCGTCCTTCAAGGACATCATGAATATCAAGCAGAATGCCAATAGGGCAGCGAATTTGGTTCGCCAGCTCCTTGCATTCTCGCGACGCCAGACCCTGCGACCTGAGGTCCTCTCACTGACCGACGCGCTTTCTGATCTTGGCAATCTTTTAGGACGGTTGCTGGGTGAGAAGATTGAGTTGCGTATGGTTCATGGTCGAGATCTGGGGCTGGTCAAGGTCGACGTGAACCAGTTCGAGCAGGTGATAATGAACCTGGCTGTCAATGCCAGGGATGCGATGCCCAATGGAGGTAGTCTGAGCATTCGCACGACGAACGAGATTGTAATCGATGGGAGCGGGGGCCAGCACGACATGATGCCCCCCGGCGACTATGTCTTGTGTGAGGTGACCGACACGGGGACGGGCATGAGCAAGGATGTCGTCGAGAAGATTTATGAGCCCTTTTTCTCGACCAAGGAAGTGGGGAAGGGCACGGGCCTTGGGCTGTCGACGGTCTATGGCATCATTAAGCAAACAGGCGGCTTTATATTCTGCGAGAGTCAACTTGGCACGGGCACAACATTTCGAATTTATTTGCCGAGACACGCGGCTGAAGCCGTCGAGGACGTCGTCCCGCCAAAGACCGAGAAGAAAGAGGCTAAGCGCAAAGACCTAACGGGAAATGGTACGATTCTCCTCGTTGAGGACGAGGAAGCTGTTCGCGCCTTTGCTTCGAGGGCGCTTGCCCAGCGCGGCTATACTATAGTTGAAGCAGACAGTGGTGCCTCGGCTTTGGCCCTCGTGGAGGAGCAGCAAGGCAAGATCGACCTTGTTTTGTCCGACGTAGTCATGCCTGAAATGGACGGGCCCACTTTGCTCAAGGAACTGAGGAAAAGGGGAATTGACAGCAAGGTCATATTTATTTCGGGTTACGCTGAGGATGCTTTCCGCAAGAACCTCGAAGACATGGACGACTTCGCCTTCCTGCCAAAGCCCTTCACTTTGAAGCAGCTGGCGGCGGCTGTTAAGGAAGCAATAGAATCCTGATCTACCTCTCCGCAGTCCGGTTCATAGCTTGACGCTGTCGCGCGACCGCATCGATCTGATGCTGAATCTCCGGATAACTTCGAGTCAGCGCAGTGAGATCATCGGCACTGAGAATAAGCAGCTGACAGAAGCCCAGAGCCCTGACATCCCCCAATCGGCGAGCTCGCGAAAGCAACGCCATTTCGCCGAAGAAATCACCTCGTCCCAGCCTGTATACTGCACCTCGAACAGTGACCTGCACAGCGCCAGAGGAGATGAAAAACATTGTTGAGCCTCGCTCACCCTCTCGGACGAGCACTTCGCCAGGTACGGCAAAGTGGGGTGTTAACAGGTCAGCGACGCGTCCTCGCTGTTCTTGCGAGAGACGGGCAAAAAGCGGAACCTGCGCAACAAGTTGCTGCGGATCCAGACCAAGATCGAGACGGGGCAGCCTTTCTGCCATCTCACGCTCAGTGGCAATACGCCGCCGGAGTTCGCCAAACAGTTCAGGGCCAATCATGCCCTCCTCGAACATCCTTTCACATTCGAGTTCTTCTGTGCGGACTGCAGACTGATAGAGGAGCCGCCGCTCCAGTGCAGTTGCATATTCAGGATACTGCAGTTTCAGCGCATCGAGGGCTGTTACCGTCGCCTCCCGTCTCTGAACTAAAATGTCGTTGAGAAGCTTCGAAACTCGCGCACCAAGCAATGGTTCTACCCGTTCTTCGATGAAGCGGGGCAGCTCTTCAATTACAATTCTTAAGACCATGAGCCGTTCAAAGCGCTGGCTCAGGAGATCCGACATGAAACGTTCAATCCCAAGGCGCCGATGTAGCCATTGGCTCAGCCGCCAGCGCCATGTGAACGCAAGGATTCTGGCTGCGGAGCGATTATAGCCGAGGCGTCCATTAGCCCGCGCCTGATCGACTAGTCGGCTTGCATGAGGCAGCAGTCGTGAGGCCACCACTGCTGAAAGGGTTCGGTCTCTGAATTTGTCGAGGATAAGCTGCCGCTCCTTGGCAGCAACCGTCACCAAACCCAACACTAACCGCTGTGTGTCGGCGATCTCCTCCCCATCGCCGGCCTCAGCCCAATTTGCCACCCCGGCAGGGCTTATCCTGAACAGGTTATCGGCCACCGTCGGATCGATGTGATACGTTTTGGCGAGTTTGAGGGTTGTTTCGGTGAGGTCGGACTGAGCGTTCTTAAGCAGTTGTGAACGCAACGCGGTATCGAAAGGCGTCAATTGATCCAGCTTCAAGAGACGCACGAGAGGGCGCAGAGTGGTTCCGTAGACAAGCAGAGTGAACAGCACGAAACCTGTGGCGAGGACGGCAACGAAGCGTTGAATCTCCGGTGAAATGAGAGCGTTTTCCGTCACGGCAAGCGCCAGCGCGAGAGTGATCGCACCGCGCATTCCGCCCCAAAGGATGACTAGTTTGAATGGATTTGAGATCCTTTCGCTAAGTTTTGCGGCGCTTAGGATGGGCAATCCGCCGAACAGCACGACTGCTCTGGAAAGGAGTGCAGCGACAATAACGATGATGAGCAGGCCAAGATCGCTCCACTCTATTTGGATCAGTAATTTTGGAACCAGAAGCGCCGCCAGGATAAAGATGAGAGAGCTTGCCCAAAACTCAATTTGCTCCCAGACCTCCCGGAGATACTCCCAATCGTCTGGGCGGACTCGCACAGGTGCCCCGAGGGTAAAGACCAAACCAGCAGTCACGACGGCGACGACACCAGAAACTTCGAACATCTCCTCTGCAACAACAAAGGAAAGATAGGGCAGCGCGAGAGAGAGGCTCACTTGCGCCGGCCTGAAATCCCGAACGACGGGCAACAGACGCACAACGGCGAAAGCCAGGCAGTAGCCAACTGCTATCCCCCCCAGGAAGGTTTTGATGAAAATAGCTAAACCGGCCAGCGGGTGGGGGGCGGCTCCACCCATCAAAAATGAAAGCAGCAAGGTGAAGAGGGTGATCGCCGCCGCATCATTTAGGAGGCTCTCTCCTTCGACCAAACGGCCAAGCCTTGACGGAGCGCCGACATCGCGGAAGATCCCCACCACCGCTACCGGATCCGTAGTGGCAACAATGGCGCCGAGCATGAGACAGGCCACCAGAGGGAGACCGCTGAACGGCCAGAGGGCGAAGCCAATGGCAAAAGTTGCAGCGACGACAGCGATGACCGCCAGAGTGAAGATGGGTGCGGCATCGTCCGAAAGTTGCCGCAGCTCAAGACTTAGGGAAGTTTGGAACAAGAGCAGAGGCAGAAATATCGACAGGAACATGTGGCTGTTAATGGGTGGATTTTGCAGGAATTCTGCAATTTCGCCGATGCCTCCTGCGAACCGTTCGCTGACGGCGAGTTCCGAAACCAAACCAATGACAATCCCAACAACCGCAAGCAGAACAGACGAGGAGAGACCGGCGCGCGCAGCTGCAGGCTGAACCAGACTGATGACGATCAGCAGCGATGCGAAGATCGCAAGGGCTAGGGAAAGATGCATAATTCGATCACCAGGGAGGGTGACCTGAGCTAAACGGCTTCTCTCGCCTAGATGCAACCTTTATTGTCCGATCAGCTACAGTCGAGGTTTAGGGCGAGTCTGCCACTCAACAACTGTTGCTGCTTCTCACTGAGCGGATGGAAACGCGCCGCCTGTGCGTCACGGAAGAACCTCTCTAAGGGATTTCCCCGTTGGAAAGAGGTGCCTCCGACGGTGTCGAGCGCAATTTCGACTACGTTGAGTACTTCACGGCCGACAAGGCTGCGGCCCATCATGATTCGGTTGGTCGTTTCCAAGCTCGGCGCGGTGTTCACTGCGGCACTAATCATGTCCTGATGCGCAATATGGGCAGCATGAAGAGCCGTGTCTAAGGTTCCTACCATGATCGTTTTATACTGGTCGGCCGCAAACCGAGCGCCCATTGCGACGACGCGGTCTCGAGCGGCTTGGGCAATACCCAGATAGGCAGCATAGATGAGGGGGAAAGCATACATTGCGGTTAAATGGTTGATGTGGCTCCAGGCGCCTTTGGTCCGCCGTTCATATATTGCTCCGCTCGGAACGAAGAGGTCCTTGAGAATGATCTCTTGGGAACCGGTGCCCCGCATTCCCATGGCATTCCAGTTTTGATGGATGCGCACGGAAGCTTGATGCATCGGCACAGAAAAGTGGATGATGTTTTCGCTCTCGCTCTCGAGGACGGCGCTTGTCATGAGAACATCAGCAAGTTCGGCGCCGCTGACGCCTTTTTTACGAGCATTGACGATGTATCCATCACGCACCTTCACAGCACGTCCAGAGGCATTCAGGCCATCGGCTCCACCCGAACTTGCCAGCATCAGGGCCTTGCTGGAAACCTGCTCTAGGATATGTTGAATGTCGCGGTTTTGATGGCGATAGCAGTTGAGGATAACGGATTGGTGCAGATGCATTGCCAATGTTAGAGCCGTTGAGCCACAGGATCGTGCGATGTCTGAGATGACCTTGCACAAAGTGTCATAGTCCGCGCCTCCACCTGCCACACTGCGAGGAACTGCCAAGCCGAGGAGGCCAGCCCTTTTCAGCTCACTGAAGTTTTGGAGGACGACCCTGCCATTATCGTCATGCTCCTCCGCACGCTCGGCAAAGACATGGCACAGCTCCTTTAGAACCCTGCGGCTAACTTCTTCGCGATAGGCTTTCGGCGCCGCCGATAAGTCCATGACATCCGACATGAGAATCTCCAGAACGACCAGACGGAGAGTCTGAGGTCCTCAGGAGTGGATTTCAAGCATGTGGTGCAGAAATTGTACTATACAACTTTATGGGGCACTGAAATAACGCTGCACATGAAAACCTATGGTCAATTCTGCCCCGTCGCTAAAACCGCCGAGATTTTTGCCGAGCGGTGGACGCCCCTGATTTTGCGAGAGCTTTGTTTTGGTCCTCGACGCTTCAACCAGCTGCGTAGCGGTTTGCCACTGATATCGCGGACCTTGTTGTCCCGGCGACTTTGTGAACTGGAGCGTTCCAGTGTCATTGAGAGCACGCCAAGGCCTTGCGGCTCCGGAAATATTTATCGTCTGACGGAGGCCGGCCAGAAATTTCGGCCGATAATCGAGTTGATGGGGGCATGGGGGCAGCAATGGAACCCAACGGAAATCGGTCCTGATGACTTGGATCCTGGTTTCCTGATGTGGAGCATGCGGCGTCAGATATCAGCGGATCTTTTGCCGGATCGAAAGTTTGTCATTCAGTTTGAGTTCGTTGGTGTCCCCCGGCATCACCTCTCGCAGCGCTATTGGTGGTTGGTGTTGCACCGATCGGAGAGCGACGTCTGTCAGAAGAATCCCGGTCACGTCATCGATATCGTCATCCATGCGGAATTATCTGCTTTCACGAAGCTTTGGCTGGGAAAGATTGGCCTTGAGCAGGCCCGCGCCGTCAATTCCGTAAGGCTTTGTGGCAATGAAGAAGCCCAAGCTGTGACAAAACGAGCTCTGGGCTTGTCCGAGCAACCAGAAAGGAAGGCCTTCACTTTCGGTGCCTGATGCCTTCTGTCAGGCAGGTCAATAAAGCTCTTAAAAGGCTGCATTAACGGCACCGCCGTCGATGAGGAGACTTTGGCCGGTGATGTAGCCTGCATGGATACTGCAGAGAAAGGCACACAGCTCGCCAAATTCATCGGTCGTGCCGAAACGTCCTGCCGGAATCGCTTTTGCGCGCTCGGCACGCAATTCTTCTTCGCTGCGATCGGCCACGGCGAAGCGCTTGAACGTCACTGCGAGGCGATCTGTATCAAAGGCGCCTGGCTGTATGGCATTGATGGTCACATTTCGATGGGCGACGGAGCGTGCGACACCTGCCAGAAAGGCTGTTAGTCCTGCTCGGGCTCCGCTGGACAGATCAAGCCCCGTTATCGGTGCCTTCACGGATGACGAGGTGATGTTGACGATGCGTCCAAATTCCCTTCGCATCATGGGATCGACGACCTTCTGGATGATTTCGATCGGCGTCACCATATTCTGGATGACGCCCTGAATGATCTCATCCCTATGCAGATCACGAAAATCACGCAGTGGCGGTCCACCGTTATTAGTCACGAGGATGTCGGGCTCGGGGCAGGCATCAAGAAGAGCCACCTGGCCCTCCTGGGTGCTAATGTCCGCGACCACTGGGATGACGGAGACCCCCGTTTGCTCTCGGATCTCCGTAGCGGTGCGAGCGAGCGTCGCTTCATCCCGTCCATTGATGACCACATCGACGCCGGCGCGGGCAAGGGCCGTGGCGCACCCGCGTCCCAGTCCGCGACTGGAGGCGCAGATGATCGCGCGTCTCCCGCTGATGCCGAGGTTCATGTCGCTCTCCTGTGAACATTCGTGCTCTCATAACCAGAAGCAGCATGTCAGTCACCCCAGTGCAGCGGCGCAGGATTTGAACTACCAGTATATTTTTCCGGCGACGGCGAAGGCGTGGCTGGTTTCGTATTTTGCGAGGCCGAAGCCATATCCGATTTGCAGGGAGCCGATGCCGTCGATATGGGCAAACTCGACGCTGGCGGCCATGTTGAGGGCATTGGGCCCGACATCCACCGGCAGCACCACGAAGGGGACTTGCGGCCCGCCGATGAAGGCGGAAGTGACCTTGTCCGTTCGATTGCCCAGATAGCGTTCATAGGCAGCCGAGAAGGTGGGGATCAGCGACCAGGTTTCGTTGACCGGCATGGGCAGAGTGGCGAGCCGCGCCCCCACCCGGGCCTCACCCGTCAACCGCTCGGCGCCCTCAACCTCCAGACCGGCATCGTCCGCCCCCTCTTCGGCAAAGTCGGGCCGCCTCATATACTGAACACCGCCCTCTGCGAAGGGCGTGAACAGGAAGGCATAGATCGACTTGTCATAGGCGACGCCCGCATGGCCTCCTGCCGCAACCATCCGGTACTCGCTCTTTGCGGCCACTTGAACGGGACCGACGCCGAAGGAGCGGCGTGAACTCACCCGCGGGGCCGCGATCGCGGCCCGCCCGTGGAAGCGCAGGATCGGCACGGGTGACCATTGTCCATAGATGCCGCCGACCGGACCCGACAGGCTGGATTTTTGCGTGATGTCCTCAAGGCCGAGATCGGCCCACATCATGCCGGCATAGGCACCGACCATGCCCTGGCCCAGATAAGTGCCCGGAATGTCGATGTCGCCGCCAAACAGCTGGGTATGCTCGGTGGCGCTGCCGCGACTGGCATTGCCGTCATAGCCCAGATCGACCGTGCGGAACTGATAGTCTGTCCAGAACTGCATCCCCAGCTCCGGCACATAGGCGATATCGGCCGCCGGTGCCGGCCCCTCGACCCCCAGCGCCGCAAGCCCGCTGTCGCCCGTCCGGCGCGAGAAGCGGTTGGTGATCATCCGATTCCCGCCAGCCATCATCCGGCCCACCGATGCCGAAGCATCGCCATAGACCTCCGGCGCGAGGTTCCACAACACCGAATGCGCCTCGTTGATGTCCATGGAGGACAACTCCTCCAGCATGTCGTTCAAAACACCCGGCGCAACGTCGCCAATCAGAAAATCAATCGCCTCGCCAACTCGACGCTGATTGCCCCCAAACATGGACGCGTTGAAGTTCGGGGCGAAAATCATACGGATTTCATTCGTCCCGTATTCGAGCTCAGGTGATAGAAAGACCAGATCCGTGCGCAATTCGTCGAACTGCCCGGTGATGCCTCCCGCCGATGTGAGGATCGTATAGGTTTGCCCGCGACTGAAACTGGCCTCGTCATCGGCAACATAGACAGTGCCACCCTCGATTGTGGTCGCTCCGCCGACATTCAAGCTGCTGATCGTTCCATCGACCGCCATATCGAGTAGCAACATCGAACCTACCCTGAAGGTGGCGTCATTGGTGATGTTGAGAACCCCGGAGACCTCTGGACCCTCTCCATTGGCGATGATTTCGTCGGGATCAATATTACCCGGTGCAATGATGCCGCTGATCATCAGATCGCCGACTGTACCCGTCCCATACATGTTGCCACCCGAAGAGACCGAGACGATGCCGTCGGCCAGCGATCCGGTGAGGTTCATGCTGCCGCCTGCCACGGTGAAGGTCCCAGACATCGTGCCCACGCCGGAAAAAGTCACATTGCCGGTGCCCTGTTTGACCACATCACCGTTTCCGGCCAGGGTCCCGGCGATCTCATAAGTCGTGGTATCCGTCAGAGTCAGTGTGCCTCCCTCCAAATTGACGATTGACCCGGTGTTGGACTCCAGTCGGGCAACGGTTTGATTGAAGCCGCCAAGATCGAAGGTCGCGCCATCATCCAGAATGACGGGACGATTGTTGAAGATATTCGCCGCCCCGGCGGCGATTGTGCCGCCCTCAAGAATGAACTCGCCTGTATTTCCGAAGGGATTGGAGATGGTTAGGGTGCCCGCACCGGCTTTGATGACATCGCCAGTGCCCGAGATCGTGCCATCGAAACTCGTGTCGATCGCTTGATCAATGGTGAGATCACCCGAGCCGAGCAAAATACGACTGCCTGTCGCGCCCGTCAGGGATGTCAGGACCTGGTCGAAGTTGTTGAGATCCAGAAGCCCGGTTGCGGCGATATCCATGCTTCCTTCCGCGAGGGCGCCGTCTGCTCCCGCTCGCAAAGTGCCGGCATTGATGGTTGTGCCGCCAGTGTAGCTGTTGGCAGCGTTGTTGAGCACTACGATCCCACTGCCATTCTTGATGAGTCCTTCGGAACCGCTGACGATGCCGTTCACGGTGAGAACCGTGCTTCCATTAGCTGCGAAGGCCCCGCCGCCGGTGCCCAAACTGACGTCTCGCTCGAGTGCCAAATTGCCAGTGGCAAGAAGCGTCGCCTCGTTGCTGATGGTCAGTTCGCCATCAGAGTGTCCAAGATTGGAATTCGTTGCGATTGAAACGGTGCCGCCCTGGATGTCGACACCGCCGACGAAACTGTTGGTGCCCTGGAGGATCAGGGTGCCGTCACCCGTTTTGGTGATGCCCGTATCAAGACCGTCGCGGGCAGCGTCGGGGTCGGAAGGGTCTTCGCCAGAGTTGTAGGCGTCGCTATCGATATTATTTGCAATCGTAACAATCTCGCCGGTGTCCGGATTGAAGCTCAAGCCTGTGGTGCCATGAAGGAAGATGGCGCTGCCGAGGGCAAGCGCTCCTGTTTGCGCGCTGACGGTCCCTCCAGTCATTGAGACATTGCCTTTGAACTCTATGGTTCCACCGTCTTCGACGAAGATGGAGCCGCCAAAGGCGGCCCCTACGCCCGCGGTGGCGCCATTTCCGTCAGTGCCCCCAAATCCGCCCGAAGTTGTCTCCCCGGTTCTCGTGGCACCGCCGCCGGCCCCGTATCCGCCATCTCCACCGAAGCCCATAGTTCCCCCGGCCCGTGTCGCCCCGGCACCGCCGCCACCAAAGCCGCCATTGCCGCCCATCTGCTGGTCCGCTATTCCTGTCGTTCCCGAACCGCCGCCACCGCCGCCGCCGCCGTAACCGCCATCGCCCCCTCGTCCGTTGTTGTTGTCTGAACTAGGGACCGCACCGCCACCTCCCCCCGACCAATCGCCGCCGTTGCCCGATGCCGCGCTCGTGGTTCCGCCGGTTCCGCCATTGGGTCCGCCGCCCACGCCTGCCACAGTGCCGTTGCCGACAGTGGCGTCAGCGCCTCGGCCATAACCCCCGCCGCCCGTGCCGACTGTCCAGCCGGTGAGGCCAGGTCCAGTACCTCCATTCAGCCCGCCGCCTCCCGCGCCGGTGGGGTAGCTGGCATTTGATGTACCCCGCGTCCCGCCGACAGCGGCATTGCTGGCGAAAGTGACGTCCTCCACGATGACATTGCCACCCTTGCCAACAAGGATAGCGCCGCCCGCACCGAGGCCCCCGCCGCCTCCGCCGTTTGAGCCTCCATTGAGCCCACTTCCCCCCTGTGCTCTGGCGTTCTGTAAAGTGACATTGGAAATTGTGACATCAATGGTGGCAGGAGCATCGGTGCCGTCGGCCCGCACAAGAAAGATATTGTAGGCGTTGTTACCGTGGATCCTCAGCCCCGCGGATCCGGAGCCATCAATGGTGACCGAGTCGGTAATTACGGGAAGGGTTCCCCCAAGACCGATCGTCACATTGGATCCGATGTTGAACTCGA
Organism: Rhodoligotrophos appendicifer; assembly: GCF_007474605.1. NCBI lineage: Bacteria > Pseudomonadati > Pseudomonadota > Alphaproteobacteria > Hyphomicrobiales > Rhodoligotrophaceae > Rhodoligotrophos > Rhodoligotrophos appendicifer. The sequence continues at coordinate 46,574 of NZ_VHKL01000007.1, read as the reverse complement.
TTGTGTCTTCCCCGGCATTCGCATTCGCTTGGGAGATCGCCCATCCAAGCGAGTTGACAACTGCGGGATTCCCTGACGCAGACGTTACTGTGTAGGTTGCGGCCATCGCGGGTCCGGCCATGAGACCAAGCGCGAACAGGGCGCATCCACTATACAAGAAGGATTGTCGGTGTCTGGCGCTCGTCATTCTGAAACCCCCGCCTATGTTAATCAGGTGCATTCAACCATAGATGCATCCAGTGGTTGTAGACCTGTGGCGGGCGCACAGACAAAGGTTTCTCAGCTCATTTTAACAGTTCTGTAACCCTGTGGTGTATCGAGCACGTCATACGGAAGAGCACAGGTTTCCTCAAAATATTTAGTAATTTCAATGTTTACAGCGACTGTATAGCCGCGGATAACTGTTAACCTTTAATTAACCGTCCATTCTTCCGGCTAAATCCTGAATGAATTGCCAAGCGACTCTCCCCGACCGGGAGCCACGAGTTGTTGACCATTCTATTGCTTCCCTTTTAAGCAACTCAGGATTGATGCAGAGCTTTAGATGAAGAGCATAAGCCTCTACCATCTCCAGAAATTCAGCCTGTGAGCAGCTATGAAATCCAAGCCATAGACCGAATCGGTCTGATAAGGAGACCTTTTCCTGCACTGCTTCGGAGGGGTTGATGGCCGTAGAGCGCTCGTTCTCCATCATGTCGCGGGGCAGCAGATGACGCCGGTTTGAGGTGGCGTAAAACAGCATGTTCTCGGGGCGCCCCTCAATTCCACCCTCCAAGGCTGCTTTGAGCGACTTGTAAGATGTGTCATCGCCGTCGAATGAAAGGTCATCGCAGAACACGATAAAGCGGTAGCAGGAGTTGCTGCGGATAACGGTCATCAGCGCTGGCAAGGTTTCGATGTCTTCACGATGAATCTCGACCAGCTTCAACACCCCGCCGACCTCCAAGTTCACGGCGGCATGCGTAGCCTTGACGAGCGAGCTTTTACCCATGCCGCGGGCACCCCACAGCAGGGCGTTATTGGCGGGTCGCCCCCGGGCGAAGCGGCTGGTATTGTCGAGCAGCGTGTCGCGCATGCGATCGATGCCGCGCAACAAATTCATCTCTACCCGGTTCACGCGATCGACGGGCTGGAGCCCCGCCGAGGCATGCCAAATGAAAGCCTCTGAGGCGCCGAGATCACTTTGCAGCTGCGCCGGAGGCGATAGGCGCTCCAGCGCTGAGGCGATCCGCTCCAATCGTGTCAGAAGCAGATCGTCATTCTCGTTGATCTTCATGACCTCAGCTCCTCGCGGGGGTGTTGATTTTGGTCGGTGCTTAGCGTGTGGGACGGCCGAGAGGCAAGCACGCCGTGCCGCAACACTAAGGCTTGTATTGCAAACGCCCAATCCGCCGCTATATTCGCGGCGAAATCGGCGGACGTGGTTCCAGGCGAAACGTCATGCTGCGCCCAATCTGAAGGAAGAGACATGTTCATCACGCCGGCCTATGCGCAAGGCATTGCAGCCCCCTCCAGTGACTTTCTGGTGTCGATGCTTCCGCTGGTTGCGATCTTCGTGATCTTCTATTTCCTGCTGATCCGGCCACAGCAGCGGCGAGCTAAGCAGCACCAGGAGATGGTGACCAACATTCGTCGCGGCGACACCATCGTGACCACTGGGGGACTGATCGGCAAGGTATCCAAGGTGATCGACGAGCGCGAGATTCAGGTTGAAATCGCCGAGAATGTTCGCGTCCGCGTGGTCAAAAGCATGGTCGGTGAGGTTCGCGTAAAGGGTGAACCCGCCAAGGACGAGAGTCCCTCGACATAATGCTTGGACGATTGCTGGATACGTCGCTTTGCTGGGAAGGCCATTGAATGTATTTCGCCAGGTGGAAGATTATCGCCATCTTTGCCGTCATCCTGCTCGGCGTGATCACTGCTCTGCCGAATCTACTTCCCGCCGACGTAAGGGAAAGGATGCCGGCATGGCTGCCGAGCAAGACCATGAATCTCGGTCTCGATCTCCAAGGTGGCTCCCAGGTGCTTCTGGAGGTCGATCGCGCTGATCTCGTCAGTCAGTTGACCAACCAATTGATGGGAGATATTCGGCAGGTTCTGAGGGATGAGCGCATCGGTTATACTGGTCTGGGCCGCTCAGGAACGCAGGTTTCACTCCGAATCCGCAACTCCGCCGATGTTGAAAAGGCAATTACGAACATCCAGGAATTGGCGCAGCCTGTAAGCACTGGTCTTTTCGCCGATGGCACAGCCGTGAATTCAGCGGACGTCACTCGAGATGGCGATCGCATTATCGTCAATTTTACCGATGCTGGATTAACAGCTCGGATCAATCGAGCCGTTCAGCAATCCATTGAAATCGTTCGCCGGCGCGTTGACGCCCTGGGGACGACGGAGCCGTCGATTTCTCGTCAAGGCGCGGATCGAATTGAAGTCCAGGTTCCTGGCTTGCAGGACCCCTCTAGGCTGAAGGAGCTTCTTGCCACCACCGCCAAGCTCCAGTTCCGGCTCTTGTGCGAGGAGCAACCACAATCCGCCACGCCGTCCAGCGCTCCGGTTGGTTGCGATCTCCTTTATTCAACTGACGAGCCGAAGGTCCCCTATTTCGTTCAGACATCAAGTCGCTCGACGGTTGAAGGGGAGGATCTTACGGACTCTCAGCCAGGGTTTGATCAGCAGGGTGGTGAGCCGATTGTTTCCTTTCGGTTCAACCAGCGCGGTGCTCAACGCTTTGGCGAGCTGACGCAGCGCAATGTTGGACGCCCATTCGCCATTGTGCTCGACAATGAGGTGATCAGCGCCCCCCGCATAAATGAGGCGATCCTCGGCGGCACCGGCCAGATCAGCGGAAATTTCACGGTTGAGGAGGCCAACGACCTAGCCATCGTTCTTCGCTCCGGAGCTCTTCCTGCGAAACTTCAGATTGTTCAGGAAAGCAGCGTCGGGCCAAGCCTGGGTGCCGATTCCGTTCGCGCCGGTATGATTGCCTCAATCGTAGCCGTGGTCGCAGTTGTGATCTTCATGGTCATTGGCTATGGGCTCTTCGGGGTATTTGCCAATATCGCATTGATTGCGAATTTAATCCTGTTGTTCGGCATCCTGTCTCTACTGCAGGCAACACTGACGTTGCCGGGAATAGCCGGCATTGTTTTGACAATCGGTATGGCTGTCGATGCGAATGTTCTGATCTATGAGCGGATTAGAGAGGAGCAGCGCCTGGGCCGGACCCCGGTTGCGGCCCTCAATGCAGGGTTTGACCGAGCCCTTGCAACCATCATGGATTCCAATGTGACCAGCCTCATCGCTGCGCTTGTTTTATTCGGCATGGGTTCTGGTCCAATAAGGGGATTTGCAATCACGCTGGCGCTGGGCATCGTAACCTCAATGTTTACGGCCTTCACGTTGACCCGCCTGATAATTTCGTGGTGGTTCTCGCGCGCCCGCCCCAAGGCAATTCCGCTTTAAAAAAGTCGAGGCAAACGCCCTATGCGGCCCATCCGTTTCATTCCTGACGACACGAAGTTTCAGTTCATGCGGTTTGCACGGATAGGCTATGCCCTTTCCGGCTTCTGCATGATTGCATCCCTTGTCCTGTTTTTCACCGTGGGTCTCAATTATGGGATTGATTTCAAGGGCGGTACTCTTCTCGAGATCCAAACAAAAGGTCCGGCTGACCTTGGCAACTTACGACGCACGCTGAGCGGCCTGGAGCTTGGTGAAGTGGAAGTTCAGGGCTTGGGGACACCGAACCAAGTCATGATCCGCATCGGCCAGCAGGAAACAGAACAAGCGACGCAGGAGTCGATTTCCAAAGTTCGCGGCGCGCTTGGCGCTGATGTGACATACAACCGAACCGAAATCGTCGGACCAAAGGTCTCATCCGAACTAGCCCAGGTCGGAACAATCTCTGTCCTGGTAGCCGTCGTCGCAATTCTGATTTATGTCTGGTTTCGCTTCGAATGGCAGTTTGCAATTGGTGCCGTTGCCGCTCTTATCCACGACGTTGTGCTGACCATAGGTCTATTCTGTGTCTTAGGACTTCAGTTTAATCTTTCAATTATCGCTGCGATACTGACTATCGTAGGATATTCTCTGAACGATACTGTTGTTGTATTTGATAGAATTCGGGAAAATCTAAGAAAATACAAATCGATGCGGCTGATCGATCTGATCGACTCCTCCCTCAATAGCACTTTGTCGCGCACTGTTTTGACTGCGGCTACGACTTTCATCGCCATGATGTCGCTTTTTTTGTTTGGCGGCGAAGTTATTCGAGGGTTCACGTTCGCGATGCTCTGGGGCGTTATCGTGGGCACCTATTCATCCATTTACGTCGCCACACCTATTCTTCTTTTGGTGGGAGTGAAGCGAGACTGGAGTTCGGTGACCGACAAGGCAAAGGTGGCGGTTAATAACGGGAACGCGTCGAAAGCTAAATCAGCAACGATGCCTTGAGGAGGGCGACAGTGTCGCCGGTCATATGAAGGACGATCGGCAGGTGGTCACGCCGCATTTTCCTGGACGGGCGCCTGTTGATGCTTACGGCAAAGGGGGCTTTCGCTTTGCGGGGATGTCCCATCGGGGGTCTATCTTGCTGCTCCCCAGCGGAATTTATGGCTGGTCCGTATCGGCTCTGACAGATTTGTCTCCTGATAGTTTCGCGCCGGTCTTTGCTGAAGCAAGCGAGATTGAATTTCTTTTGCTCGGATGTGGGTTGGAGCTTGTTCGGCCTGACGGCAAAATTCGCCAAGCCTTCCACGATAATGGCATCCGCCTCGAGCCAATGGGGACCGGTGCTGCAGCCCGTACCTACAATGTGCTTCTGGGGGAGGGGAGGTCAGTCGCTGCAGCATTGATTGCGGTCGACGATCCGCGGTCCACATGAGCTCCGGAGAGGAAGCGGCAAGGTATTGCTTCGACTTGGTGAGGGAAGTGGACAAGGATAGGTTCCTCGCGGCCCTATTTGCCGACGATGAGAAGCGGCCGTCACTCCTTGCCCTGTACGCATTTGACATTGAATTGCGCAGAATTCGAGACCTTGTGTCCGAGCCAATGCTGGGTGAGATCCGTCTGCAATGGTGGGCTGACGCGCTCGACCGCAGCTTTAACGGGGCAACGGGTGATCACCCGGTTCTTGAGGCTTTAGCTCCCGCATTAAGCAGTGGCGCAATCGGACGCACCGGCCCGGCCAATCTCATCGAGGCACGACGCTTTGACCTTTATGATGATCCAATGCCGAGCCAGAATGATCTCGAAGGCTATCTGGGCGACACATCCTCGGCTCTCATGCAGATGGCTGCACTGACCTTGATTGGAAAAGATGCCGATTCATGCGCAGAAGTGAGCGGATTGGCGGGAGTGGCCTTCGGTCTGACCAGTTTGCTTCGCGCGATGCCGTTGCTGCGATCCAGAGGGCAGTGTTTTCTTCCCCAGGACCTGCTTGCAAGTCACGGGATGACGGTGGCGCACGTTTTGTCAGGACGTTGGGATGGGCCAATGCAAGCGGCTGTCTCCGATCTTGTGTCTCTGGCGAGGCGGCGGCTGGATGAAGCGCGGTCGCACGTGCGGAAGGTGCCTGAAGCGGCTCTTCCGGCCTTTCTACCGGCAGCGTTGGTGCCAGAATACCTGCGCCAGCTTACGCGAGGGTCTCGCAATCCGTTGAAGATCACGAGCGACATCGGACCTGTCCGCCGGCAATGGCAATTATGGCGATCAGCTCGGCGAAAAACGTTTTGATCACTCTCCCGACCCTGTCCCTCTGGCTTGCCTCTCGCTTCACAGATTGTGGAATCTAATTAAAATATAATACGGTCTACACGCTTTATGAGCGCTTGGTGGGCCCGAAACGTTTTTCGAACTCGGCGCGCAAAACCTCGTCGACGTCATCCATTCCGGCGCTGATGCCAAGATCAGCAAGGCTGGTTACCCCATGCTGATGGACGCCGCAGGGAACGATACCGGAGAAATGCTCGAGTTCAGGGTTGATGTTGAGTGCGATCCCGTGGAAGCTCACCCAGCGCCGAACACGTATTCCGATCGCAGCAATTTTTTCTTCGATTTCGCGCTCTCGATCCCGTCTGGTGACCCAAACACCTATGCGTTCAGACCTTGTCACAGCGGTTACACCGAACCGAAACAAGGAGTCGATGAGCCAGTTTTCAAGCTCATGCACGTAGAGCCGCAGATCTTGACCGCGTTTTGACAGATCGAGCATGACGTAGGCGACGCGCTGACCAGGGCCGTGATAGGTGAACTGACCGCCGCGACCTGTCCGGTGGACCGGAAAACGTGCCGGAGTGAGCAAGTCCCGATCGTCCGCACTGGTGCCGGCCGTATAAAGGGGAGGGTGCTCCAAGAGCCAGACTTGCTCTGCGGCTCCGCCGGCAGAAATCTCGGCGACTCGGGCCTCCATTTGGTCGACCGCTGCAGCATACTCCACCAGGCCCTTGGCCACCGACCATTCAACTGACGGGGCAGAGCGAAATAGGCGTGTAGCGGCTTCCTTAGCTATGTTCTTGTCGAGCATGCCAACTTCTTAAACCGGCGATTTTCAAAGAGCTATCGGAAAGGCTTGCTTTGCCGCATCCGGGTTGTTACATGAGCGCCACCCCGACAGGGGCTACCTCGCGGTCGTGGCGGAATTGGTAGACGCACTAGCTTGAGGGGCTAGCGGGTTAACCCCCGTGGGAGTTCGAGTCTCCCCGACCGCACCATTCACCTCTCATGATCATTACGGCCCATTGCGCTGCAGCAATGGTTGCGAGATGGTGCGTCCCCTCGGAGATGCAACCACTTGCTGCAGGGAGGTCGAGAATGGAAATTGTTGAGCGTCCTCTCACTCGAAATGAAGATGGCGATTTCGATGCCAGCTTCGTGCAATCCATTCTCTCTACGTTAGATACCGACGACAGGGAGGGTGTGCGAGAGCTGGTCAAAGATCTGCATGCAGCAGATCTCGCCGATCTCATCGAATTGCTGCGTCCCGATCAGCGGGCTCAACTCGTCACTCTTCTTGGAAGAAAGTTCGATCCTGAGGTTCTGACCGAACTCGATGCCCCGGTGCGCGATGCCCTTTTCGAGCTCTTGACGCCCCGGGCCGTGTCGGTGGCTTTAGGCCGCCTCGATACGGACGACGCCGTCTACCTCTTGGAGGACATGGACGAGGAGGAGCAGGAGCAGTTCCTCAGATCCGTACCTCGCAAGGAGCGGGCCGCGCTGAAGCGGGCCCTCGATTATCCGGAGGACTCAGCAGGTCGGCTCATGCAGACCGCTTTCGTCGCGGCTCCCGGCTTCTGGACTGTGGGTCAGGTGATCGAGTACATGCGCGGTGATGAAGACGTACCGGAGCAGTTTTATGAAGTCTTCGTTGTCGATCCTCTCATGCATCTTATTGGGACCGTCGATGTTTCGCGCATCCTGAGAAGCGGAAACGAGATCCCTCTCGAGCAGATCATGGCGACGGAGCAAACGACTTTCACAGTTACGGACGAGCGAGAGGACGTAGCTTACAAATTCGAACGGTACAATCTCGTGTCCGCCCCAGTTGTTGATACGGACGGGCGCGTCGTCGGTATGCTCACGGTGGATGATATCGTAGACGTCATCCAGGAGGAGGCCGAGGAGGATATTCTGCGCCTCGGCGGTGTAGGCGACGAGGTGATTACGGACCCAGTATGGCGCACCACGCGCAGCCGCTTCACTTGGCTCTTGATAAATCTTTTTACGGCAATTCTTGCGTCCACAGTGATCGGGGCTTTCGATGCGACCATCAGCGAAATGGTAGCTCTGGCCGTATTGATGCCGATCGTGGCGTCGATGGGGGGTAACGCTGGCACCCAGACTATGACGATCGCAGTGCGGGCTCTGGCCACGCGCAGCCTTGGTAAGCTCAATGCTGTGCGAGTAGTGGGTCGCGAATGCGCGGTAGGACTGATCAATGGTGTTCTGTTCGCTCTGATCCTCGGCGCCGTTGTCTATGCTTGGTTTGGCAGTGACAGCCTCGGCTTAGTCCTGGGCGCGGCGATGGTTATCAATATGCTGGCTGCAGCTCTAGCGGGCATTCTCATCCCGCTGACACTCGATTATTTCGACGTAGATCCTGCCGTTTCTTCTACAGTGTTCGTAACCACGGTGACCGATGTGGTGGGCTTCTTTGCGTTCCTCGGGCTGGCAAGCTTATGGCTGATGTGAATCAGGAGTAGCGCTTGAATTTGGCGGAGAAAAAGGAAAGAAAACCGCCGAAAACGGCTAATTTTATCGCGCGTTTCGTTGCATCGGTCTGCAGCCATTGCTACATATGGCATTAGCCGAATCGTGGCCGTGTAACGGCCATGACGCTCCCCCCTCCCTCAATATGCAGAGGCATTGAAGATTGGCCGATAACGATCGAGGACCATCTGGTTCGGAGCCCGTTCCTTCGGATGTGACCCCCATCTCCATCGTCGAGGAAATGAAGCGTTCCTACCTCGATTATGCGATGAGCGTAATCGTGAGTCGGGCGCTGCCTGATGTCAGGGATGGCTTGAAGCCGGTCCATCGCCGCATCCTGTTTTCGATGCACGAGAATGGTTACGACTGGAATAAGGGATACCGAAAGTCCGCTCGTATCGTGGGCGATGTCATTGGTAAGTACCATCCTCACGGTGACCAAGCGATCTACTTCGCTCTGGTTCGAATGGCTCAAGATTTTTCGATGCTGCTGCCGCTGATCGACGGCCAGGGAAACTTCGGCTCTGTGGACGGAGATATGCCAGCCGCGATGCGTTACACAGAGGTCCGGCTGGCGAAACCTGCACACCTGTTGCTGGATGATCTCGACAAAGAGACGGTTGCATTTCAATCTAACTACGACGATACGGAGCATGAGCCCTCTGTACTTCCGGCGAAATTTCCTAACTTGCTCGTCAATGGAGCGGGTGGCATCGCCGTCGGGATGGCGACGAACATTCCCCCGCATAATTTGGGCGAACTTGTTGATGCCTGTGTAGCTTTGCTGGCCAATCCCGGGATCTCGATTGAAGAGATCAATGAAATCGTGCCCGGTCCGGACTTTCCCACCGCAGGTCTCATTCTCGGCCGGTCTGGAATTAGGTCGGCGTACCAGACGGGCAGGGGCTCCATAATCATGCGGGCCCTTGTGGAGGTGGAAACGGTTCGTAAGGAGCGCGAGGCCCTGGTCGTGACGGAAATTCCGTACCAGGTGAACAAGGCCTCCATGATCGAGAAGATCGCCGATCTTGTTCGCGAGAAGCGAATTGAAGGCATCGCGGATATCCGCGACGAATCCTCGCGAGAAGGCATGCGCGTGGTCATCGAACTGCGCCGTGAGGCGGTCGCGGATGTGGTTCTTAACCAGCTCTACCGTTTCTCTCCTCTGCAGACGAGCTTCGGCTGCAACATGGTGGCTCTCTCGGGGGGGCGCCCCGAACTTCTCAACCTCAAGGATATGCTCCAGTTCTTTGTCAGCTTTCGTGAGGAAGTTGTCACAAAGCGGACGAAGTTCCTTCTGAACAAAGCGCGGGACAGAGCCCATGTTTTGGTCGGTCTGGCGATAGCGGTCGCCAATATCGATGAGGTGATCCGAGTAATCCGAACAAGTCCTGATCCTGCAACCGCTCGTGCCGAGTTGATGAGCCGTGACTGGCCTGCGAAGGACATGGTGGCGCTCGTCATGCTGATTGCCGATCCTCGTCACATCGTGACGGATGGCGGCACAATACGCCTCTCTGAGGAGCAGGCGAGGGCCATCCTCGACTTGCGACTGCAAAGGCTGACGGCGCTCGGACGAGACGAGATCGGTGACGAGTTGCAGGAACTCGGCGGCAAGATCTCCGACTATCTCGACATCCTGCGCTCACGCGATCGTGTCCAGACAATCGTACGTGACGAGTTGCAAGCAGCAAAGGCAGAGTTTGCTAAGCCGCGCCGGACTCAGATCCTCGACGACGGCTTCGAGGTCGAAGATGAAGATCTGATTGCTCGCGAGGATATGGTGATCACCGTGTCCCATAGCGGGTATATCAAGCGCGTGCCTCTCTCGACCTATCGTGCGCAGCGGCGTGGCGGCAAAGGCCGCTCCGGTGTCTCGATGAAGGAAGAGGATTTCGTATCCCAGTTGTTTGTGGCCCATACGCACACACCGGTCTTGTTTTTTTCATCGACCGGTATGGTCTACCGCATGAAGGTATGGCGCCTGCCGGTAGGAACGCCGCAGGCGCGCGGCAAGGCACTCGTGAACCTTCTGCCGTTGAAACAGGGTGAGAATATTTCCACGATTCTGTTCATGCCTGAAGATGCCGAAGAGGCCGAACGGTTGAATCTGATCTTCGCCACTCGCTCTGGCAGCGTGCGCCGTAACGATCTTGCAGACTTCATCAATATCAATCGTGCCGGAAAGATTGCGATGAAGCTCGAAGAGCCAGGCGACTCGATCGTGGGGGTCGCCGTGGCTACGCCTGACGATGATATCTTACTGACCACGGCCAACGGGCGCTGCATTCGTTTTCCCGTTCACGATGTGCGGGTCTTTGCCGGTCGCACATCCACGGGCGTTCGGGGTGTTCGGCTCGGAACCGACAAGGAGTTGGGATCCGATAAGGTCATTGCGATGACTGTTCTTCGGCACATAGATGCAACACCGGCGGAGGCGAAGGCCTATCTGAAGCTTCGCCGCGCTATGCGCGGTGAGGAAGCAAATGCTGGCACTGAGATCGATCCAGAGCTGGAAGAAGGCAATGGCGAGGAAGAAGGAAGTGCGGAAGAAGTGTCTCTTAGCCAGGAACGCTATGCACTTCTATCTGCCGCGGAGCAGACCGTTTTAACCGTTTCTCAGAATGGATATGGAAAACGAACTTCTTCCTTTGAGTACCGGGTCACCGGGCGAGGCGGAAAAGGTATCATCGCTATGGCGGTGAATAGACGTAATGGCCAACTGGTTGCCTCTTTCCCGGTCGAGGAGAATGATCAGATCATGCTGGTCACCAACGGTGGTCAGCTCATTCGCTGTCCCGTGCACGGTATTCGTGTTGCTGGTCGAAACACTCAAGGGGTGACGATCTTTGACACAGCTGATGGAGAGAGAGTGGTCTCTGTGGCCCATGTCAATGAAGATGACGATGACCCTGAGGAGATCTCGACGGCTGGTTGAGGAAAGCATCTGCAGCGGAGTGGAATTTTTGCACCGAATGCGGGGCGGCGACAGATCTTAAACGTTCTGATGTTTGCCGTCGGCCCTAAAGGTGGGGCTTATCTCCGCTCTGCACGCTGCCCGTTTGCGATGAAGTGATTGCAGGCAACTCGGAAGCCCATATGTGTCGGCCTCTTTGCATCGAGATTGACACGGAAGTTTCGACACGATCACCGACGCATTACGGCAAGGAAAGCGCGCAGGCTTCCATCATCGGAAGCCTAGCTCAAGAGTTTTCAGTATTGGGTGCCACCGGAGGCTCTGCTTGCAGTGGCTTAACCGGACCCCCAAAAAGGCTTCAGTAGAAACTCCGACATCGGCAGGCGAGGACTTCCGTCATTCTGCGAAATCTCACAAGCTGTTGTTTTTTGGGAGGGTTCTTCACTCAGTTCATTTGCCGGGCGGGTTATTATGTCGCTCATTTGGTGACTTATGGTGGCACTTTGATGGTGCTTAGCGCGATTTCAGACGGTATGTATGCGCTGCCTGCTCGGCAACGAGAGTTTTTCTTTCGAGCAGGGAGTGGCGCTGATTAGTAGATTGCCTGAGATGATGATTGGTGGTGGCATCAGGCTTGCGATGTCGCGCCGAACCGGCGAAGGAGAGCTTAGCGTATGCTCATCGGATTCTATCCGGGCAGCTTCGATCCCGTGACAAACGGCCATGTGGATGTCATTTCACGTGCTGCTCGCATGTTCGATAAGCTGGTGCTGGCGGTTGGCGTGCACCATGGCAAGACGCCTCTCCTGTCGGCAGAAATACGCGTCGACCTCATGGAGGAAGTGTGTATTCCCCTGGGAAGGGATGTGGGATGTGAAATCAGTGTCATCACTTTCGACACCTTGGCTGTTGAGGCGGCTATCGCAGCCGGCGCGACCGTAATGGTGCGGGGCTTGCGTGATTCCTCTGACTTCGACTACGAGGTGCAGATGGCGCAGATGAATGCCAGCATTGCCCGGGATGTGGAGACGATCTTTCTAGCTGCAAGTTCCAATACACGCATGATCGCCTCATCGCTGGTGAAACAGATTGCCCGCATGGGCGGCGACATCTCACCATTCGTCCCTGACCTTGCGCGGCGGCGCATCGACGCTGCCTTGCTGCGCGAGTTCGCCTGAGGACAAACAAACAACCGACCGAGAAAGGTAGGCTTCTATGTTCGATATTTTGAAACTGATTTCCACAGTCCTCTTATTTGCAATGGTTCCCGGTGCGGCTCATGCGGCGAACCCCTCGGATCCTGAAAACACGATATATCTCGATCTGAAGGATGGTCGGGTCGTGATCAAGCTACGCCCGGACCTCGCTCCCGAGCATGTTGAGCGGATCAAGAAACTCACACGCGAAGGCTTCTACAATGGTGTCAAGTTTCACCGCGTGATCGAAGGATTTATGGCTCAGACAGGGGATCCGACGGGCACTGGCATGGGTGGTTCAAAGTACCCAGACGTCAAAGCTGAGTTCACAAAGGAGCCCTTCGAGAGGGGCACGCTAGGCATGGCTAGATCTCAGAGCCCCAACAGCGCCAACAGTCAATTTTTCATCTGCTTTGAGGATTCCAGCTTCCTCAACGGTCAGTACACTGTTTTTGGTGAAGTGGTCGATGGGATGGAATTCGTAGACAAGATCAAGAAGGGCGCCAGCGGCAGCGGCACGGTCACCAATCCGGACGTGATCGTGAAAATGCAGGTTGCTTCTGACGCGAAGTAAGGAGCGCAGCTAGGACCGCCATGCGTGTCGACGCCTTCAATTTCGATCTACCGGAGGCGTCGATCGCACTACGTCCCGCTGTCCCTAGGGATGCTTCGCGTTTGCTTGTCATAGAGCCCGAGGCCGAGCCAGAATTCTCCGATGCCTGTGCGAAGGATCTGGCCCATCATCTTCGGGCTGGCGATGTCCTCGTTTTCAATGACACGAAGGTCATACCGTCGCGACTTTCAGGTAGAAGGATCGGCCGGGGCGGGTATGAGCCGGCGATCGAAGCAACCTTGATTGAGCGTCTCGACGAGGCGACCTGGGTTGGCCTTGTGAGACCGGGCCGCAAACTCGCACCTGGCGATCGAGTGCGGTTTGGAGCCGATCCAGAGGTTTGTGAAGCAGAGGTCTTGGACGCTACAGTTCTAAGCAAGAGTGAAGAGGGGACGATAAAGCTTGCCTTTGATGTGGCGAGCCCGATCCTGGATGAGCGGATCAAACTTCTCGGCTCACTTCCCCTGCCGCCTTATATTGCATCAAAGCGATCTGTGGATGTCCGTGATGCTGATGATTATCAGACGATGTATGCTCGCCACGAAGGTGCCGTCGCAGCACCGACAGCCGGTCTTCATTTCACTCCAAGCTTGATGAGCAGCCTCTCGGAAGCGGGTATTGCCTCTGTTTTCGTCACATTGGAGGTAGGGCCAGGAACGTTTTTGCCGGTGAAAGCAGTGGAGACGAAAGCGCACCGGATGCACTTTGAGCGTGGGGTTATTACCGCCCAGGCAGCGCAGGTTTTGAATGCGGCTCGTGCCACTGGTGGTCGCATCGTGGCGGTCGGGACGACTTCGCTCCGCTTGCTGGAGACCTCGTCCACTAAAGACGGTCTAATAAGGCCGTGGTCGGGCACCACCAACCTCTTTATCACGCCAGGATATCAATTCTCCGCCGTCGACCTCTTGATGACGAATTTTCATCTTCCGCAATCCACGCTGTTCATGCTGGTCAGTGCTTTCGCCGGACTTGATCGCATGAAAAGAGCTTACGTCCATGCAATCGACGCGGGTTATCGGTTCTATTCTTATGGCGATGCCTGTCTGCTGCATCCGGATCGAAGCAGATGGCGCTGAAGGAAGATGCCTTCACATTCCGCCTGCTGGGTAAGGATGCCGATGCTCGGACGGGCCTCATTGACACACCCCGAGGGGCGGTCCGTACGCCCGCTTTTATGCCGGTGGGCACTGCAGGCACAGTAAAAGCATTATATCCCGATCAGGTTGACGGTTCGGGCGCAGACATCCTTCTGGGAAATACCTACCACTTGATGCTCAGACCCGGGGCTGAGCGGTTGGCTCGGCTGGGCGGGCTTCATCAATTCATGCGGTGGCAGAAGCCGATTTTGACAGACTCTGGAGGTTTTCAGGTGATGTCTTTGGCCAGTCTGCGGAAGATCACCGAGGAGGGCGTCGCTTTCCAGTCGCATATCGATGGATCGCGTTACATGTTAACACCCGAGCGATCGATCCAGATTCAAGGACTGATCGGCTCTGATATTCAGATGGTTCTGGACGAATGCGTATCGTGGCCCTGTTCTGAGGCACAAGCAGACGCCTCGATGCAGCTCTCACTCCGTTGGGCTGAACGCTCCAAGGCAGCTTTTGGTACGCAAGCGGGACGGGCACTTTTTGGCATCGTGCAGGGAAGTACCTTCAGGGGCTTGAGAGAGAGCTCTGCGCGAGGTTTGATCGACATCGGCTTTGACGGCTATGCCATTGGTGGGCTTGCCGTGGGCGAGGGGCAGGCCCACATGCTCGCTACCCTGGAATATACCGCGCCCCTGCTTCCCGAGAACAAGCCACGTTACCTCATGGGTGTCGGCACACCTCACGATCTCCTCGAGGCGATTTCGATCGGAATCGACATGTTCGACTGTGTGATGCCAACCCGAGCCGGGCGTCACGGGAAAGCGTATACGCGTCGAGGGCCAGTCAACCTTCGCAACGCGCGCCATGCCGAAGATCATCGTCCTCTGGATGAGGAAAGCGCCTGCCCCGCTGCATTCGCGTATAGCCGCGCCTATCTTCATCATCTCTTTAAGGCTGAAGAGTTGCTCGGGCAAATGTTGCTGTCATGGGCAAATACGGCGTATTACCAGAACCTGATGCAACAAGCTCGACAGGCAATCGCACACCAGCGATATGAGGAGTTCAGGGCTGAGACGAAATCCGTTTGGGCGAGAGGCGATATAACACCTCTCTAAACCCGGAACTCTTACGCGGCATGTCCAGGTTTGAGCTTTGGTCTATCCGAAACCACTCGCAAGTGGTGCTTCTGTGCCGACCACCGAAGTGCAAAGTTATCGAATGCCTCCGCAGAGAGGGGGACTGTGATGTAGTAGCCCTGAGCTTGCTCACATCCGATCTCGGCAAGGAATGACAAGATCTTAGCGGTCTCGACGCCCTCCGCCACAACGCGCAGTCCCAGGTTGTGACCCAACCCGACAATCGATCTCACGATTGTTCGCGCATCCTGATCTCGCTCAGCTTGGCTGACGAAAGACCGATCTATCTTAATCTCACTGAACGGCATTCGATAAAGCTCGACCAGCGACGAATAACCGGTGCCGAAATCATCAAGCGCTAACGCAAATCCCTTAAGTCGCATTCGCGTTAGGACGTCGAGTGTAGCAGGTTGATCGTCCAGTGCGACGCTTTCGGTAATCTCCAAAACAATCATTGAGGGATCGACCCCCGCCGCGCGAGCCCGCGCCTCGACTTTATCCGGTAACGCCAAGTCGCTCAGCAAATCCCCAGGGACGTTAACCGCCATCGTGAAGCCCGGCCACTGCCTCACCCAGCGAGCAAGATCAGCAAAAGCAATCTCGAAGACCCGCTCCGTAAGCTGTCCCATCAGTCCGTGCAGAGCCACCGCGCCCAGGAACTGGTCGGGTGACAACAGTCCCCGCGCTGGATGATGCCAACGAACAAGAGCTTCGACACCCTGAACCGGCAAGACCCGCATATCCGCTAGACTGATCTTAGGCTGATACCTCAGAACGATCTCGCCGTTACCGAGGGCCTGTTCAATCTCCCGCAGAGTGACGGCTTCTGGCTTCATCTTGCTCGCCTTGAATAGGGCGATCGCTTCATCCGCGACGATCGGCTTACGCAGCGTACCTGCAACCTCAAGATGGCGAGCAGTCGCAAGGTTAGCAGCTGTATTCAATACCTTGCCATCCTGCGAACCCATGATGATGAGTTTCGCTCCACATTCTTGTTCGGACAGCCAGCGGATAAGTTCGACGCCGTCCATGTCGCCAGCATTCAGATTAAGGCAAACCATAGTAGGCTGCCAGCCAGCGAATAGTTCAATGAGGTCTCCTGCAGAAGCTACGGCGCGAGCTTCAATACCGAGATCAACGGCGAGCGTGACCAGTGCCTTACCGGTGTCCCGGTCAGGATCAACGATCAACATCCTCTGCATAGCCGTAATCATCATCGCCATCTTTTCCGACGACACTTCGAGAGCTCATGTCGTCTGACCTACTTAGATCAGCTCGTGCAGCAATCCTTGCCAGACTCTGCTCAGGAAGAGTGCCACATGATGTACGGAAAGTCTTACTTCGATGTTACGAAATCAAGTGCCCGATTTCGGAGAGGGGCAGGGCAACAAAAAATTTCTTCTGAAAATACAGTTACTTAGATCGAGCGACCCATTTATGCAGCGGGCCGAGCCGTATTTGGTGGCTTTGGACCACCGCTAAAGCTTCCACACAGATTTTATAGTAACTTTTTACCTTGAGCAGCAAGAGACTTATGGCGGCTCAAATAGTCGAAACGGACTCGCGTGTCAGAGGGGCTCGAACCTGTAAATTGATGAGTCCGAATCACAGGAGAGTCGAGACGCTAATTTCAAATGGTCGCTGCTCGGTAGGCTCGCCTCTACTCGTAAGGTGGCTCCCCCGGATTGGGAGAAGCTGATGGTTAGAGTGAAGAGAACCAGGGCGGACTCTTTCGTCAAACCCGAGCCATTCCCGCTTCCATAAGAGCGGACTAAACGACAGGAAGAGCCTTCCCGCAGGAACAGATTGGACGCCGAGGGAGAATTCCGGAGCATCTGAGTCACAACGGCTGGCAAAAAGCTATTCCCTAAGACGCTTAACTTGCAACAGGTAAACTTGGCTCCACGTCCTTCCGCCGGCCGATCCCTGCAACCGTCTCGCCGAGCCATTGGAACATCACATAGAGAGCAGGGATCACTATTATTCCAAAGATGGTCGCCGCAGCCATGCCGCCAAGCACCGTTACTCCCATTGAGAAACGACTTGCTGCACCCGCCCCGGTGGCGATGACCATTGGAACGACACCCAGAATAAACGCGATCGCCGTCATGAGCACGGCACGAAACCGCATATGCGCAGCCTCCATCGCCGCCTCTAGTCTCGACTTACCGGCTTCACGTTGCTCTTTCGCAAATTCGACGATGAGAATGGCATTTTTGGCGGCAAGGCCGATCAGAAGGACCAAGCCGATCTGACAGTAGATGTTGTTCGCCAGTCCTATGAAGTGGATCGAGGCAATGGCACCCAGAACGGCAATCGTGACCGATGATATGACGGCGAGTGGAATCGCCCAGCTTTCGTACTGCCCTACGAGGAAGAGATATCCAAAGGTCAAAGCAAGAATAAAAATGATCGCGACTTGTCCGGAAGCTGTCGCCTCCTGGTAGGAAAGGCTCGACCACTCGTATGAGTATCCGTCGGGCAAGGTATTTTTCGCAACTTCTTCGAGGGCAGCCATGGCCTGTCCAGAGGATGCACCAGGGGCTGGATCCCCGTTGATCGCAGCCGAGGTGAACAGGTTATAGCGGTTCAACATGCTAGGGCCGAACGTCGTTTCGAGTGTTGTTAAAGTGCGCACCGGCACCATGTTTCCATCTGTGTTACGAACGTAAAGATTCAGGACGTCGTCGGGAGTCGTCCTGAAGGGCGCATCTGCTTGGATGTTCACCTGATACGTGCGGCCGTAGAGATTGAAGTTGTTGATAAACTGTGACCCGAGCTGAGCCTGCAGCGTGCCGAACAAATCAGAAATCGGAACTTTTAAACTTTCGGTTTTGACGCGGTCGACGTCGAGATAGAGTTGGGGAACACTTGCCGAGTACGTAGAATAGGCTGAACCAATGCGGGGGTCGCCGTTCGCCGCAACGATGAAGGAGTTCATGACCGAGGCTAAGTCTTGTGCCGACTGGCCGGCGAGGGCCTCCAACCTGAAGTCGAAGCCGCCCGTATTGCCAATACCCGGTATGGCCGGCGGCGGAAATGCAACGACATTGGCTTCGGAGATGCCATCATAGGCGCGCTTGAGCTTGGCATAAATACCGCCGAGTCTCAGGGCTGGCGTATTTCGCTCATCCCAAGGCTCGAACACCACCACAACAAGCCCTGCATTTGTTGAATAGGCGCTGGCCAACATGCTGTAGCCTGACACTGTGATGACATTTGCAACGCCTGGCGTAGCAGCAGCAATCTCCTGTACCTGCTTCAGGACGGCTTCAGTCCGGGGAAGAGAAGCGGCATCGGGAAGCTGAATATTGACGAACAGGGCACCTTGATCCTCAGTGGGGATAAAGCCCCCTGGCGTCTTCGTGAAAAGATATCCGGCTGCAGCGCCTGCCAAAACGACGATAAGACCTGCCAGAACAGCACGGCGTCCGAGACCACCAACGATCCTTACATACCCGTTACGCGTTCGATCCAGGCCCGAATTGAACCATTTGAAGGGGCCGCGCCGCATGGCCGTCGGCGGCCGAAGGATGGTGGCGCAGAGGGCTGGACTGAGCGTCAAAGCATTGATGGCGGAAAGGGTAACAGAAACGGTGATCGTCACCGCAAATTGCCGATACAGCTGGCCGGTGATGCCGGGCAGGAAGGCGACAGGGGCGAAAACTGCGATCAGCACCAGAGTGGTGGCGACAATGGGGCCGGTAACCTGGCGCATGGCCTCCCGGGTGGCCTCCTTCTGTCCAATTCCCGGCTGCTCCTCCATTATCCGCTGCACATTCTCGACCACGACGATCGCATCATCGACGACGAGGCCGATCGCCAAGATCAACGCAAACAGACTTACCGTGTTAGCGGAGTAACCAAGGGCAAGAAGAACCGCAAATGTGCCGATTAGGGAGACGGGAATGGTGAAAGCAGGAATAAGGGTCGCGCGCAGGTCCTGGAGAAAGATGTAGACGACCGCGAGGACGATGAAGCCTGTGATGACAAGCGTTTCGATGATTTCGTGAATTGTGGCAGAAACGAAAGCAGTGGAGTCGTAAACCACTTGATAGGTCAGATCCCCGGGAAACCGCCCTTTGAGTGATTCCAGCTCCTTCTTAACTCCGTTTGCAACACTGAGCGCATTGGCATTGGGGGATTGGTAGATGCCCAAAGTCGCCGCCGGCTTGCCGTTCAGTCCACTGATGGAGGTGTAGCTGTCTGCCCCCAATTCGACACGACCTATATCGCGAATCCTGACCACAGCGCCATCGTCGGCCGTTCTAAGAACGATCGAGCCGAATTCCTCCACGGTCGCAAGTCTGCCGAGAGCAGTGATATTATATTGCAGAGCCTGATTGTCAGCGATCGGAGGCGCGCCGATCTGACCAGCTGCTGCCTGAATGTTCTGG
Source organism: Rhodoligotrophos appendicifer (assembly GCF_007474605.1). Classification (NCBI taxonomy): domain Bacteria; kingdom Pseudomonadati; phylum Pseudomonadota; class Alphaproteobacteria; order Hyphomicrobiales; family Rhodoligotrophaceae; genus Rhodoligotrophos; species Rhodoligotrophos appendicifer. Next base: position 27,016 of record NZ_VHKL01000007.1, on the reverse strand, counting down.
GACTGGATCGCTCTGTTGATGTCGTCGGTCGAAACTGACAGCGCGGCCATGCGGTTTGGATCCATCCAAATCCGCATGGAATAATCCATCTCGCCAAGGATGGCGGCGCTGCCGACGCCTTCGACGCGAGAAATCGGATCCCTGACATTGATGGAAGTGAAATTGGAGAGAAACAGCGAATCATAGGCCCCGCTGGGCGAGTAGATGCTGATGATCTGCAGAAAGCTTGGCTGCTGCGTATTGATGCTGACGCCAAGGTTGTTCACGATTGCTGGTAACTGGGGCTGTGCAAGTGCCACTCGGTTTTGAACGTTTACCTGGGCGATATCGGGGTCGGTTCCAATGTCGAAGGATACACTTAATGTGTAGGTACCGTTCGAGGTACTCGTCGAGGCCATGTAGATCATGTTCTCGACGCCATTGACCTGCTCCTCGATCGGAGCAGCTACGGTTTCGGCCAAAGTTTGCGCATCTGCACCAGGATAACTCGCGGTGACCTGAACGACAGGGGGGGTAATATTTGGATACTGGGCAACCGGAATATTCGCGAGTGCCAGCGTACCTGCCAAAGTCATAACGATGGCCACCACCATCGCCAGCTTGGGGCGATCGATAAATGTGCTTGAGATCATCCGCTTAGCTCGCAGACGCGGCGTTGGTGGGATTTACGGTCACGCCCGCTCGGATTTTCTGCAACCCGCTGACGATGATCACGTCTCCTGCAACGACACCGCTCGTCACCGCCCATCCGCTGCTAGTCTTCTGGGCTGTCTTGATCCGACGTTCTTCCGCGCGGTTTCCTTCACCCAGAACGAACACATATGCCCCATTACGATCCTGGAGCACGGCGGAAGCGGGCACGACCGGCAATGACTGCGTATCGCCTAACTGAACATTCACATTCACAAATTCGCCGGGGACCAAATAGAGATCTGGATTCTCGAAATTGGCCCGAACAACGATTGTTCCGGTATTCGGATCGACCACGTTGTTGATGAAGGAGATTTCCCCCGCATGAGCATAAGTTGAGCCGTCAGGGAGTTTGAGCCGCGGCGTGAATTTATCACCCTGGCCAGCATGCTGGCTCCGGTACTCCGCCACCTTGAGATAGTCGCTCTCTGCAATTGAGAAGGCCACGCGAATGGGATTTGTCTGCACCACGGTCGCGAGGGTTCCTGATTGCGGGCTGACCAGATTGCCCACTGTGAAGACTGCATTACCGATCTGGCCAGCAATGGGGGAGACGATGTCGCAGTAGTTCAAATTGATCTGCGCGGTCAACAACTGAGCTTTGGCCTGCGCAATAGCAGCATTCGCCTGTTGGACTTGCGCGACAGCTGCGTCACGCGCTGCGGTAGCGTCGTCGAGCTGCGCTTGCGAGACCGTACCGGAAGCTCGCAGTTGCGACATCCGATCATATTGGAGTTGGGTTTTAGTTTGATTGGCCTTGGCAGCAGCAAGCTGTGCCTCCGAGACTCCAACTGCGGCCTGCGAAGTCTCCACGGCTGCCTGATAGGTATCTTTTTCAATGGTGAAGAGGGGTTGCCCCAGTTTGACCATACCGCCCTCGGTGAACAGGACATCCTCAATGAACCCATCGACCCTTGGTTTGATCGCGACCTGTTGGATTGCCTCTACACGACCTACAAACTGAGCCGTGCGTGTCACATCTTCGGTTACGATTGGAGCGATCTGGACAGCAGGGGCGACGGGCGCCGCTTGCTGCGCATGAAGCGGCGGGACATGAGTTGCAACTGCCCAAATCACGCAGAACACAAATGCCGGCAAAGGATGAAATGGGCGCAATTTTCAGCTTCCCGCTGTTGAGAGATTCGTTCGGAGAGTTAACCGGAATTGTCACCAAAAGAAAACAGTCATCGACTTCATCACTAATAACCTTTTTGACGCCGAACCGCACTTCCATCACTCTCTTGGTTCGGAATGGGCGTTTGCAGTTTGGGAGCGCGTTTCACTTTAGTTACGATGTGGATTGGCAGTTCCTGCGTTTTTGGCAACTTCCAAGCTGAGTGCCGACTTCGTGACACGTCACGGGTTGCTGAAGCAAAGAGCTTGCTCTTTAATGGTGGCCAAGAGCGCGGATCGACCTGCGCGCCCCTTTAAGGATGCAATTCATGTCGCTGAGCTTTTCGCATCTTCTCATTCTCGCCGTAGTGGTGATTGTCCTCTTCGGTCGGAATAAAATCTCCGATCTTATGGGCGATGTTGCCAAGGGGATTAAGACGTTCAAGAAAGGGATGGTTGAGGATGAAGTTGCATCACCACCCGTTCGGAACATTGAGCATGGCACGACAGTGAAGGTGAGCGAAGCCGCGAAGTCGAACACCGCTGGCTGACGGCGTGTCTAGGCGAAGCCGTGTTGCCCATATCGCGCCGCCGGGTTAAGTGAGGTGAAATCACTCTAACCGTGCGTGTCGGGGGACTCGTGGAAATTAGCCAGTATCTGGAAGCCCTTCTTCTCGGCATTGTTGAAGGGCTGACAGAATTCATCCCGGTCTCTTCAACCGGCCATCTGATTCTTGTAGGATCGCTGCTAGGGTTCCAGGGTCCGCCGGGAAAAGTGTTCGAAGTGGTCATCCAGCTTGGCGCTATCTTAGCCGTGGTGACAGTTTATTTTCAGAAACTTTGGGCCGTTTTTATCGGTCTCCCACGGAACATCCTTGCCCGCAGATTCGCGATCGCAGTATTCCTCGGATTTTTGCCAGCAGCGATTATCGGTGCCCTGACTCACAGCTTCATCAAAGAGATGTTGTTCAATCCCTTGGTAGTCTGCGTTGCGCTGATCCTAGGCGGATTCGCCATTCTGGCCGTGGAGCGGCTAGTTCACGTCGTCAAGTGGGACCGTGTCGAAGACTTCCCCATCTCATTGTCATTGCGCATCGGACTGTTTCAATGTCTTGCGCTGATTCCGGGGGTTTCGAGGTCGGGGGCGACGATCCTTGGCTCTCTGATGATGGGCGTCGATCGTCGAACTGCTGCAGAGTTTAGCTTCTTCGTGGCGATACCAACAATGTTGGGCGCCACTGTTTATGACCTTTATAAGAACCGTGACGTCCTTGATGTTGATGGACTAAGTCTCATTCTCGTCGGCTTCGTTGCGGCATTCTTCGCGGCCTTGCTGGTGGTCCGAAGTGTCCTGGCGTTTATCACGCGGTACGGCTTCACACCGTTTGCTTATTATCGGATCGGTCTGGGATCCTTCATGTTGGTCTGGTTTCTGTTCCTGAGCCATATAAGGTAAGGGCCGCCCCTTTCACGGGCGGCCCTTTATTTTTAAGGTCTGATTTTTAAGGTCGGATTACGATAGTGGGCCCGCCTGGAACTCCAGCGCCCCACCAAGGGGTGCGGTACCAATAACCCTGATGGTAATGTCCATATCCCGCGCGCTTCGCCCGATAACGAGGACCATAGCGGTCACGGCTGTAGGTAACTTTTCGTTTCGTGACGACTTTGCCGTTGCGGTGGGTTCTCGTGGTGACGACTTTCTTTGTCGCGATTGGCTGCACCAAGGTCTCTCCAGAGCTGACCTTCGTCATCACTGAGGGAGCGATCACTGCCGCCGAAGCTGCTCCGCCTATCGCGGCAACAGAACTGCCTATTAACATGGCCCAGACTAACCGGTACTTCATTGGCTGTGTTCCTCGTCCAATTGCATACCGGAAACCGAACTGAGAGCCTTTGGTTCAGTGTCCGATGGTAACGGAATCGTGATCGCGAATAGGCTCCCCAAGATGGGAGCCCTCGTTGGCTAAGGAAGGACGATTATTGCGCCCGGTACTGCTGCACCCCACCATGGCCGTGCATAGTAGTACCCACCGTAGTAGTATGTATATCCAGGCCGCCTTGCTTTATAGCGAGGCCCGTATTTTGAACGGCTGTACTTGACTGTTCGCGTCTTCGTCACTGTTCCATGCCGGGTGGTTTTCTTGACAGTGACCTTCTTTGTCGCAACTTCTTCAACATGAAAAGTTGACCCAACCGCGCCGGCCGGGGACATAGGAAACTGTGGCGCTGAGAGTGCCGCACCATAAAGAAAGCCGCTTGCACACAAGCTTACGGCGAGGGTGGTCAAAATACGTTTCATCAGTACCTCCCACGGGGTCGGATCGCCAAGCCTGGCGATCGGCGCTAACAACTCGGATGAGTAGCGCACTGTCTCCTACTACAGAAAATGGGCTTTCGACTATCTCCATGTGCAACATTGCAGGATAGCCTTACCAAACCTTCAAGGTTAGATCATGGGCAAAGATGCCCGCCGCGCAGCAAGCGGAAACGCCTTATCAATACGTGCCAATTCTTCCGGCGTCAGCGTTAAATCACCCGCACCGGAATTCTCCTCCACGTGGAGGAGACTTGCCGCCTTCGGAATCGCGAATACCTCTCGATCACGCGTCAAGAATGCAAGGACAACTTGCCTCGCCGTAACGCCATGGTCGGTGGCGACCTCCTCCAGCACTTTCCAGCCCTGGTGACGAGACATGAGACCGTTGTGTCCGAAGGGACTATAGCCCACGACGCTCACTCCATGAGCGCTGCACCATGGCAGCACAGCATGCTCAATGTCACGTTCTTGAAGATGGTAGAGGACCTGGTTGCAGGCTGGCCCCTCGGGTCCCGTAACGCCAATAAGGGTTTCCAAATCCCCAACATCAAAATTACTGACACCCCAACTGCGAATTTTTCCCTGCGTGTGCAGTTCGTGAAAAGCAGCGACGGTGTCTTCGATTCGATGATGCCCTGGCCAATGGAGCAAATAACAATCTAGGTGATCAGTGCCAAGCCGCCTCAGCGAGGCCTCGCATGCCATGATGGTGCCGCGCCTCGACGCGTTGGTGGGGATCACCTTCGACACGAGAAACACCTCGTCGCGCCGTCCAGAGATGGCTTCACCAACAACGGTTTCTGCCGCGCCCGAGCCATATAACTCTGCAGTATCGATGTGCGTCATCCCGAGATCGATGCCACGACGTAAGGCTCGAATGGCTGTGGCCCGGTCCGCCTGGTCCATGTACCACGTGCCTTGGCCGATTCTTGCCACGGCCACGCCCAAAGGTCCAAAGCCCTTCCTCTGCATGAAGATCTCCGAAATTCACCACTGACATAGGTTCAATTGCCGCTTGTCATATCGCCGTGATGGGACCGGCGCCAGGCCACCGGATCATTTATAGCTGCTGCAACCGGCTTGTCGTTCCATGAACATGTCAGACGCTACTTGGCGTAGTGATCTCGAACCCCCAGTCTTCAGAATCGACAAAGAGGAGCCTGCCATGGCGAGCGTTCCGCATACCCTTCGGATGATACCGCTGTTCAACGATCTGGACGACGAGACGGTGCTTTCGATTGATCGCCGCTGTCTCTGGATACATTACGCGCCGTTGCAGACGATCATCGAGCAAGACGATGGCTCGCGTGACATTCTATTCGTGACCCAAGGCTTTGCGAGAGTCATAATCTATGCACCGTCGGGTGCTGTTGTTAGTTTCCGAGACATTGCGGCAGGGACCTTTATTGGCGAACTTGCTGCTATAGACGGCCGCCCCAGATCTGCCAGCGTTGAGGCCATAGACACAACTGTTGCAGGCAGAATGGCTGCCGAGCACTTTCACCATGTTCTAGCCTCGCATCCCGCAGTTTCCATGGCTCTCATAAAACACATGGCCCAGGCGATCCGGGGTCTTACAGAACGTGTCTACGAATTTAGTACCTTGGCCGTTCGAAACCGCATTCAAGCCGAATTATTGCGTTTGGGCCGGCCCGATCCTGCTAAACCTAACGAGTACTTGATCGATCCTGCACCGACGCACGGCGAGTTTGCAAGTCGCGTCAGCAGTCATCGCGAGGCGGTAACCCGGGAGCTGAACCGCCTTGAACGCCTCGGGATCCTCGATCGGCGTGCTAGAAGCTTGCGGATCCTTGATCTCCCACGCTTAGCTCGTCTCGTCCGGGAAGCCGCCGAAGAGTAGCCGCGAGCGTGTGGCAAAAACCACATCGCGGATGGATTACGGCGAATAGGGTCAGTGCGGGGCGGTCTTCAAGGAGGCACCCATGACTGATCATGAAGAATGGCGCGAAAAGCGCATCGACCGACGTGACATCATCTGCGCATGGCTATTTGTCGCGATTTTTCTCGGCATGCTTTTTCTCGTCGACACAGTGACTTTCGGCGTTATGCCGGTTTCGCCGGCCAGCCCCATCGTTGCAGAGCAATGAGGTAAGCGATGAGAGTGCGGCCCGGTAATTCCCGGTCAATAACTAGCGGCGGGCATTCACGTCATGATAGGGTTGAACAGGATTTCGCTACACATGGTGTCACTGAATGCGTGCGGAAGGAGAAGCGCGCCGACTGGCTGCGATCTTGGTAGCCGACGCCGTGGGGTACAGCGCGCTCATGATGCGTGACGAACAGGCCACGCTTGATGCCTATAAGCTCGATCTCTCCGAGAAGTTTGAACCATGGATCGGGCGCTACCGCGGACGGATCGTTAAGAAGACGGGAGACGGAGTTCTCGCGATCTTCGATAGCGTACTGAGCGCGGTACAATGTGCGGAGAAAATTCAGGGTGACGGGGGCTCGACCGACACCTCCGCTTCCGTTCATCAAGGCTTGACATATCGCATTGGCATAAATCTGGGAGACATCATCGTTGACGATGACGATGTCTATGGCAACGACGTAAACATAGCGGCTCGTCTTGAGTCCTTGGCCCAGCCAGGGGGGATTGCTTTGTCGGGACAAGCCTATTGGAGCGTCAAGAGCGCGTTTAAGGGGCGATTTGAGGAACTCGGCTTCCTCAGTCTTAAGAATATCTCAGATCCCATCCAAGTCTTTCGACTGAAGCGAGAAGGAGAGCCGTCACAAGTTTCAGCTCTCGGGGTTCCCTCTTCTACCCCGAGATCGGTTTCACCTGGTGCCTTGCCTCAAATCTGGGCTGACGACCGAGAACATAGACCGGTCATTATTGTGCTTCCCTTCGAAAACCAGACGCCCGATGGCGAGCACGAATATTTCTGCGATGGCGTGACCACTGACCTCACTCTCGATCTGGCCCGCTTCGCAAGCCTCGTGGTGATATCAAGTAATACGGCTTTCTCCTTCAAGGGACAAAGGCCTCCCCCCGACCGGATCTATTCCCTTTTGGGCGCCAGCTACATGGTGCAAGGAAATATTCAGAGGTCTGGCAGTCGGATCCGCATCAACGCACAATTGATCGATACGAAAACCGGTTATCATCTCTGTACAGAAAGGCTCGACAGCGACATTAGCGATTTGTTTGAGATCCAGGATGAGGTGGCGCGAAAGATAACCTCATGTCTTGCTTCACGCGTCGGTATGCTCGAGGTGGAACGTGCCGTTCGCAAGGATCCTCGCGACGTCTCCTCATATGACATGTTTCTGAAGGGGCTCTATTGTGTGGCCCGATTTCTCGGATCTTCTAGTCGATCTTTGCTGGAAGAAGCATCTTCGTGGTTCAATGCGGCCCTTGAGCGCGATCCTTCTTATGCGCGGCCTTGGGGTTGGCAGGCCTATGTGAAGGTCCTGTCCTGGCAACATGGCTGGATATCCGGGGATTGCTTGAAGGAGGCGGAGCTGATGGCCCGTCGTGCGACCCAACTCGATCCCGCTGATCACGATACCCATTGGGCCCTCGGGAGTGTTCTATTCAATTCTGGCCGTTTCGCCGAAGCGCACAAGCAATATCAGGCAGCCCTCAACCTGAATGGCAATGATGCAGACCTTCATGCCGAGATGGGAGAGATGCTCTCATGCATGGGGCGTCACCATGATGCCATCGCTCAGGTTCGCTATGCGATGCGTCTTAACCCCAACTTTCGGGAATGGTACCGCTGGGTGCTCGGCTGGTCGTTCTATTTTATCCGGGAGTATGAAGAAGCGCTGGATGAGTTGAGCCGGATCATCGATCCAGCTGACGAGGTGCTGTTGATTAGAGCGGCCTGCCACGCCCATCAGTCGGCCATTGCCAAACGCGACGGTGCAAGGGCCCGGGCAGCAGAATCACAAAAGGATGCGCGCCGTCTTATTGAAGAGTTTCTTGAGCGGCGCCCGGGTTGGACGACAGAAAAGCAGTTGCTGGTCACGCGTCTGGCGCTGCCGGACGATGTTGAACATTGGTCGCGAGGGCTGACTCTGGCCGGGTTGCCAGTGGGGCGATCTTCTAAGCGCCAGTCGATTGGCAAAGGACAAAGCAAGGGGAGAAGGGCGTTATGAGAGGGATAAACACCGGCAAGCCGCAACAGGACAGGAAGATCTTTGACGCATTTACCGCAGCCATTTCTCAGTTTCCGATCGGCCCCGCAAAGGACCCAGTGCTGGCCCAGCGGAACTTTTCTGCGGCCTTTGACGAATTGAAGAAGCTGACTCGCATTGAGCCTGTGTTCCCCCGCGCTTTCGGCTGGCTCGGCTACGCCTGCGTAGTCGCGTATTCCGAAGGCTGGACTCTGCCGAAGCCCGAGGCAGCGATGTCGACCAAAGAGTTGTTAAATCATGCAATTACTCTGGCAACCAAGGCGCAGCACGCTGATCCCACGGATTACGATGTCTGGTGGGCGCTGGCGAATTGTTATCTTCATCGCGCGGGCCATAGCCAGAAATGGCCTGAGGAGGATACCGGTGCCGAAAGGAAGATGGACTTCTTTAAATTATGTGAAGGAGCCTTTCGAGAAGCGATATTTTTGAATCGGGACGAGGGCAATCTCAACTTATTGGCTGAGGCGGCTGATGCATTTACACACATGGGCAACTTTGAGGAGTCGAGAAGACTTGCCAGAGCATCCGGTCGTATACCGGACTGGCACTTGTGGATCTCCGCTTGGACCTTCTTCGTAAAGTCACGAAAGTTCGAACCTGGAAGCGAGGACTTCCGGTTCATGCTCACCATGTCGCTGGATGAAATGCGTTCGGTGCCGCGGGAACCCGAGGAACAGGCATATCTGACAGACATGCAACTTCTTCGCGCGGCAGTCCATGCCAATATGGCCAAGCACTTTAGTTTGGCGGGTGATGAGGCGGCGAGTGCCAAGCAGTTGCGCCGCTCAGGAAAAGCATTGCTTAAGTTCCAGGCAAAATTTCCTGATTGGACGGTTTCCAATGCAGATCGCTTTGCCCCATTTATGGATCAGGCCGACCGTCAATACTGGCTCGAATCTGTGGCGCTGGCGGGCCTTCCGGAAAGCTGACGCCTGGGCGGCGCCATGTTGCAGTCTGCGGAGCCCGAGCCAATCCGGTCTTGTCAGGCTTCTGCGTCGCTGTTCGAGGCAGCCGGTCCAGCAAATGAATGTAGCGTGGCACCATGAAAGCAGCGGCATTCGACGCGATGAACGATACCAATTCTTCTGGATCAAACTTTCTCGGCTCGACCGCCTCGACATAAAGGAGGATGTCGTCTTCCCCGAGATCTGACGGTATTGCAACGGCGGCTGAGCCAACGACGTTTTGATGTGCATCAGCGATCGCTTCAAGCTCGGCTGCGCTGACATTCTCACCCTTGCAGCGGATGGCGTCTCCCATTCGACCCTTATAGGTCAGATAGCCATCGACATCGAAGACGCCCAGATCCCCCGTTCGAAACCAGCCCGTCAAGAATGCTAGCTCGGTGAGCTTCGGATGTCCGAGATAGCGAGTGAACAGATTTTGCCGTTCGCGACTTTGCACGAGTATTTCGCCGGTCTCCCCCGGTGAAAGCAGACGGCCATTTTCCGCCGCAATGGCCACGAGAACGCCTTCCAGAGGCGTTCCGACCGTTCCCGGCCGCCGCGCACCTGGATGGTTCATCGTGCAGGCTATGCATTCCGACATGGCGAATGCTTCAAGCACCATGACACCAAATCGCGTCTCGAATGCTTCGATCTGTGCCGCGGATGCCCCTCCGCCCAGGGCGATCCTCAGTGTGTGCGACGGTGGACTGTATTGACCCTTGAGAATGAGAGACAGAATGGCACCGACATAGCACAGATGCGTAGCGGCTGAATCGTGCACGTCTGACCAGAAGCGGGAGACCGAAAAATTTGGTGCAAGGGCAAAACATCCTCCCGATTGGAGCAGTATCGACATAATGTAGATCGCATCGATATGACAGATCGGGGTGAGGTAGAGCCATCGAGCAGAGCTATCTATGGCGAGGGGCCGAAGATACGAATGGCCGGTGAGAACTTCATAGGCATGCGAGAGCTCTATGCCCTTGGACGGTCCGCTGGTGCCGGAGGTGAAGAGGATACGGTTGGGATCAGTGCCCTTGACCGCGACCTTTGGCCGATCGCCCCAAGCCTGCATGGACGAGGTCATCAGCTCAATTTCACGCGGGCCTCCTATCTGTACATTCGTATCGAGTGCTGTCAGCACTGCGAGGGAGGCCTCATCAGCAAGGATCACCGCCGGTTGAGCGAGTGCGATCATGTTCCGCAGCACGGCTCCCCGATGTGAAGGATGGAGTGCAACTTCCACCATTCCGGCACAGGAGATTGCATATCTGAGGATAAGAGCCGCTGATTGATTGCCGGACATCACACCGATTCTGCTGTGTTTGGGATACCTTCGGACCAGAGCTGAGGCACCGGCAGACACGCGTGCAAGGAATGATCCGAAACTGACGACTTGGTTGGACCTAAGGTCGTGAATAAATGGCCGCTCATCGCCAAATGTCCGCGCCGCATCAAGGAGCCACGGAACAGTGGCTGAACCCGAAGTCGGCCGCTCCAGCGGCCCGGTGTGCAGAGCTAGGTCTTGATGCATTTTTGACGACACGCTCACGGGGCAGTGACGGGTCCTTTTCGTTCCGGCCCAGCGGCTTACCAAGGGCTCAGTCGCGATGGGCTGGCGCAATGGGATCGCTTGCCGGAAACGTTTCCTGTAGCGCTTCGTCGAGCAGCTCTTCGTTATGCTTCGTTACCCCCTCTGTATTGTCTGTCGAATGTGCCGTCTCCTGGTTCTTTCGAGATGTGGCAAGATGTGATTTCCTCTTCATTGCAAATCTCACATGAACTGTTGAACCGCGTTAATCCACTAATTGCGCCTCGCAGTACGTTGCCTAAGCCACTCGGCGACCAGAAGAAGGATGACCGCCAGCAGAGTTAGCAGGGTGGCGACTGCGGCAATTGTAGGGTTGAAGCTGTCGCGCAGGCCAGAGAACATTTCTCTTGGTATGGTCCTCTGGTGAGGTGCGCCGAGAAGAAGAACGATAACCACCTCGTCGAATGAGGTGGCAAAGGCGAAGAGCGCTCCGGAGATGATCCCAGGACGAACCAGCGGCAACATAATGCGGCGAAATACTAGATAAGGTGGTGCCCCGAGACTGGCTCCTGCCCGCGAAAGGTTGCGATCAAAGGAACGGAGTGAAGCACTCACCGTCACGACAACGAAGGGAGCACCGAGAGCCGCGTGTGCAAAGATCAGACCGATATAGGTTTGGGTGAGGCCCAAGGGTGCAAAGAAAAAATACAAACCCACCGCTACGATGACGATCGGAACGATGAGCGGCGAAAGCAGGAGAGCGGTGATGAAACCCTTGCCTCTAAAGTCAGCAATCTGCAATCCTATGGCGGCAAGTGTACCCAATATCGTTGCGATGAGCGTCGCGGGCACACCGATTATGAAGGAATTCTTGATCGCAATCTGCCACTTGTCGCTGTTGGCGACGGCAGAATACCAGCGCCATGTGAAACCGCGCATTGGATACGTAAAGAACTCGGAGTCGTTCACCGAGAGCGGCAGTATCGCGATGATTGGCGTGATGAGGAAGAAAAGCACGGCAATAGCGGTGAGCTTGAGGGCCCAGCCGGCGATCACCTCAGTACGGGTCCGCGCTTCCCGCATGGTCAACCGAGCTTCACTTGGCCGAGATTGGTCAACCTAGCATAGACGAAATACAGGACTGCCGTGGCGCCGAGCAATAACACTCCCAAGGCGGCAGCAAGTCCCCAATTGGCGCTTGATGTCGTGTAGTAGGCGATGAAATAGGCGAGCATCTGATCATTGGCGCCACCCACCAGGGCTGGAGTGACATAGTACCCAAGTGACATGATGAAGACGAGCAGGGTACCCGCCGCAACTCCTGGAAATGTTTGTGGGAGGTAGACCCTTACGAATGCGATAGCCGGATGCGCGCCGAGGGATATGGCCGCGCGCATATAGGCAGTCGGGATGGCTTTCATCGTGGCGATGATGGGCAGGACCATGAATGGCAGTTGCACGTGAACCATAGCGATGAGTACGCCGATCCTATTGTAAATAAGTGGGACCGGCCTGTCAGAGAATCCGACGGCCATCAGCATGGCGTTCACCAAGCCCTGGTCCTGAAGAAGAACGATCCAGGCTGCCGAGCGTACCAAAAGTGAGGTCCAGAGCGGCAAAAGGACAAGGATCATCAGGAGATTTCCCGTTTTTTCCGGAGCATTGGCGACATAATAGGCGAGGGGGAAACCTAGGACCAAGCACAGCAGTGTAACGGACAAGGACATCGTTCCGGTCCGCAGCAATACATCCAGATAGAGGGACTGCTGGGGAGGGCGAGATACAATTGTGCCCTCGGGGTCGCGCTCTAGATCCAAGGCTGTGAGCAAGTAGAAGTCCGTCAGCGGCCCCGAAGCCTGCGCCAGCGCGATCCATGTTTTTTTATCTCCCCATGATGGGTCCTCTTTTAGCAGAGTGTCGCGCCAAGATTGGGGTTCGCCTTCCAAGGCGCGCAAGCTCCTGCCCGTGTTCATGACAAGGCTTCGGCCATTCTCCAGGGCGTAGTTGAGGCGGCGAGCTGGTGTAGCAATGGTGCGGACCTCTGCTGACGCTCGCAAATCGGTCCCGAGAGCCCTGAACATCGCTTCATCGGGTGGTGACGAGTGGTCCCAGGCCTGCAGCATTGCTGTGGTGTTCGGCCAAGCGGTGGCGAGCTCATTATCGACGACGGAACGCCTGAGCATATCAGCGATGGGGATGATGAATGAAAACAGCAAGAACAGAAAGAGCGGCAGCACCAGCAGGATCGCAGTCAGGCGACGCCGCCCCCCGGCTTTTCTCAAATCCCTTTTGAGCTGTGTGCGCTCGCTGGTCATACAGGCTTTATGTCCGAGAAAAGCGACCGGTGCGCGGGAAGAGCACCGGTCTCTCTCTTAGCTGGCGGCCCAGGTGTTAAACCGCTCGTTCAGCCGATCGATATTCTCGATCCAAAAGGAATCGGAGATTTGCAGCGCATTCTCAATATTTTCAGGCGCTGTTGGCAGATCAGGCAGGCGCTTGGGATCAATGAGCTTGGTTGCTCCTTTCGCAGTCACTCCATATGCGATCGCTTCCGGGAGCTTTGCTTGGTTCTCGGGCTTGCCGATGAAGTCCAAGAACTCGAAGGCAACATCTTTGTTAGGGGATGTCTTCAGCACGACCCAGCTGTCGAGAGTAAATAAGGCTTCGTTCCATTGGATGCCGAAATTCCGCTTGTCCGTGCGGTTGGCTGCATCGATACGTCCGTTATAGGCCGACGTCATGACCACTTCCCCGGACGCCAGCAGCTGTGGCGGCTGTGCGCCGGATTTCCACCAGATCAGCTCCTTCTTTATGCTGTCCAGCTTTTTGAAAGCTCTGTCGACGCCTTCGGGAGTTGACAGGGTCTTGTACACGTCGCCGGGCGCCACTCCATCGGCCATCAGCGCAAGTTCCAAATTAACCTTTGGTCCTTGCCGAAGCGCGCGCTTTCCGGGAAATTTTGTCGTGTCGAAGAAGTCCGACCATCCTCGTGGCTCTTCTTTCAGCTTATCCTTGTCATAGCTCAAGACGTTGTCATAGAGGATCGCGCCGACCCCACATTCGTGAACAGCCGGGGCGATATAGGCGTCTTTTCCCCCGATTTTGTCCCAGTCAATGGGTTCGAACAGGCCTTCGTCGCAGCCTATAACGAGTTCCTCGCTCTCAACCTGAACGACATCCCAGCCGGAATCCGTGCCGCCCTCCACCTTGGAGCGGATGACACCGATGCCGCCATCCCAGCTCTCATCGATGAGGTCCTTCCCGCTCTCCTTCTTGAAGGGTTCAAAATAGACTTTCTTTTGAGCGTCCTGGTATGCTCCGCCCCAGGAAACAACCGTTAACGGTCGATCAGCATAGACTTGCCCCCCCAGTGCCCCGGCTGCGAGCATCAAAGTCAAGGCCCCACCGGCCCATTTCCAAGAGAATTTCATGGAGTACCTCCCATTTTGGACTTCAGTGCAGAACAGTTCCTAAAGTGGCAAAGCGCGAGCATCCTCCGCTCGAAATCCCAGCTCCACCTTCATGCCAACGGTTGCCATCCCAGCCTTGTTGACCGGCGCCTTGACAACAAACTCCTGTGCATCGACTGCCCGGAGCTGCAGCCTGATATGGTCCCCGTGATATATGACGTCATCAATGACAGCATGAATCCGATTGTCGACATGTTCTTCCGGCCCAACCAGTTGGATGGCTTCTGGACGGATGGAGATCAACGCTGGGTCGCCCGGGTTAAGCCTGTTGCTTGCCTCACAAATGACCACACCGCCCGATGTGGATGTCGCGCGCGCCCGACAGCCCACGAGTGTTGAAATGACAGCCGTAATTTTATTATTTTCACCCACGAACTGAGCGACGAAGGCAGAGTTGGGGCGTTCGTAGATCTCACGCGGAGAGGCAATCTGTTGGATTAGCCCCTCGTTGAAGACCGCGACCCGGTCAGACATCGTCAGGGCTTCACCCTGATCGTGGGTCACATAGACGGCTGTAATGCCTAGCCGCTCGTGAAGGCTTTTGATTTCGTACTGCATATGCTCGCGCAGTTGTTTGTCCAACGCGCCCAAAGGTTCGTCCATCAACACTAATTTTGGTTCGAAGATGAGTGCGCGGGCAAGAGCGATGCGCTGCTGTTGCCCACCGGAAAGCTGTGCCGGCATGCGCGAACCGAGATTATTCATGCGCACAGTATCGAGAGCCTTCGTCACGCGCTCTTCGCGCTCTCCTCGCCCGATTCCGCGGACACTTAGGGGAAAGGCAAGGTTCTCAGCCACCGTCATATGGGGAAATAAGGCGTAGTTCTGAAACACTACGCCGATGCCGCGTTTGTGCGGCGGAACGCGTGTAATGTCCTCATGCCGAAGCGAAATAGTGCCTCTGGTGGGCACTTCAAAGCCAGCAAGCATCATCAAGGTGGTTGTTTTCCCCGACCCGGAAGGGCCGAGAAGGGTCAAGAACTCGCCATGTTCAACGTCTAAATTGAGATCTCGGACGACAAGGGTGATGCCGTCATAGGTCTTCTCGACGTTGCGGAACTGGACCAGAGGCTCAAGCCGCTCCGTGGTTTGTTGATCCGCGCGAGAACGCACCGGTATCAAAATAGTCTCCAAGGTAACATTCGGCCTTTACCATCCGCTCCAGCAATCAACACTGAATCCGCTTGATGATCAACGCGTGTCAACTCCGGCATGACTGAAGGCGCACCGATCCGGCTTCACGTCGAGCAATGGAGTCCCATCGAGACAATCCAGTCCGCGCACCAAGAGTGTTCTACCCTCCACAGCCTCTAGTCTAACACGAGATGTTCCGATTGGGTTGGGTCTCACAGGAGAGCGAAGAGAAAACGTACCTCTCGTCGTAGCGTCGTGCCGGGGAGTTTGAAGCACAATATCGCGCCGGGAGAAATGCAGCCAGTAGAGCAACTCTATCCACTCGAAATTTTCCAATCCCCGAAGAGCGATCTGCCAAGGATCAAAAATCTCGACTTGGCAGAGTGGCCCGGCAGGATCACCTTGGCGAGGGCACTCTGCCCGCGCGCGCCAGGGCGTTGTGATGCGCCCGATGAATATCAATCCTGCATCCATACAACGCGGCATCGGGACAGACTGCTCTCCATCCCGAAGGTCGTCAGATCGATCCATGATAGTCTGCCCGAAGACAACGCGTGAGGCGTCGACTGAAGAAGGTCGTGCCGGTTCGCTACTCATGCATCTTCAGCAAGATGCGGTCGAGCGATTTTGGCTTGAATGTGAGCCCGACAGCTATTTTAGTGAGGTCTATAGAAGAAGGTCGAAGAGGATCACCGCTCCTGGACCATGCGATCGATCACCGCTCTGGCGGTTGATCGAGATCACAGAAACCTGGTCGCGGCTGGTTTTGCGAACAGACAATATCATCGCCGACCCAAGTCGATGGGCCTAATGGGCACGGCGGTGGGCCATGAGGCGAGGCCCAGTTTGGTGAGACAGGCCGAGACCTGTCGAACTGCTTAGTTGCCAAGTTAATCATCCTGTGATGACAATCTTTCGATGGGGAACCGTCCGAAGAACGGGCTCATCAAGAAGGCCTTATGGGGTGGTGAGTGCCGGACCTGCCAAGTAGGATTGCAGTCGACGTTCGCGACGTGCGCAAGGTCTTCGGCACCTCAGCTGCACCCGTAGTGGCGCTTGCTGATGTCTCTGTCGCCATCGGAGAAAATGAGTTCTTCACCCTCCTGGGGCCATCTGGCTGCGGAAAGACAACGCTGCTCCGGCTGATTGCCGGCTTCGACTATCCGACCAGCGGACAGATATTGCTGCACGGCGAGGATATCGCTTTGCTGCCGCCTTTCAAGCGACCGGTTAACACTGTTTTCCAGAGTTATGCGCTCTTTCCCCATATGACCGTGGCGGAGAACATCGGGTTCGGCCTTGAGATGCTGGGACGGCGAAGGGCCGAGGTAAGTGACCGGGTCTCTGCGATGCTGAAGCTGGTCCGCATGGAGGAGCTTGCGTCGAGAAGTACAAGCCAGATTTCCGGCGGTCAGCAGCAACGTGTGGCACTTGCCAGGGCATTGGCGCCGCAACCAAAGGTCTTGTTGCTGGACGAACCGCTCTCGGCTCTCGACTATAAGCTGCGCAAAGAGATGCAAATTGAGCTGAAGAGGCTTCAGCATGAGACGGGAATTACATTCATCTTCGTGACCCATGACCAGGAAGAAGCCCTTGCCATGTCAGATCGGATTGCAGTGATGTCGAACGGGAAAATCCTGCAGATCGGTACGCCACGAGACATCTACGACAGACCGTCGGAGAGGTTCGTAGCCGACTTCATTGGTGAGACGAATTTCCTTTCGGCCGAAATTCTTGCACGGTCCGGTGCCACAGCGACGGTAAGGCTTTTTTCGGGTGCGGAAATTTGTGCGGCGTTACCGGAGCGCTTTAGTCGTGATGGCAGGGTGACGATTGTCGTCCGTCCAGAGCATGCTCAGCTCATTGATCCAGGTGCCCAGGGAACTCTGAAGGGTGAAGTTGAGAACATCGTTTATTTGGGCACGGACACCCATTTTCATCTTCGTCTGGAGGACGGCAACCATTTCATTATTCGGCGCCAGAACAGTCGAGGCATGCCTTTGGGAATAGCCTCGGGATCCCCGGTCGGCATCCTAATCGACGACAATGCTGCTCAAGTTTTGCGAGATTGAGTGTGAATAGAGCGGAACAGGTAGCCAGGGCCGCTCATCGTAAAGATCTCCGGCGCCGGTGGTTGCTTTCATCGCCAGCTCTTTTGATCATCTTGCTGGCCGCAACAGGCCCTTTGCTGATCGTGTTGGTCTATTCATTTTTGACGCCGGGTCCCTACGGCGATGTTGCATGGCGTTTTTCGACCGATGCGTGGGTCTCGGTCTTTCTTGAGCGGGATATCTTCGATGACACTCTGTCGATGGCAATTGCGCATGCAACGATCTTCTGGCGCTCAGTTAGACTGGCTCTTGCGACGACCTTTTTGACCCTAATCCTTGGCTTCCCTACGGCCTATTTCATCTCGACACGCAACCCGAAGACCCGTGATGTTTGGCTTTTCCTCATCACGATACCGTTCTGGACGAACCTTCTGATCCGCACATTCGCCGTCCTGCAGATCATTCGAAATGAAGGCATCATCAATACGGCACTCACCAAGCTGAGCCTTATCTCCGCACCCATACAAATTCTCTACACCGATACAGCGATCCTGATCGGCATGACCTATGTCTACCTTCCCCTGATGGTGCTTCCGATTTATGCCAGTATGGAAAAGCTCGATTTCCGCCTTATCGAGGCTGGCTATGATTTATATGCCACCCGCGCCCAGGTTCTGCGGCGCATCATCCTGCCCTTGGTGAAGCCGGGAGTCATCGCCGGTTCGATTCTGGTCTTCATTCCCGCCGTTGGGGCATATGTCACGCCGAGCGTCTTGGGCGGCGGCAAGAATATGATGTTGTCCAATCTGATCGAATTGCAATTCGGGCAGGGCCGCAATTGGCCCCTTGGATCTGCTCTCTCCATTACGGTGATGGGGATCGTAATGGCCGCGCTTCTTCTTTATGTGCGCAACGCCAGCTCCACGGGTATCCGGCATGGCTAAACCCTTTGCAATTCGACACCAGCCGGGGTTCACGGCCATAGCGGCAGCGTGCTTTCTTATGCTCTATCTGCCCATCGGCGTGTTGGTGATTTACGCGTTCAATGCCGCAACTTCGACTGCGGTATGGGGCGGTTTCTCGTTACGCTGGTTCCACTCCGCGTGGAACAATGCCCAAGTGATCGATGCCACACTGCGGTCGTTTCAAATCGCAGCACTAGGGGCCCTTCTCGCCACCACTGTTGCCATGATGGCAGCGCTGGCAACAACGCGGACTGCGCCTTACCCAGGCCTCACTTTAAAATATGCGATGCTTAACCAGCCGCTCATGGTGCCTGAGATTGTAACGGGCGTGGCCCTGCTGATCTTTTTTTCACGGATTAAAATCGCGACCGGCTATTCCGGCTTGGGCTATTTGATTGCGGCCCATACAGCCTTTTGTATTCCTTTTGCCTATCTGCCTATCCGTGCTCGGCTCGAGAATATGGATCTTACGCTCGAAACAGCGGCAGCCGATCTCTATGCGACGCCATGGAAGGTCTTCCACCGGATCACTCTGCCACTTCTATGGCCGGGGATCCTAGCGGGTTTTATGTTGGCCTTTGTTATCTCTCTGGATGATGTGGTCATCACTGAATTTGTGAAGTCAGGCGGGCAGGACACCCTCCCCACATACATGCTGGGCCAGATCCGACGAGGGATAACGCCAGAGATAAACGCGATATCGACCGCTTTCCTCCTGCTTTCGGTCGGCATCGTGACGCTGTTCTTCTTCGTCAGCAGGAAGCGGGACTGAGGTCAATTGGAGGGCAATCGATGACCTGGATGAAAACAGCAGCTGCCTTTGGGATCGCACTCGTGGCCGCCACGAACACCGCGTCTGCCGCCGGGCAGTTGAACATCTACAACTGGGGGAATTATACAAGCCCTGACGTCATCAAGAAGTTTGAAGAGAAATACGACGTCAAGGTCACGATCACAGATTATGACTCCAACGACACGGCGCTTGCGAAAGTGAGGCAGGGGGGCACGGGCTTTGATATCGCCGTGCCGTCGCAGAACTATCTCCCGATCTGGATCAAGGAAGGCTTGCTGCTTGAGACCGATCCAAACGGGATGGAGAACTTCAAGAACGTCGCTCCCGATTGGGCCAATCCCGAATTTGATCCTGGCCGCAAATATTCGGTGCCATGGGCGCTTGGGACTGTCGGTGTGGCGGTTAATACCGAAGTCTACAAGGGAGACATCAACACCTGGGGCATCATCTTTGAGACCCCCGAAGAGCTCAAAGGGAAGGTCAATGTCGTTCCCGAAATGAATGATGTGATGTTCGGTGCCATTAAATATGTCGGTGGCGATCAGTGTACGGCCGACAAGACTGTGCTGAAGAAAGTTCGCGACCTTCTGGTGGCGGCAAAGCCGAACTGGATCGCAATGGAGTACAACACGATTGAAAAAATGGGGGCAGGGGACTTCAAGGCCACCAGCGACTGGAACGGCTCGGCATTGCGCCAGCGCTTGGCTCATCCCTCAATTCATTACGGTTATCCGAAAGAGGGATTTGTGTACTGGAGTGACAATGTCGTGGTGCTGAAGGATGCCAAGAACGTTGAAAATGCCAAGCTCTTTCAGAACTTCATAATGGATCCCGAGATTGCGGCGGGGCTATCGGCCTTCCACCGCTACGCCAACGGCATCTCAGGATCGGACAAATTCATGCCGAAGGATATGGAGGCCGCGCCCGAGGTAAATGTACCGGAGGAGTTCAAGTCAAAAGGAGAGCTCCAGTTCATGTGCCCCCCGGAAGCGCAGGCCCTCTATACGAGGATCTGGACTGAGCTCCAGAAGTAGATCGCTCCGGCGGGCCGCTTAGAAAAACTGAAGGGCCATTTACGACCCTTCTTTTTTGAGCTCTGTGTTCAACGAAGTGTCACGACGCTGGCGTGATTGCCATCGGTGGATCACCCGTCTCGGTTAGGCGTGCCGAGGATGTGCGATTTTGGAGGCATCATCACATCATCGAAAGTTTGAGTGAACATGGCGGCCGCGAAGAAAGCCACGGCACGCAACGTCTCGGTTCCTGTATTGACGAGGTCATGTTTGATGGGAGTGGGCAGGACAAAGACACTTCCGGCTCCGACGGCGTGAACGCTACCATCTTCGATCTGCAACTCACCCGTCCCGGCGAGGATATACTGTGTCTCCTCTGTCGCATCCGTGTGCCATCCGAGGCGGTGACCGGGCTCGATCTCATAGACGATGGTCGAGGATTGGGTGCTTCCGTTGCCACCGCAGAGGGCGAAGGCACCGGCCCAATTCACCGATGGATCATTGTCGCCCCAAACCTTGGTCCGCGGAAGCCTTTTCGAGTCCACTACTTTAATCATGGATGTGATCCTTGCGTGAAGTCAGCCCGGTTCTGGCGCTCGACTTTGCAGGGGACAGTGGAGCGAAGTGTCGAGAGAATCAATCCTATTGCCCACAACCATAGGAAGGACGCCGCTTGAGGTTTAAGCTCCTTCACCTGGTGTGTCGGCCGAGGAGAACCAAACTGTAAAGACGCCTGGGCATTGGTGCCGGCAACAGGATTTGAACCCGTGACCCCCTGATTACAAATCCTCCGCGCCGATATTCGATGATGAACGATGGTCATCTCTGTAGATCGATGAAGGCTAATTTTCCTTGATTTTTGGCGATTTACTGGTCACTCCTGGTTCGATGGCGAGCGCTGCTGTTCGGTCTAGTTCGACCCTATCTCGTGACAACTAGTGTGACAACAGCTCCGACAGGCCTGTGACAACGGAGTCCGAGCTATGCCAAAAATCCACTTCACCAAGTCTGCCATCGAAGGCCTTCCAGTCCCGGAAAACCGGATTGCTTACACCGACGACAAGGCAGCAGGTCTGGAACTTCTCATTACCGCTGGGGGAACCAAGACGTTCTATCTGCGCCGGCGCGTAAGAGGCACCGGGCGAATGGAGCGGATCAAGCTCGGGCGGTTCCCCGCATTGTCAGTCGAGGCAGCCCGGCGCTCAGCAGCGAAACATGCCGGGACGATGGAAGAGGGGAAATCTGTCGTCGCGGAGATGCGTGGCAAGCGCGCCTCTACGCAGACATTGCGACAAACCCTTGAGGCCTATATCGCTCACCGTCAGCGCAACCATGAAATGAAGCAACGGACAGCCGCCGACTATCGGGATGTGATCGAATTGCATTCCGGCGATTGGTTGGATCGACCGCTTTCGACCCTCACGAGAGAGGAATTCGAGCGTAAGTACAACCTCATTCGCCAGCGCACCACCGGGGAAAAGACGGGCGGCTCTGTCACCTGGGTAATCGTGCGGGGCGGGGAGGGCGTAGCGCGCTCATGGGCTCGTGTGATGCGGGCCGTGATGAACTATGCGGTCGACCACCTGACTGATCCGGATGGCCGGCCGCTGCTGCTGGCAAACCCCGTGGCAGCGGCATGCCGGCGCCTGGCCGTGAGCAGGATCGTGAGGCGTGAGACTTTCATCAGTGAGGATCGGTTCGGCGCGTGGCTCGACGCACTCGACGCGGATCGAGTTCTAAATCCTGTTGCCGCGGATTATCTCGAGGTGCTGACGTTCACGGGGCTGCGTCGCAATGAGGCGGCCGGGCTGCGAACCGAAGACGTGAATAGGGATGCCGCAACACTCACGATCAGAGAGACGAAGAATGGTCGGCCCCACGTTTTGCCGTTCGGTCCGCACCTGCTGTCGATTTTCGAACGGCGTGTGGCTGCTGCGCATGCGTTCAGGTCCGAATGGCTGTTTCCGGCTGCGCGTGGTGAAGGGCACTTCGTCGCTCCCGGCAAGGCCGTCCGCAGAATCGGGGCGAGAGCGGGCGTCCCCAGTGTGAGATGTCACGACCTTCGACGCACTTTTGCCACGGTCGCAGACGCGGTCGGCGTCGGCATGTTTACTCTAAAGCGCTTGATGAACCATCTCAGCGGCGACGTGACTTTTGGGTATGTCGGTGCCGACGTGGAGCGCATGCGTGAGCCCATGGTGAAGATCGAAACCAGGATCCTCGAGAAGGCCGGCCGCAATCCGCGATCTGCCGC
This sequence comes from Rhodoligotrophos appendicifer, assembly GCF_007474605.1. Lineage (NCBI taxonomy): Bacteria > Pseudomonadati > Pseudomonadota > Alphaproteobacteria > Hyphomicrobiales > Rhodoligotrophaceae > Rhodoligotrophos > Rhodoligotrophos appendicifer. The sequence continues at coordinate 4,574 of NZ_VHKL01000007.1, read as the reverse complement.
GGAGGCTGCGGAATGATGGAGTGGGAATGGTCAGTGGCGGACGATGAGACGGTTCGCCAGCGCCACCTCGAACTCGGACCAAAGTTGCCATGGCTGCTGATTGCGCATGCAGACAGTGGAGATGATGAAGCTGAGAAACTGCTCTTGAGCATCTGCGACATGATGATGGCAGGCAGCGAGCCGGTACATCCAAAAATCAGATCGTGGCTCCTCCGGCGCGCGAAGGTCGGCCGACCGAAAAAACCTCATGCCAATAAGCTTAGCGGCCACGAAAAAGTTAGACAGGGTTTAGTTGCCCATGCCGCGTTCATGGCGAAGCAAAAATATGGAGCCAAGGAAAAACCCGGTCCCAATCATCCGTACGCCTTTCAAATGGCAGCAGATTGGGCCGAGAAAGAACTAGGGATTCACGTCTCGTCTGAAACCGTCAGGAAGTGGTTCAACGAACGCCGGGGCACCTACGCAAATATAAAAAGGTTTCTCAACTCACCGGAGGCCCGCGCCCTTCTCCCTGAAAAACCTGAAAAATAGAGGGAGCCGACAAGTCGAGAGCGTCGGCGCAGAGTGTAATCCATCATAACAGATGGAGACTGGTCGATGAACACCGCTACAAACGCTTTGCTCAATACTGAGCAGGCAGCAAATGTTATCGGGGTGACCGAGAGGACCCTGAGCACGTGGCGACATACTGGCCATGTGCGAATCCCCTACGTGAAGATCGGCCGCAAGGTGGTCTACCGCCGCTCCGATCTAGAACGGTATCTCGACGAGCACACCGTCAACGCCAGCGCTGCTGCGGAGTGACGGCAATGGATCGCATGCTTTCAAAAAGTGAAGCCAGAACAGCATTTGGCAGCATCATTTCCGCCATTCAACACTTCGCACCGCCGAAGCGCCGGGCAACAAGACTCAGTCAAAATGCTGCCCTATCGAAAATCACGCCAAAACTGCTTGGCATTTACGCAAATCCAAAACTCAAACGGAACCATGTCTCGCCTGCAGACAGTGTATTTTGTAAAAAGAGAGAATTTAAAGACGATTTTGAGCGGTGTTTCTATGGAGATTTCGAAATCGAATTTTGGACTTCGACTACCGGTATAGATTTCAATATTATCGCTTTTGACCGCTTACTTATGGCGGGATGCTTAAACCCCTCAGAGCCGGTGCCGGATGAGCCGGGTTTTCCAAATTTAGACTACAGCGGCTTAGTGAGCTTCTGGGAGTTTAACCGGGGCCCCTGGGAAGAAACGTTCACAGGTCCCGACGACGGCTTTTTTGGGCGATCCGATTGGATTCACTAAAACATCATGGTCGGTGCAAGCCAAACCGGACGGTCGGGGGATATCGTGGACGTGGAATTCAAGGCGATAGGGGCCGCCGCGCTCGCAGCTTACCCGGGGTTGCTCCGGCAATGGTTCCCGGGCGGCCGAGTCTACGGTCACGAATTCAAGGTTGGAAGCCTGCAGGGAGAAAAGGGCGAAAGCCTTAGCATCAACATCACGACGGGAAAGTGGGCAGACTTCGCAGCAAACCATCAGGGCGGCGATCCGATCAGCCTCTACGCCGCTATGACTGGCGTCAAGCAGGGAGAGGCTGCTGTCGCGCTCGCCGAGATCCTCGGTGGCAGTCTGTTGCCCGAACCTCGGCAGGCCGAGGCTCGGGAGAAGGCGCCGAAGCGCCAGGCGTGGACGCCCGTGCATCCGGTGCCGGAAAGCGCTGGAGAGCCCCTGCGGAGCCACCGGGACTTCGGGAAGCACACGACGTCATGGGCGTACCGCGATGCCGAGGGCCGCCTGCTCGGGCACATCTGCCGGTTCGATATGCCCGATGGCGGCAAGGAAGTGCTGCCGCAGTCCTATTGCGCCGGTCCGGACGGCAAACGCGCCTGGCGCTGGATGTCATTCGCAAAGCCTCGCCCGCTCTATGGACTCGAGCACTTGGCCGCATCGCCTCGGGCGAACGTGATCATCGTCGAGGGCGAGAAGTGCGCCGACCGCGCTCGGCAGCTGTTTCCGCAGCACGTGGTTGTGACCTGGCCGAGCGGCGGCAAGGCGGTCCGACATGCCGACTGGGCCCCGCTGAAGGGTCGGAAAATCGTCATCTGGCCGGACGCCGACGAACCCGGTCACAGCGCTGCGCTTGCCATCGCCAAAATACTGACGCCGTGGGCATCGGGGGTTCGGCTCCTGTTGCCGCCCGCGGGTCGGAAAGATGGATGGGACGCGGCCGACGCCGTTGACGAAGGCTGGACTCCGGAAAGCACGTTGGCATGGCTGAAAACAGCCATGGTCACGCCTGACGAGTTTGAGCAGGCAGCCCGGGAACAGCAGGCGCCTCCGCCCATCGACGATCAAGGCGGAAGGCGCACGGTTCGGATTGCGGGTGGTCGACTCGCCGACATGGCAACCGAAGCCGAACAGGCTCTTCTGGCGGCCAGCGTGGAGATTTATCAGCGCGGCATGCTGCTCGTGCGGCCGGTCACCGAGGAAGTGGATGCCTCGAACAATCGTCGGACGAAGACGGCTCAGCTCAAGAGTGTCGACGACACATATCTGCGCTTCGTGCTCTGCCAAGAAATCACGTGGGAAAAATATGACGCCCGCAGGGCCCGTTGGGTGGCGGCGGATCCTCCCGTAGATGTTGCGAAAACCATAAACGCTCGCTTCGGCCATTGGCAGTTTCCTGCCGTCGCGGGCGTGATCACCACCCCGACCCTTCGACCGGACGGCACTATTCTATCTGAGCCCGGATATGATCCTGAAACGAGACTTATTCTCACGGCGCCACCGGCCATGCCGTCAATTCCTCCAAATCCTGACTTAGAAGACGCGGACGCGGCGTTGCTGCTGCTGAAAAGCCTGCTGACCGAGTTTCCGTTCGTGGATCCTGAAAGCGAGAGCGTCGCGCTGTCGGCCCTCATCACGCCTGTGGTGCGGGGGGCGTTCACCGCGGCGCCCATGCACGCGGCAAGGGCGCCGACAGCGGGGACAGGCAAGTCGTACTTGTTCGACACCGCCTCGGCGATCGCCCTTGGCCAGGTGTGCCCAGTCATGGCAGCCGGCCGAACCGAGGAAGAGACGGAAAAGCGCCTTGTCGCCGCGGCAATCGCGGGTCGGCCGATCGTCAGCATCGACAATGTTAATGGTGAGCTTGGTGGCGACTTCCTCTGCCAGCTTATCGAACGGCCGATCGTCGAGCCGAGGGTGCTGGGGAGGTCAGAGAACCAACGCCTCATGAACCGGGCAACCGTTTTCGCAACCGGAAATAACCTGCGGCTAGTCGGAGATATGACCAGGCGCGTGTTGCTATGTTCTCTCGACGCCCGCGTGGAACGCCCAGAGATGCGGCCCTTCAAGGAAAATCCAGTGGCCGCCGTCATGGCCAGCCGTGGGCGCTATGTGGCCGCCGCCCTGACTGTGATCCGAGCGTATATCGTCGCCGGGCGGCCTGAGCGGGCACCGGCATTGGCATCGTTCGAAGGTTGGTCAGATACCGTGCGGTCCGCGCTGATCTGGCTTGGTTGTCCCGACCCTGTCGGCAGCATGCGGACCGCTCGTGATGAAGATCCTGAACTACAGATCCTCTCGGCGCTCTTAGCGGCTTGGAGCGAGAGCCTGGGCACCGGGGTTCAGAACGGCCATACGGCGGCCGAAGTGATCGCAAAGTGCGGAGAGCGCAACATTATCTATGAGGACGCACATTCGCCAACGTCGCAGGATTGGCGCTATCCAGACTGCGTGAAGCCGTCGTTCCCATCAGCTCGGTAAGAGGCGCTTTGGACGCCCGGTCCTTTGGGAAGTGGTTAGCACGCACCAAGGGCCGGATCGCGCATGGGCTGAGGCTCGAGGGCAGGGGGGATAGCCATGGTCACCCCGTGAGATGGTTTGTCGAGCGCGAGAAATCGTGAGGTTGCGGTTGCAGCGGTTCTAGCGGTTGGTTTTTGGTCACACGTGGGAAACTGTCAGAATGACATGGTATGTGAGTGATGCACCTGACATGTACGTAAGGGCGATGGGAAACGGACCTCACTAACCGCGCCAACCGCAACTCGCCTATAGGCTGCACTGGACCAAGGGCTGCAATCAAGGAGGGGTGAAAACCCCGTGCCGGCCCCACCCCCATAGGCCAAGGTACTTCTCGAAACACCCCCATCGGCGGTAATTCGAGGGCCGATTGCTCTTCTGTTCCAGGTATTTTTTTTGGGTCGTCAGTAGTCAATTTTCGGTGGGAGGAAACGGTAGTGAGCGGATCAGAACAGACGTCTTTGCGTGCCTATTCTCGCCACAGAGGGTGCTCCTTAAAGGCAGTGCAGAACGCCATCGAAAGCGGACGGCTCAGAGCCAGCGTGGTGCGGAATTCTAAGGGTCACCTCAAAATTGGTGACGTCCGAACCGCTGATCGGGAGTGGGCTGCCAACACCCGCCGTACCAAACGACGTGGCTTGCGGAGACGGATTACCGAAGCGCTCGCCAGCGAAAATGGAGTTGACGACTTCGCTGACAATGAGGTTCCCGAGATACGCGGCGACATGAGTTCGGCCGAACTCGATGCGATCATAGCGATATGGAAGGCAA